>JBCCYK010000152.1:0-15776 GCA_039189905.1 Planctomycetota bacterium
GGCGTGACACCCACCCACGCGCGTTCCAGGTTCTCGCCGAGATGGATCCGCAGGAACTGGGTGGTGAGGTCCCCGAGTTTGAACTCTACGATTTGGAGGCCGATCCCGACGAGATGAGCAATCTGGCCACGTCACCAGAGCACCAGATGATACGCGAGCGGCTTCTCGCCCGATTGAAACGCTGGGTCTCGGAAACAGACGATCCCGCGATTGATTTGGAAGCGTGGTGATGACACTCAGTGCGAGTGAACGTTCGCCCGCTCGCGATGGGACAAAGTGTCAATGAAGGTGAACATTTCGGTCAACGCGATCATTGGCCCGCTTGATGGGTCAGCTACTGATACGCACGCCGCAACAACTTGGGAAGGTCGATGCTTGTAGAACGCCGCGCCACCAACTCGGATCTTGATCCGTTAAGATCTCTCTGTGCCCGGCGGGCAGGTACCACGAAGCCGAACGCACTGCAGCAGGATGTCGCTGTCGTTGCAGCTTTCGTTATCGGTTTGCTATTGAGTCATTCGGTGGCCTGTGCCAGCGATCAAGGCGACCACGGACTACCAAACGTCTTGCTGATCATGGTCGATGACGTGGGATTTTCGGACCTGGGTTGTTATGGCGGTGAGATTGACACCACCCACCTAGATGGTTTGGCCCAGCAGGGTGTGCGATTTAGCAACTTCCTGGTCAATCCGATGTGTGTTGTCACGCGCACGAGCCTGATGACCGGGCACACGCACAGTCAGTCCGACAACTACCGTCGATCTTTGCCAGTTGCGAAGTTGATGCGCAAAGCCGGCTACTCCACGTCCCTCGTCGGAAAATGGCATCAACCCGGAAACCCGCTGGACGCGGGATTTGATTCTTTCTACGGCTTCTTGGGTGGCGCCATCAACAGCTGGACCGGAAAGGAAGGCCGGAAGCATGCGATTCAAAATGACCGTGACACTCCGCTGCCGGTTGACAAGGATTGGTACGCGACAGATGCCTTCACCGACCGAGCGATGCACAATATTCGTGCCTCCGTGTCCGAACAGCGCCCCTTCTTTGCCTACGTGGCGTACAACGCTCCACACACGCCCTTACATGCACCGCGAGAATTGGTTGAGAAGTACTACCGTCGCTACGAGGCCGGTTGGGATGAATTGCGACAACGAAGATTTGAGAAGCTACAGGATTTGGGGATCATCGATGATCGTTACACCATGGTTGAACCGGGGGGTGAGGTTCGACGTTGGCGTGAAATGCCAAGGTCGACTCAGCTTCAAGAAGCCCGCCGCATGGCTGCCTATGCCGGCATGCTAGAACGTGTGGATTGGAACGTGGGGCGTCTGTTGAACTTGCTGGACGAACAGGACGTTGCTGGTAACACGCTTGTTGTTTTCCTGGCGGACAACGGAGGAGCTTACAGCAACGGCGACATTCACACGTACGATCAACAGATCCCGTGGGAAGCTGATTCGATGCCGTTCGCTTCCAACGGTTGGTCCTTCCTCAAAAACACACCGTTCCGATGGTACAAGTCATCCGCGTATCAAGGTGGCGTATCCGTGCCTTGCATCATGCGTTGGCCCGCCGGTAGTCGGTTGCTGCCAGGGGAGGTCCGCCATGGGCGTTTCCACGTGACAGATTTGTACCCGACGCTGCTCGATATCACGGGGCAGGCTTATCCTTCATCGGACGGTGCACGAAGACTGGAGCCTCTTTACGGGCATTCCATGATGCCGACTCTGGAAGATCAGGTCCCCGATGGTGCTGACGTTCATGATGAGATCTTTTGGAGCTTCAACCAGACCAGTCGCGGGCTGATCTTGGGCGACTGGAAGATCGTGAGCATCAGCGACGGTCCGTGGAGTCTTTTCAACATCAAGGACGATCCAACCGAGTCACAAGATCTGGCGTCCAGTTATCCGAGGCGGGCCACACAGCTATCGGAGCATTGGTTTCGATTTGCTCAGGATAGAACGACGATGCCCGCAAGTTGGCGCGAGCCGCCGGTCGATTTTCAAGAAGGCTGGGGCTTCCACCGCCTGCGGATGGTGCTCCCCGGGTATGTCCGCTGTGTCCCGGCGATGGCTGCGATGAATGTGTCCGTCGATACGGACCTCCAGTTCCATTTCGATCAGCCCGTTTCATTCCGAGGCTCGGAAGGGAAAACGCTGCGTCTCTATCGCGTACCGGATCCACAGAACCCGGTCTGGGAATCGACCCTGGATGGAAACGATCCTTCCGAGGGCTCGCGCCGCGTCACGTTTCCGCTTCCGCAACTTGCGCCCAAGACAACCTACTACCTGCTCGCAGATCCCGGCTGGATCACGGTGGGCGGGCGTCCCGCCGGGCCGTTGAACGATGGCGCTTACTGGTATCGTTTTCGGACGAAGTAGCTATTCGGCACAGTGTCGATCTTTGATGTGTTCTGGTGAAGTAGCGAAAGTCGCCAAGACTTTCGGCAGATTGAACCAGGCGGAAGTTCTTGAAGGCTGGTCGGTTTAGTCCTAACCCGACGCGTCAGTTTTGAGGTTGCGCTTTTCAGCCACGAAGTGGCGGCACATTCATAGCCGGGCCCGTTAGGGCCCGGATGAAATTTAGCCCGGATATTGCATAATCCGCTGAGCGTTGGAGAGCGTCCAGCTTAGCAAGACAGGCAAAAACTCTCGGTCACGCTGAAAATCGTACTCGTACCTCGTACTCAGCGAAGCGGTACTCGAACTCGACACAGCAACGAGTCGAGTAGGAGTACGAGTACCGCCACTCCGCGGCTGAGTACGAGCACGATTTCCCGTTCCATTCCCGTGACAACGTCCCGATGAGTTACGTCTTAAGCTGGACGATCTCGTTAGCTCACGGTTCTGAGAACACGATGTAAATCGCGTGGTAACCGGTCGCTAACGCGATTCGGCTGATATGCAGACTGTTATTGAAATGCGATCACGCAACCCCGGTGCCTTCTAAAACTTAGATTTAGTCAACATGCCCCGAAGACGTGCGTCACATCGAATTGGGTCGAAACAACAGGTGGGTCGTTAGACCGACTCAATGGCAGAGGCAGTGACCCAAACCTCACGTCCATCAGAGAGCTTGACTCGTAGCCAGTCACCGCGATCTTCCAAGACACGAAGCTCCGTGCCGCTGGGCAATGGGTTTGCAAACCTTGGCGGCGCTTGGCTGGAGTCGGCTGAACGAGCCACGGTTTCGGGTACTGTGACCACCACCACCGGCTCCGGAACCTCCGTTCGCGCAAAACCACCAACAAAGGCCACCAACCACAGCACGCTAAAAGCGATGGACGCGGTCTTCATTCCCCGCATGTGAAAGCGCAGATAAGCGACTGTGAAGATCGCCGTCAACAGAAAGGCGACGCTGGCGATGACATGCCAATCTGCGGCCACGACACGTTGCATCCCGTCAAAGAACGAGCCCATCGAAATCTCGTTGTCGGGCTTGGGTACCCACTCTGGAAGCAGGCTCCTCGCGTGCTCCAAATTCTGCTTCGCGCGATTGTGGTTGGGATCGACGAGCAGCGCACGTCGGTATGCCACCACGGCAGGGCCGAGACGCTGCGCACCCAGCGCCGCATTGCCCAGGTTGACGTACAGTTCTGCGTCGACCGACAGCTCCCCGTTGGTCGAGTCGAACGCGGCAGCAATCGCTTGTGAGAAACAAGTTTCCGCCGTTCGAAAACGCTCGATCTGATGGTTGCGATCAGAGGTCTCCAAGGCCTCTTTGTACGCCGCCGCGGCGTTGGCAATCCAGGTCTCCGGCGTGACGTTCGCATCCGCCGCTAGGATTGAACTTCCGAAAGCCAACAAGACAGCTCCAATTATCAAGTACCTCACGACAAAGCCCCTTTGGTGATCTGCTCAATCACTCGGATAGCCTCGTCAGCCAATTCGCCACTGATGTCGCGATCGCCTGTGGAATCGGGTTGAAAGAGAGCGCGTTCACAGCGAGACACGACGGGATCGGCCATCGATCGGTCGCTGTTTGGCAGCTCTGCCATGACCAATCGCAAGGCATCCGAGATCTCACGAGCCGCCGCCTTGGCGTCGCTTGATTTGGCGTCCGTGATCCGACGTCTTTGGTCGCGGATGATCTCGCGTCGTCGCCGCGTCTCAGGATCCACTTGTTGGCGGCGACGATCCCAAACTGCGAAGAACAGCAAGAGTGTTCCCGCACCATAGGTCATCGCCTGAACGGTCGCACTTCCCAAAAAGCCTCTTGGCTTTCGAAGCAACCTGGCTGGGTTGCTTTCAATCGCCAGGTCCGCGCCCGTCAGCGTGAACGCGCGTTTCGCCTTCGCTGGCATTGCGTCGTTCCCGCTGTCGACGTTCTCGGTCGATGGTGATTCAGCCTGGCCCGTTACCACGGAATCAGCACCCACCAAGACTGCCTGATCGACCCTCAGCGCGATCGGATCTGAACGGGTCGTCAGATACTGTTCCGAGTCGGTATCGAACCAGGAATAGGCGATCCCCGGAATCTCGTTGACCGTCTGTTCCTTGACCCGGATCGAAACCACAAACTCCTTGACGCCATCATCCTGGATCGCCCCCGTAAGATCGCCTTCAGGCAATCGAAACAAACGGGGATCGAGACCGCCGTTTGCGGACAACGGGGGCATGCTGGCACCGTCCACATTGCCATCACCACGCAGACGAAGTGTCAAACGGATGGGATCCCCCACACGAACAACCGTTCGGTCCGCCGCAGCCTCCAATGAGAATCCCTTGCCAACCATGCCTGCAAAGCTCTCGGGTTGATCATTGATTGGAAAGGGTTTCACCTCAAACGAAATCGGTTCTCCCGACGCTCGAAACCGTTCCACTTTGGCAGGTCGACGGCCGCCACCCCCAAAGAAGGCATCGTCAAACAGCGATCGTGAACGACGCTGTTGCCACTGCGTCACCAGCTGAACCGTCGCGACGATCGGTTCAATCGTATACGTGCCAGGGCGATCCGGTATCAATGTTCGCTGCGCCGATAGCACGGTGAAGGTTCGATCGCCCTCCGATTCACGACGCGCCGACGCGGACAGCTCCGCGTCGCCGTCTGCGGTTTGAATGGGCATCCTAGACCGCCCGCGTTGGGCAGGTTGGTCCGGGCCAAAGCGAAAGTCGTCAAACAGGGGCGAGTAGATGCTCAACTCATTGAGGTTCTCAAGATCGCCCGCGAACCACCATTCGACGGTCACCGGAACACGCTGATCCGGATACGCGGTCTTTGGCATCACCAACTTGACTCGCATGTCGTCCGTCTTCGGGACGTCCTGAAAGTACATCGTGAGTCCATCGACTTCCTTCTCCGTGGAGCCTTGCGTGATCTTGAAAGGCCCCAGATCAAAGTCACCGGGTTGGTTCGACGTGATGCGATACTGGATGTTGTACGTGACCCGCTCCAGCGTCTGGATGCCGTTGCGGGATTGGAACAACTGCCGCATGACTTGCGGATTGAGCCCCAAGAGGCTCGCTCGAAAACCATTCGGAAGGTTCTCGATTTCGCAAACGGGCTCCGGTTTCGCCTCCAAACCCTCGACGGTCAGTTGGACAATCACGCCGACACCGACATAGTGAGGCGGTTCCCCGGTGGCGACACGCACCGTGATGTCTTGCGACAAAACAGCCATCGCTTGACAGACGAACAGGAACGTCAAAAACAAGAATCGTTTCATCTTACAGCGACTCACTACCAATCCTTGCCGACTGGCACTTGGCCCGTCGTCTGACGTTCGTTTTTGTCACGGCGTCGCTGCGCCTCACGATCGCGTACGGCCTGCAGAATCCGTGCCGGGTCCATCGCCTCGTTTTCATTTGCGTTCTCCTCCTCGCCTTCTCCCTGCGATGATTGCGCTTGCTGCTGAGCCTGCGAAGCGTCGTCCTCCCCATTGTCTTCGCTGCCCGGCGACTGCTGGGAATCCTGTTGCTGCCTTTGATCTGGATCCTGTTGTTGTTGCTGCGGTGGTTGGAGCTGCTGCAGCGCCTCGATCAGCTTCTGCAAAGCTTCGTCCTGTCTGGGACGGGATTCAACCCAACGGGAACTTTCCGCAGACAGTTGCTCGCTTGCTTGGTCCATCTGCAGTTTGGCCTCCGACACCAAGACTGCTGCCCGGCCAGCTCGTTCGGCATTCTCCTGCAACACTTGCGATTGGGCTGTTTGCGCGTCAACGGACTGCCTTTCAACAGGCTGGTCTTGGGGATCAGGCGGCGTTTGAGCCTGCTGCCGAAGCGCGGCTGCAATCTCCTCCGACATCTGTGACAACTCCAATTGCTTCGATCGCAGCTTGGCTGCCTCTGAAGCGTTGCCATCGCCGCCGGCCGCATCCGTTTCCTCAGCCTGTTTTCCAACGGCCAGTTCGGTCTCGTCGTTCAATTCCGCTTGCTGGCGAGCGGTGTCCTGGAGATGCTCCACCAATGAAAAGAAAAGACGGCGCAGTTCGGTCAACGTGTCGACCGCTTCCTCCGCACTTCGCAAAGAATCCGGCGTTTCGAACTTCGAATTGACGGCCTTCATGTGTTGCATTCCCGCATCGATCAATGCCTGAGCTATCTCGAATCGCTGCCGCTCTGGATCCTGTTGTTCGCCGGATTCGCCACGCCCCGACGACGCCTTTTCGGCATCGTCCTCTAATTTGTCATCTTCGTTGTTGGACCGCTGCGCAATCTCCCCGTCCACCATGGTTTTAAGTCGCGACATTCGCTCCAGGTTCTGCGATTGCTCGGCTTTCACCAGGTCGATGATTTCCTTCGAAAGCACGCGTTCTTTTTGCTCCGCAGGTTCCTTCTCCTTAGCAGGAGGCTGCTCATCGCCAGGATCTTGTTCTTCATTCACGCCCTTCTCGGGATCAAGACCTGGGCCCTCGGAAGTACCGTCGTCATTGCTCGCCGCCTGCAGGACATCCCGCAAATCCAGCTGTCGTGACAAGGCCATCTCGATCAGCGCCCGGATATCGGCGAATCGCTCGCGGGCGGCTTGAAGGGCTTCGATCGCGGTGACTTGGACTTCGCTTGCCTCGCGAAACTTCGATGCGGTCAAATCCTCCACCGCCGACTCGAACGCCGTATTGGCTTCCTTGAGAAATGGGAACGCTTCTTGGACCTGTTTCAGGAACTGCTTCTGTTGGGGCTCCAACGTTGCTTGTTGCCCTGGCGCGCTAGTTCCTGCGGCGGTTGAGGCATCATTCGCCGCGCGTTCCTGATAGGCAGTGAGTCCGGCTTCGAGTTGCCTTGTCAGTTCATCGGTCCGAAGGGACAGATCCGTTTGACCCTCTAGCAAGTACTCCTGTGTGACCCAAGTCGGTACCGGACTTTGGCCTTCGTTCGTGCCGGCGATCAGCGTTTCATCCAGCGTCTTGAGCGACGTCTCACGCGCGATGGCAATCGCGTCAGCCAGGAGAGCATCGAGAAACTCGAGCGGATTTCGAAGTTGATCTCGTGCGCGCTTGAGAGCTCGCAGCGTGTGAGACGCACGCCGAAAGGCTCGCGAGGCCTGGCCGCGTCTCAATTGGCTTCGTGATTGACCCAAGCGTTGGTTTGCGTCATTCAAATGGTTCAACACGCCAGCCAACTGGACCAAGCGGATACTCTCCTCCGGGGAACGCTCCGATTCGGTCTTGGACTGAATTGCATCGATCTCGGCGGAGGCCAAACCAAGGACGTCCTGGTAATCGGAGAGCGCCGTGCGGGTCCGAACAGCTAGCTGCTGGAACTCTCGACGATAGCGCTCACTGGCATTGGGGTCATCGGATCGCTCGATGGCGTCGACCATTCCGCGGATCTCCGCGATCAATGCTCGTTGTGCTTGGATACTCGCTTCCAGCTCCTGGACGAGATCGGCTGGATCTTTCTGATCGATCTGGTCACGCAATTCCATGATGCGGCGCAAGACCACCTCCAAGTTATGGCGTGCCTTGGTGTCATCACTTCGTAAACGAATGGCATCGCGAAACCAACCGGCGGCTCGCTGCAAGTGTTCCAAGGCAGTCTGCGGCTCATCCTCGATTGTTGCGTCCGCCCGATTTACCTCCACCCAACCCATGTTGTAAGTGGCGCGGAATCTCAACTCGCCGTCGGAGCCCGCCTCGTTCCGGGCGCTCGTCAGGTACTGCGCTGCAAGCTCCAGGTCCTTCTGAATCTGTGAGAGCCCCAAGTTGTACGCATCCCGCGGCTCCAACTCTTCCTCAACGCTTGACTCGGAAGCACCCTCGACCAACGCGTCTTCGCCGACGACGTTCCCACCTGGAAGCAAACTGCATGCGAAGAGGATTGCCGCGGCACTCGATGAAACCGAACGACGGGTTTCATCTCCGGCGACGACCATTCCGCCCGTCCTCAAAACCACCGCCAGAAGCAGGAACACCATGCCGATCAAAATCGCCCATTGAAAAGCCTCGCGTCGGACCGCACGCCCTTCCGATTCCATCTGCCCGCGCACGAGTGGTTGGATATGCACGTCATAGATGGATTTCAGATCCAAACTACCGACGCCCGCTGGTATGTAGACGCCCTCGGTTGCGAGCGCCAGTTCCCGCAGCAGCTCACCATCCAGTCGAGACACAACGGGGACGCCGTCGTCGTCCTTGACCGTCGTGAAAGCGCCCGTTGCCGGATCGGTAAAACGAATCTCGCTGCCCGCTTCATCACCAAAACCGATGGCAATCACACGAATGCCGCGTTCGATCGCTTCCTTTGCCGCGTCCAAGGGATGCGAGTCATGGTCTTCTCCATCCGTGATCAGGACGACAAGCCTCGAGACGTCGCTCTCGCTTCGAAAACCAGCCATGGCTTTCCGCAAAGGCTCTTCCAACCGCGTGCCACCACGACCGACACTGCCGGGATTGGCATCCTGCAAGATCAGCTGGAAGAACCCATAGTCAGTCGTCAGGGGGCACAGCACTGTCGCGCGCCCCGCGAAGCCAATCAAACCCACCTGGTCCCCATCGAGGAAGCGAATGAGATCCAGGATATCGGCTTTGGCGCGTTCCAAGCGATTGGGAGCGACATCCTCCGCCAACATCGATTTGCTCACGTCCAAACAGAACATGATCTGCGCGCCAACACGCGGCGACTTGATGTAGGTCAGTCCGAATTGCGGTCGCATCAACGCGATGACGAAACAGACGGCCGAGACTCCCAGGCAAAGGATCGAGAGGATCTGGCTCGGCGTCGCGGGCCGCGAGACCAGGCGTGCCTGCATGAGGGGCGAGACAAAACTCTGCAGCACGCTCGAACGCCGTTGTTGCAGCCAGAGTAAGAACGCCACCACCGCGATCACCAGCCAAATCGCAACCGACCAATCGGGCGATGCAAAACGAAAATCCCGTGGGAAGTTTGGCGTCATGGCAAGGTCCTCAACACGGTTCCTCCCACGAGGCCCGCCATTCCAAGCATCGCCAAACCGAATGCAAGCGGCATTGCATAGTGTTCGTGATAACGCATGTAGCGAAACTCGGTGACTTGAGTCCGTTCCAGCTGATCAATCTCCGTGTAGATCTTTGCCAGTGAGGCCTGCTCAGTCGCTCGAAAATACTGCCCGCCCGTCTTGTCAGCGATCATGCGTAAGGTGTCTTCATCCAAGTCAACGTCCATCAATCGCAATTCCTTTCGCCCAGTGAACGGATTGACGGACGGGAACGGAGCGCTGCCCTGCGTGCCAGCGCCGATACAATAGACCTTCACGCCGATCGCAGCCGCAACCTCGGCAGCTTGCTCGGGATCGACCGTGCCCGCGTTGCTGACCCCGTCGGTCAACAGGATCGCGACCTTGGAGCTCGCTTTGCTACGGCGAAGTCGCTCCACGGCCAAGGCAAGTGCGTCGCCAATTGCAGTCCCATCCTCATCGCGTTGGGCGACGATCTCCAAGTCCGCTGAGATGGACGCTAAGCTGCCGTGGTCCAAGGTCAAGGGACAAAGGCTATCGGCATAACCTGCAAATGCGATCAAGCCAATCGCATCATCCGGTCGTCCACGCCCTGCTTCGATTTCTCCGGCCTCCTCTCCCAGCACAAACGCTTCAAAGACGTCCTTCACGACTGTCAGGCGGTCCACACTGTAGTCGTCGCGTACCAAGTCCCGCGCCTGCATCGATCCGGAACGGTCCATGATCATCATGATCGCGATGCCGTCACGACTGACCTTTGTTTGAGCGTCCGGCGTGCGTGGCCCGGCCAAGGCGAACGAAAGCAGGCCAAAAGCAATCGCCATCAAGGCAGCGGGCAACCAGGAGACGCGGACGCGCCAGGAACGTTTCCCTTGATCAGGAATCGAGAGTGAAGAGTAACGCAGCACCGATGGGGTTCGAGCCGCAAGCCAATACACCAATGGCACGAGTAGTCCCAAGAGCAAGAAGGCAGGATCGCGAAACTCCAGGCTCATGACGAGACGCCCTCCATCGCAGGCGCGGGACCACGCGCGGCGATTGGTTCCTGACTCACGCGCGTCTCCTCCAAGAACCGTTTCGCCTTCTCAATCGTCGTGTTGGTGTCGTGGTCGGTCGGCGCGATACCGGCAAACTTGACTAGGTCCGCTTGCCTCAAGAACTCGCGCAATAGCCCTTGGTGCTCACCCGAAAAGTCAGGGGAATCGACAATCGAATCGAGAAACTCTTCCGTCGTCAGTTCTGGGGCCCGCATCTCGAACCGGTCCTCGATGTAACGTCGAACAATGTCCGAAAGCTGAACATAAAACCGGTCGATCTGTTCTGGCGTTTCTCGGGTCTGTGACAACAAAGCGTTCATGCGCGCCTGTGCGACCTCGTAGGCAGACCGTCGGCGACTTCGTTGTCGCGATGCCAGGACTGCTCTCACAACAAAAGGGCTGGCAATGCAAGCACCGAGGGCTAGAACGCCCATGAACCAGGGCCATCGCGATTGTGACTCCGTTGGACGCGGGGCAAGCTCTCCTAGTGGCGGATGAAGGTCAACGGTGGCGTCCGTCGGCAAGACGGACTGAACCTCAAACACGATTCGATCCGTCAAGACTTCATAAGCATCTAGATCTTCCGGTGACGGCTTCTGTCCTTCACGACGATCGACATACTCAATCAAAATCGGTGGGATGACGTTCTTTCCGGAGGCGGGCGGATCCAGCCGATAGGTTTGCTTGGATACCGTTCGTCCTTCATCATCAATGGACGTGCGTGGCGCGAAGTCGACGATCGAAAACCGCTCAAGTGCCTCGCCGAAGTCAGGCATCAAGACTTCCACGTCCTTCTCGGCAACGACTTGGATGGTCAACGTGATCGTGTCTCCGATCAACGGGTCTTTGGGGTCGATTGAAAGTGTGATCTTGACTGGGCCGGACTGCCGTTCCTGTTGGATCGACTCGGCCGACACAGCCTCGGTGAAAAACGCGACGAAAACCAGTGACAGGAAGGCTTCCCGAATCATCGTCGCATCCTCCGCTCGCGCATGCGAAAGAATTTCACGAGTGGGTCGACCACATCCTGCTGCGCATCGATATGAATGAAGTCGATTCCTGCACGTCCAAAGGCATGACGGAGATTCGAAACACGCGTTTCGCTTTCCTGGTGGATCGAGTCACGGAAGGCACGGGAGCCCGTGTCGTAGAGGGCGACACGTCCGGTCTCGGGGTCCTTGAGATTCACCAGCCCGACGTTCGGAACCGTTTGCTCCCTCGGGTCGGTGACCAGAACCGCAATCACATCGTGCTTTCGATTCGCGCTTTGCATCGCGTCCAGGTAGCCCTCGTCCAGGAAATCACTGACCACGAAGCAGATGGCCTTGCGACTGCTGACCGACATCAGGAATTCCAGAGCGCCCGCAATATTGGTCGCCTGACGTCCGTTTCGCCACCATGCACGTCGCTGCCCGAATGGAAGCCAGCGACGACGCGTCGGCGATTCGCTGGACTTCACATTCCCGTGTGCCAGAACCTCACGGATCACGCGCAATGAGTGCTTTTGACCTTTCCGCGCCGGGATGTACTGTTCAATCTGGCCATGAAACAGCGCCAGGCCGATCTTGTCGTCGTTAAGCGTCGCTGAGAAAGCCAAGAGGGCGCTCAGTTCCGCGGTTGCTTCTCGCTTGCTTCGTGTGCCGGTCCCAAAATCTTGGGAAGCTGAAACATCGGCCATGACCATGACGGTCAGTTGGCGATCTTCAACATAGCGTTTGACGAACGGCTCGCCCGTGCGGGCGGTCACGTTCCAATCGATGGTGCGAACATCGTCACCGGGCACATAGGGACGCACTTCATCAAACTCGATCCCGCGTCCCTTAAAGACCGACACATACTGCCCCGCCAGCACGTCAGCGACCTGACGACCGGTTCGGACTTGGATTTCGCGAACACGATGAAGGACTTCGCGGGGGAGCATCGACCAGGATGGTTCAACGGGAAGGAATGAAATCGGGTTGCGTACCTGACGCGGTTGCGCCCATCACCAGCAATCGGTCTACGGCACCGGAACATTGTCTAGAATGGTCCTGATCACGGTATCGACCGTCTTTCCTTCTGCTTCGGCCTCGTAGGTCAGCACCATCCGGTGCCGCAAAACGTCCGGCGCCATTGATTTCATGTCGTGCGGCGTCACGTAGTTGCGACCGTCCAGGAACGCGTGTGCTTTTCCGGCCTTCAACATGAAAATGGAGGCTCGGGGGCTCGCTCCCGTTTCAATCATCCCTTCGAGTGACGGGACGTTGAGTTCATTGGGGTCGCGTGTCGCCCGCACAACATCGACGGCGTAATCGCGGACCTTGTCGTCCACCCAGATCTTGTCGACCGTGCTGCGAGCCTCCAGCAACTCCTCGGGGCCGGCAACCGGTGACACCTCCGGAATCGGTTTGCCACTTCCCATTCGATCCACGATCTTGCGCTCGTCATCGCGCGAAGGATAGTCGATGGTCGTCTTGAGCATGAAACGATCCACCTGGGCTTCGGGCAACGGGTAGGTCCCCTCTTGCTCGATGGGGTTTTGCGTCGCCATCACTAAGAACGGCTGCCCAAAGCGAAAAGTCTCGGTCCCAATCGTGACCTGACGTTCCTGCATCGCCTCCAAAAGAGCCGCTTGGACCTTTGCCGGGGCGCGGTTGATCTCGTCCGCCAAAATCAGATTCGAGAAAATCGGGCCCTGCTTGACCGAATACGTTGCATCTTTGGGGTTGAAGACTTCGGTCCCAATCACGTCGGCCGGCAACATGTCGGGCGTGAACTGGATGCGAGAAAAATCGGTCTGAATCGCTTTGGCCAGACTGCTGATCGTGAGCGTCTTGGCCAATCCCGGCACTCCTTCCAGTAGAACATGGCCACCCGTCAGCAAACCAATCAAGAGTCGAGAAACCATGGTGTCTTGGCCCACCAACACCCGTCCAACTTCGTCCGCCAACCGGCTGCATAGTTGCGAGTACTTGGCAATCTGATCGTCCATCTGCGGTGCGTTCATGGGACTCCGTGGTGCGCGAAAAATGAGGTCGCAATCATCTACGAACGACAGCGAATGATTGTTTTCCAGTCGATTTGCTTCTTCAAGATGTCCCACTCGTGGTTTTCGCGTTCCTTGATAGAATTTGTTCATGGACGAAAAGCAACGCGTCGTCATCGTGGGTGGCGGCTTCGCGGGCTTGAACGCGGCCAAGGGACTTCGTCGCGCCAAGAACGTGGATGTCACTCTGATTGACCGACGAAACCACCATCTTTTCCAGCCGCTGCTCTATCAAGTCGCCATGGCTGGTTTGAGCCCGGCGGACATCGCGGCGCCGATTCGAAGCGTTCTGTCGGCACAGGAAAATGCCCGCGTTTTGCAGGGCGCTGTCACGTCCGTCAACCTGGAATCCCGTCGCGTGCAGACGGATTTTGGCGACGTGCCCTACGACTATTTGGTCCTGGCATGCGGAGCAAAACACAGCTATTTCGGAAACAAGGAGTGGGAAACCCACGCCCCGGGGTTAAAGACTTTAGAACAAGCGACCGAAATCCGACGTCGTGTCTTGACCGCCTTTGAATCGGCCGAACGCTCCGGCGATGCCGACGAACAGCGGCGTCTGTTGACCTTCGTGGTCGTTGGGGGTGGGCCGACGGGTGTCGAACTGGCAGGTGCCATCGGTGAGATGAGTCGATTCACGCTGGCACGCGACTTTCGACGCATCGAGCCCACGCTCGCACGCGTGATTCTGATCGAGGGCGGGCCGCGCATCTTGTCCATGTTTTCGCCTAAGCTCTCTAGCCGGGCCACGCGAGATCTCGAGAGTCTTGGGGTACAGGTCTGGACGTCCAGCCGAGTCAACAAAGTCGATGAGAATGGGGTGGAGGTCGGCGACGAACGCATTCGCTCGGCAACGGTGCTCTGGGCCGCGGGCGTCCAGGCATCCAGTCTCGGTCAGAAACTGGGTTTCGAGCTGGACCGAATGGGCCGCGTCAAAGTCAAACCAGATCTGAGTGTGGACGGCCACTCGAACGTTTTTGTCGCCGGTGACCAAGCCCACTTTGCGAGCGAAGGCGGCGCTCTTCCCGGACTCGCACCCGTCGCGATGCAACAGGGACGATTCCTCGCCGCCAACATTCTGCGTGACCTAGCTGGCAGGGATCGCCTGGAATTCGCCTACGTGGACAAAGGAATCATGGCCACGATCGGTCGCAGTCGCGCGATCACCGAAGTCGGGAAACTCAAACTCACGGGCTTCACGGCCTGGCTCGCGTGGCTTGTCGTGCATATCTACTTTCTTACCGGTTTTCGTCGCCGTTTTTTTGTCGTGCTCAGTTGGGCTTGGTCCTATCTCACCTTTCGCCGCGGTGCCCGTCTGATTGTCGAGAAGGAGTGGCGGCTTTAGGGTGCGTTGCCGCGTTTCGGCTGAGCAGGCATGAAAGCTGGTTCAAGCACGAAACCCACGCAAGCTGGCGCGTAAGTGAGTCCGTCGCGCGGCGACTGCCGCCGCCAATCGCGATGCCTGGTCGATTGGCATCCCGACGCTCGTGGCAATCGCCTTGAAGATCTCGAGGCTCCGCTGGTCGCTTCTTTCCGCCCGCTCAAGTTCTTCGAGACGTTGATGGATGTCGGCAACCCGACGGTGGGCTTCTGCGATTTGGCGGTGATGGCGACCTGAGTCATCACTCCATTGAAACAGCGGAATCGATGGATGGGATCGGTCGTCAGGGAATTTTCAACAAGTCTGTAGGAATCCTTGGTGTTGCTTGGTTAAGGGATTCCAGGGGACGTGCCTGCCTATGCCAAGTGCGTCAGCTTTTTCTCGAAACCTCGACAGTAGGAGCCTTCCATGCGACATGAATCCGCGACCCGCTGGGGTCAGCACCTGCCTACAACGCTCCGGGCCAGGTTTACAGAGCCAACAAGCCAGGCGAAGCGATTGCGGACAAAGCGACAACAGGCTGGGCAAGGCGTTCGCGACAAGCGTCTGGCAGGGCCAAGTCGGCCTGGTCCCCGTCCAGGTGGAAGACGGGCAGCCGGACCGCGAGGAGGTTAGCGCGGCGAAGGCGACGCAATTGCTCCATGTCCAGGAGCCGGGAACACTAGCGATGAACGGTCCGCAGCGGAATAACTCGCTCACACGCCTGAGAAACGCGACCCCGCTCGTAGCCTGTTGATTCTTGGTAATCAGTCGAGCTGGTCAGCAGGATTGTTTAACCGCAATACCGTTCACTTGTTCATAACCATTGATTCGGCAAAGGTTTTTGTTAGCGGCTTGGGCTTGCGATGCTGGGGTCTTTTCTTGAGCCAGCGTGACATCTTTCGTTTGATCACACGAGGATTGATGCGGTTGCGACGCGGCGGAATCGTCTCCTCGCGAAGCTCTCGCTTTAACGAGGCATACC
>JBCCYK010000153.1:0-15678 GCA_039189905.1 Planctomycetota bacterium
CGTCCAGGAAGGCGGACTCGAGGTCCCGCAATAGCGCGCCGTTGATGTGTTTTGACAACATCGTCCGGGTCGATGAAAACAGGTCATCCACCTTGCGTTGCTGACCTGGGTTGCGGCCGATTGCCTTCAGGAACATGGTCTGTTTCTTGCCCATGTCGTTGGCAAGTTTTTCGTTGCTTGGCTCGTTGCGGAGTTTCTCGAGCAGTTCTTCGGCCTCATCGACCTCGCCGCGTTCCAAACGCATCATGATGCGTGCCTTGAAAAGCTCACGGATGGCGACCAGATCGATGATCGCATTTTGAACGCCACGAATGTAAGCTTCCGCCTGCAAACGCATGTCGTCGCCTGAAAGGTCGGCAATCGCCTTCGGGTGATGCCCCGGGACAATCGGAAGCCGTGCCAGCACGGCACCGCCGTTCTTGACATACAAAAGGCGCAGAGGCCGGTCGATCGGGTCGATCATCAAGCGACCGTTCCAATCCGTTCGCCCGACTTGAGTCATGGATTTGGAGTCGAGTTCCTTGTCGTAGATTTCGTAACCGATCAGCGGCTCATTCGCGTTGCCCTTCAGATGCAAGCGTAGTTTCGTGTGGTCATCCCGCGAATTCACCATCACGCCCATGCGAAACGTGCGGTTGTTCTTGCGACCCTGCAATCCCCCGATTCGGCCGGAGTGAAAATCCATCTCGACCTTGGCGTCCTCTTGTTCCGTCACCAACAAATAAGCGAAGTCCAAGGGTCCGATGAGAATCGGATTGCCGTTGCGATCGTTCTTACGAACCATTGGCTCCAAGACATCGCCCACCGTCACTTGAGCAGGAGAATCTTTGTCTCGAATCAACCCGGCGGCGCGAACCAAACCCTGGGCGGATCGCGTGCCGGCATCATCGATTCTGACCACGGGCCGAAACGAGGACCGAACGGTCCACGCGACCGCGGTGGGCACATCACTCAATCGCGAGACAGAAACACGCGAGACGGCACCGAAGTGGCGCATCAAACATTCAAACTCCGTCGCCGCGACCTCGATCTTGGTGCCCTGAGTGGAAACATGAACCACAAAGATCTTGTCGTACTCTTCGGCGGCTTTGCTCACTTGGCCGGAAATCGGTGGTGGGATGATCTTTGCCTTCGGGTCGTCCAACGCATCCGCAATCCCACGCGATACCAGAATCGCTTCGGTGTCCGGATCCGACCAAGCATCACGCACTGACAGGGCGTCACCGTCCGCAATCTGGACGATTTTCCACCACTGGTTCTTCGGGGAATCCAGCGAGACCGTGAGACGCGACTTGACTTCGTCGGCACGCGTTTGTGTGGTCAAAATCGATTTGGTGTAGCGTCCCACATCGCCGGCAAACTTCATGCGAACCACGTCCTTGTGGTCACGCTTCACGGCGATCACCGGGTCCGTGGCCGCGATGGATCCGAATGTCATGGTCTCGATTGACCGACTCGCGGCGGTTGCAATCGCCGCGGGTGCTGGCGCCATGGCAACACGCCAAAGCGCTCGGAAGTCTCGATCCAACTGCCTGCGAACCAGCGGTTCCATGCTCGCAAAGTTCAGTCTTTGGCTATCAGAGGCGACCCAGATCAAGACCCGGTAGGGGTCAAAGTCAAACGGTGGCCGCTCGCCATCGTACATTTGAGGTGACGCAATCAAGTCACCGTCACCGTCCACCGCGTCATCAGCAAGCAAGGCTTCCGCGGGGTCGCCAACCGCATTTGGCATCGCCGTCGACTCTGGAGCGGTCACCTCCTCGATGGATGTTGTTTCCGAATCGGGCTCGATGCCCGTCACCGGAGTGCCCCATCCGACGAACATCACGCAAGCGAGTGCAAACGCTGCCTGAATCGGACGTCGAGGACATGAAACGCATTGAAATCGAAGCCGGTTTCCAATCATCGTGTCATTCGCCATTTCTCTGCGTTCTGGTACAGGGAGACGATGTCGGAGCCCACTCCCAACAGCTTCTTGGTATGCGCGAAGGAGTCGACCATTTGCCACAACGGGAGGATCGGTAACTCCGTATTCGAGATGAAGTGCAGGTCCAAGAGCCGATCCCGCGCATCACGCCAGTTCTTGGACTCTTCGAGTCGACGCAAACCCAGGCCCACCATCTGATTGGTGCTGCCTGCCAACCCGCGCGGGCCCAGGATTCTTCGGGCGTCGATGATTGGCTCCCAGACGGCGGCTGCCACATAAGCCAGGTCGGCCTTGCCGGGCTGCGGGAACGTCTTGCCCACCGGCAACTCAACCAACTCCACTTCTAAGCCCAACAGAGCCCATTGGCTGCGCATTGCCTCGCATGCGGTGCGAGAGAGGTTTTCAGGTGGATGAGCCAGGCGAATCGGTGTCATCTCGGGCATCTCTTCTTCTTTCCGCTCCGCCTCTGCCTCCATCTGGTTGGCATTCATCGTCATCAGCAATTTGGCCAGCCGCGGTTCATATTCCAAAGGCAGGATCTCACGATCGTAGGCGTAGCCCAACGGATCGGAAGCATCCAGGCCTGCGGGGAATGGACCCGACAGAACTTGACAGCCCGGAACTTCGGCGCCGCCCAACAGCTCACCGCCCAAGATGTCCGCACGATTGGTTCCATAGACCAGCGCTCGCCGAAACGTGGCGCGATCCAGGTAAGCGTGATCGCTACACGGGATCAGCATGTGCACACTCGGCAACGGGTAATTCGCAACGCGAATCGTCCGACTTTTGCGAAGCCGCACTGCGTCGGCTGGAAACAACTGGTCGAGCACATCGATTTCGCCGCGCAGCAATCTCGACACACCGTCAGCGGCGGTTTCACATCGAATCTCGACCAACTCCTTGGGTTGCGTCTTGGTTCTCTGCTCACCTCGTATCACATACCGCACCAGATCACCGTCCTGAACGTCCTTCCGATAGTCCCCGGTTGGCGAGCGCGGTTCCCCACCAAACCAGCTGCCATCGACGGTGACTTGCAGCAGAGCCTGAGGCAACACATTGGGTCGACGCAGCAGGCAGTCCACACGGTTTGGTCCGTCCAAGCCAATGCCCTTGATCGCCGCCGCCCACGGAGTGAAATAGGTCGCCGATTCATCGCGTGCGCGAGAAGCGAGGATGTCCGCGAGATGAAACCCATTGACCCCATTGAGAGGCTCGGACAACTTCTCTGGTTCCAAGAACATCGTGAAACGTAGTCGGTCGGGGGTTTGCTCGGTTTCACCAAACAGAAACTCATATTCACCGCCCTCCGGTCCCGCTGAGTTCATTTCGAACAGCACGCGATACATCAAACGCCCGGCCCGACGCGCGGCCCAGTTATCGAGCCGGGTTGGATCCAACTCCGTTGCCGTCTGCAGCACCCCGACGTTGACGAGCGGATAAACCTCATCAATCTTCTGAATCAACTCTTTCCCGTTCTCGATCTCAGGCTTCAAGGCAACACTCTCCCGCGCGGCCCGTCGTGCCGTCCTGAAATCGCCTTTCCTGGCGGCGTCAATGGCTTCCTTCTGTTTCTCCGTCGCCATTCGCAGAAACTCACTGTCCCATTTGCCAATCGAGGACAGATCGACGCCGGAATAGTCTGTCTTGAGTCGTGACAACAATTGCTGTGCGCGATAGAGGTCGCCCTCGTCCGCCATCCGTTGCATCAAGCGGTCAGTCACCATGCCCAAGGCCGAAACCACTTTCGCCGTTTCATACTCCGGTGCATAGCGGCGCAACTCCTCCAACATGGCGAGCGTCGAATCCAACTCACCGGCCCGAAAGCGACGGATTGCGTCCTGCAGCAGGAACTCACTGCGTAGTCTTCGTAAGCCGGGACGACTCGGATAGTCCCGAATCAAAATCGACAGGAACGGATAGGCTCCCACAAAGTCGCCGGCTTGAATGCGTTCGACCGTCTCACGTTCCAGGCGTTTCTCCCAGAAATCAATGTCGGCGATGTCCTTCCAGCGCGCCGAGAACTTCTTGCCTTCGATGCTGACGACCTGGAACGTCAGTGTTCCCGTGACATCCGTTGGCATCTCGCGTCCTGGAACATCCAACAGCAAGGCCTTCAGCCAGCCCCCACCGGAATCGGGCGTGAAGAATATCAGGTCGTGCGGCTCTTCTTGAAGCAGTTCGAGACCGGCCGGCGGCGGTTTCCCTTGATCCGCGTAGTTGACGATCTGAGCCTGAACGCTCGCAGCCGCGAGAAGAAGGAGAGACAACGCCGTGGCAAACGCGATACAGCGTACGGACGACCGTGTCAGTGGATACTCGCCTGCAACCTGAAAAGAACCCCGCATGATCACTCGCCCCCCGGTGTGCTGATGATGTAGATCACGCCTTCGGCACCGGGTACCAGCAAGCGACTGCCAACCGGGAACGGGGCCGCAGAAATGGGCTGCCCCAAATCAAAGGAGCCAAGCACCGCGCCCGTTCCCGGGCCGAGGGTCACGATGCCGCCCTCGCGGCCACACAGGACCCAACGGTCGTTGATCGAGAGGATCTCATCGATGGGCGTGCCCTCCCATGGTAACGACGTCTGGAACACTTGTTTTCCGCTCTGGTCGTACGCACGCAAGACGCCGTCGTTCGTCATCAGCAGGGCCCGTGGCGCGGCGCCGGATGGCGCTGAAACCGGCCCCCAGACAACACGACCCTCCAGCAGTGTCTTGAACGCGAGCTCCAATCCGCCGGCATCCAATCCAACGACAAAGTCCGCCGCCGGACCCGCGGTCGCACCAATCACGACGGAGCCGACCATCGCAATGCGATCGATCATGGGCGTTTCCAAATCTGCGGAGGCCAACTCGCGCACCTGATCGCCCGCGCGAAGCCGATACACCTTGTTGCGATCATCCGCCAAAATGACTTGGTCCGGGTCATCCGATAGCGTCACCGGATTCGTCCACTTCACGGTCTCGGTCGGATTGCTGGCCGGTTGGAACGGCGATCCCAACATGCTGCCCGTTTGATAATTCGCCAAGACCACGCGCCCGTTATCGACCGGTAATAACAGACCACCCCCGGCAAACACGCCACGGCCAGCCGGAACGCCATCCGTCAGGTTCATCTGAACCTTGCGCAACTTTTGGTTCCGTCGACCCGGGTCGTAGACCATGGTTTCCGCGGGTGAAGCCTGATTCAAGAGAACGCGGACCGTTTCATTCACCCGAATCGGATCCTCGAACCGCAAGGCGATCCCATTCTCCCCCGGATTCTCCACCGGTCCCTGAGTGGAACCGTCTTCCAAGGCCTGCCGATCCAGCTCGAACAAGGCGCCCCCACTTGTGACGACGTGAAAACCGCCGGAAGGCGAGGGCTGAATCATGGCGACGGGGACGCCCACGTCGGTCTTCCAGAGCACGCCGCCGGACTTGGGATCCGTCGCCATCACGCGAATCGATGCCGTGTCGCGCAACTGTCGCGCGTGAATCAGGGTGTCCTCAAGTGACAGCGGTCGACCCAAGAAGGTATCCCCTTCGTTCTTCGTCCAATCCATCACGACGCGACCGGTATTGATCTGCAACTCATAGCGTCCGATCCGCGTCCCGGTGATCCACATCTGCCCCCGTCCGACGGCCATCTGCGTCGCCGTCGGTGCTTCATAGGACGCGACCTCACCGGCAACTTTGGCCACCTGCTGGCGTTCGGCCGTCAGCTCAACGTCCAGCACCGTGACCTCGCCCAAATCCGTGAGCAGGATGATCCGACGCTTCTGCAAGACCGGTCGCACCTTGACGTTGCCCGTCAATCGAAACGGGGGCTGCGCCACCTTCAGATTCTCGCCCTGATCGTCCACCTTGAGGACATGAACGAGCGCGAAGTCGGCACCCGTGTTTTCGATCACAAACAAATGCCCTAGCAGCGGCACGGGCGGAACCACGATCGTGCCCTCATCATGCCCTAGATAAAAGCTCTGCAGACACTTTCCATCCCGCGCATTGAGCAGGTAGAGGTTGCTGTGATTGCCCGTCTGATAGACCTTGCCAAGTGTGTCATCAATGCCCGGCGCCGTGTCCAAGCCCTGCGGGATTTCAGCGACCCATTTTGACTCCCCCGTGTCAGCATCCAGTGCCAGCATGCGCCCGGATCGTGTGGAAATGAGAACGGTATCACGACCCACGGATGGCTCGGAAAAGGGTTCACCCACTTTCGTCCGCCAGACGAGGTCGCCGGTCGGACCGTCCACACGTCGCACTTCATGCGAACGCACGTCCGACAACAACACCGAGGTTCCATCGTCCAAACGAAGTGGGGTGTGGTCCTCACCGTAACCCGTGAACTTTCGCCACAGCAGACGCCCATCGGCCGCGGAGAAAGCCAACACGCTGCCACCCGCACGAAGAAAGTAATTCTCCTCTTCCAATCCGGGGATCGATTCCCCGACCCGCGTGGTCAAAACAATCGAACGAATGGACTCTTCTTCGAGTGGTTCCACCGAGACCTTCGGCAGTTTGGTGGATTGCTTGACCAAGGTTTGCTGGATGTCGCTCGCGGACTCGATCAGGGTTTGCAATCGCGGGTCATCCTGAAGTTCGGGAAAGTCACGCAGCAATTGGTCACGCTCATCGTACGACTTCTTGGTTTCGTTGTCGGACAACGCCGTCTCCATCGCAGTCACCGTTTCATCCAATCGGATGTTGCGACTGATCTCACGCCGCACGCGATTGCGTGTTTCGGACAACTCCAGCAACTGCCCCGCCAGCGTCTTCTTCATCGAACCCAACATGTAGTTGGGATTGTCGATCAACTCCTGGTGCTCATCCAAACGCCCCAGCAAACGCTGCTTCTCCGAGGTTTCGCTTGCGCCACTGGCCGCGTCCGCGATGTTCTTGGCAATGTCAACCAGGAGTTGGGCCAAGTTGCCGCGTTCCAGATTCATACCCTCTTCATCGACGATGCTCGGTAGCTTCTCTCGAGCCAAGTCCGAGGCAGCCGTGGGGTCTGTCATGGTCTCGGCACGAAACAACTCAGCCATCGTGATACGCGTTCGTGCACGCGACGAATACTGATTCTCCTCCCCAAACGTCGCCAAGAAACCCTGGTAAGCGTCTTGGGCCGGCTGGAAGCTGCCCGTGTCATACTTTTCGTCGGCAATCTTGATCACGTCGTCCGCGTTGCCGCGGGATAGGATCCAGAAGAGGCCGCCGCCTGAGAGCAGCAGGAAGCCGATGATGCCCACGTAACCATAGACCTTGAACGAATCCCAAACCGACTTGTTCTCGGGCTTTGAGGGGCGACCGCCACGGGTCGAACGCGGTCGGTCCGGTGGGATTTCCGCCATCGCGTCGTCGCGGCCATCGCCGACAGGCTCCGCAGCGACGGCCACCGCTTCGACCGGAACCGCCGCGACGGGCTCGGCTTCAATGGGGATCGCGTCCACGGCAACCGCCTCGGCGGGTTCGGCCTCGAACACGTCCGCCGTGCCGTCATCATCAAAGGTCAAGAGTTCGTCTTCCTCCACCACCGCCTCAACGATCTCTGCCTCATCCCCGGCAGGATCGCTGCTACGGAGTTTCCCGATCAGTTTGGTGGCCTGAAAACGCGTCAACTGGCCGTTGTCCACCAACAACTTGGCGATCGCTTCGGGCGTCACCCGGGCACCGGTCTGCGCGAGTTGTTCGCGGAGCGCCTCGATGATTTCTTGATCGAGCAGACCTTCGCGCTCCAGCCGATCGATCAGTTCTTTCGCAAGCATGCGTTAATGTGACGTGTGTGATTTGAGTCTAGTGATTCGAAAAGAAAAGCATCCGCCTTGGATCGCGCCCCGGGGCACGGTCGCGCGCCAAACGACGTCAATGAAAGGCATCGACTTGAGTCAGTCGAAACCATCCACTTGCGTTACCTGAATGGCCATGAAGCCGACTTTCGTACCCGAGTCCATGCCATCCACCAAGGACTGCAATCGCGCCTCCTCGTGAACCTTGATGTTCAGCTGCATGCTGGCCGCTTCTTCCCCCGCCGCCAGACGCATCGCGTTGATCAAGTTGATCTTGCCCGCCGCCTCCGTTTCCCCGTCTTTCGCGAGAAGTAGGAAGCCGCCGTTCTCATCGATCTCCAACTCGATCGGATCCAGCTCATCCTCGGGCTCCTCCTCGTTGTTCGTCGATGGCAGGTCGGACTGCTGCCGGGGCATCTTGATGGATTTCTGCAGGCTGAAACTGGCGGTCACCATAAAGAAGATCAAGAGCAGGAAGGTGACATCCACCATGGGCGTCATGTCCAACTCGTCGTCATCCCGCTTCTTGCGCGGCGGCATGGCTTCATCATCATCGTCATCTAACTCCGTCATCGGCCCCGTGCCCATTGTGCGACCGTCATTCGCATCGCCGGTTTGCGGGATCACATCTCCCGGGATGGCTCCATTGGAAGAAACGGATTCCGTCACCGCCTCGACCGCAACGAACTGGGCTTCGGACGCGACGGGCTCCGCTTCGACGGCAATCGCTTCGACCGGAACCGCCGGTTCCACGAAGTCTTCTGCCGAAGGGATCACCAACTCGGCCTCGCAATCCGGACACCGAATCGTGCGTCCGGCCAGACGTTCATTGACGCTTCGCGTCGCGCCGCAGGCATCGCATGTCACCACCAAGGTCATCTCACTGTTCCTTCACGGCGATGTAGGTGAACGCTTGCTCGGGGAACGCGTCTCCAACAATGCGTTGCACCCGAGTCACATGGAGCATTTTGACCATGGGGTCCCCCAGCAACATCACTTGTTGTTTGCTTTCACCGATCGTCTTTTCCAACTCGCCGGTGAGGTACTCGACGATCTCGCTGGTTTGCGTTTCTTCATCCTCGCTGAACTCGGTCCCATCGCGTCGCGTCAACAGCACTTTCTCGGATCCCAGCGGCTCGATGAAGATCACCGCCGAGTCCTTTGCCGAAATCGCCAAGCCGTTGTCGGCATCCGGGATGTTCCCCGTCTGCGTGGGATCCATTTTGGATGCGACGACAAAGAAAATCAGCAGCAAAAACGTGATGTCAATCATCGGCGTGATATCCATTTCGGAATCTTCACGCGGTTTGCGTTCGAGCGCGGGTTCGTCGTCTTCTTCGTCTTCAAACATCGGCAAAACAAGCGGGGCTCGGTTTCATCCAATCGGGTTCAAAACTCAGGGGTTCCCGTCTTCGCCCCATTCCAATCGCGGGCATCGGAGGGCGGCTGACGACGCAGGCCATCGGTTAAGCGTTGGCAAACACGTCCACGTGAGCACGCTCCGGCGTCGGCGTGGCCGAAGCCTGCTCGCGTGCTAGCCCTGCTTTGAACGCGTTGATAAAGCGCTGCAGCCCCGAACCGATCAGATCCTCCATCTTGGCAATCCGAATGTTGACGTTGGCGACCAAAATCATCAGCGGGATCGCAATCGCCAAGCCACTGGCGGTTGTCACGAGCGCGACCTGAATGTCACCTGCCAATGCGGATGGCTCCACCGACTCGGCGGTTGCCAACGTCCGGAACGCCCCCATCATCCCGAACACCGTCCCGAACAAGCCAATCATGGGTGCGCTCTTGATCACGGTGCCCACCCAGGAGAGTCGATACTCCAAATCACTGAGGACGTCCCGCTGGAACCGATCCGTCATGACTTGCTTCGCTCGTTTGAATCCTTCGCCACGATGCGCGACGGCCATGTCGACCATCTGTGGGATCGCCCGGGCGTCGCCATCGCAGTACTCCTGCACGCCTTCGAAATCACCCGCTTCCAACATTTGGCAGACATCGTCCATGAATTCGTCCTGCTGGGCTTCGGACTTGAAACGCTTTTGGGCCACACGCGTCCAAACGATCACGATGCAGTACAGACCCCACAAGGCAACCGCGGCCAGTGCGCCATAGGTGGAATTGGAAATCAGGTTGTACAGGTTTGCAAAGAACAACATGGAAAGCTTGATTAACGGTTTGAATGGAACGGGGACGACACGGTCCGTTGGGATGGTTTACTTTCCGGCGCGATATCGTTGCGAGACAACCTCGAACTGATAAGCGCCCCCCTCGGACTTGCTCTCAAAAATGGTCTTCGCGATTTGCGTCACGCTGGTATAGCCCTTGGACTGATAGTAGTCACGCTCGATCACGGCCAATTGGTTTTCAAGATCCTTCGAGATGAATTTCAACATGCTTCGACTTGGCGGCAACGGGACACGTGCCTGAGTCAATAACTGACGGTCAAACTGCATCAGTGGCCCAGCCGTGGTCCACATGAAGTAGAGCCGCTTCTCAGAGTCACTGTCGGGGTTCAGTTTGGATTGGGGCGACCCGGCCAGGTTCCAGGCGGTGTGGACGCCTTGCACCGGTGGACCCACGGCTCCCAGCTCGATTTTGTAGAAGTCCAACTGCTTCGCGTAGTCCTTGATGCCCTTGGCATTGAAATTCAACTGCCAGCGTTCAAACCGAGGGATGATGTCCTCGCCCTCACCCTCCGGCCCCGGCGGACGGCTGTCTCCCTTGCCGGTCCCCTGCGTGCTGGCCGTCGCGTCGGTGGGCATCGTGTCCAGGGTGGCTGCAACGGAACTGACCGCGTCGGTCACTGCTTCCAGCGTTTGCTCCAAAGTCGGTTCCATCAACTCCTCCACTTCTTCCGCACCTGGCGGTTCGAAATCACGCTCGAAGCCCTCCGCATTGTCAGCGCGACCAGCGGGATTCTCCTCAATGATTTCGATGGGCTTGACGCGTTCGGGCATTCGAAGCGTTAGCCACACGATGAACATCATCAGCACGAACGTGCCCAGGAACAGGATCACTGCCATGAAGAAGGACGTGACGATGTCAAACCGGCTGGTGCGGAGCTTCTCACGCTCATGCTCGCGTTGCTCGCGCTCCTGTTGGCTCGTCCCCAACGCGACCGCGTCCGTCGCAGCGGAGTCAGCAACGTCCGGCTCGATGGGATCAGCGGTTGCCATGGCAAGTCTTTCGTGAATCGATGGAGGTGGCGCGACGCGTCTGCATTCGGTTGGGATTGCCATCTCACCTGTCAAGCGGAACCCCTTCGATGGGTCTTTCTGACAAGGAAAGTCGCTTCGTACGCGTTACCGACTGCCTCGGGATGCCCGGGACAATGAAAACGGAACCATGAAAGTGGGGATAAGGAAGAGTCGAACGCACAAGCCGCCATGCCATCGCCTCAACGGGCGCAAATCGGACCAAGTTGGCAAGGGCGATGCCCCCTCGAACAGGGAGGCGCCCCCTGGAACAGGGAGACTCTGTCACGCCGCGATTCGTACTCAGGGCCGATTGACGCCAGCCCCCATGATAGCGTAGTTTTCTGCCGTGTTGAATGGAAATCGCCCACGGACATGACTCATCCTGTGGCCAGGCACACCCTGCAGGTCACAAGAAGACCGGCGGTTCCGACGGTTAGGTAGCTCAGTTGGTAGAGCACGGCCCTGAAAAGGCCGGTGTCGGCGGTTCGAGCCCGCCCCTAACCATTGCCGGGGACCGCTAGCCCCGTTCGGAAATCGCTTGGCGATACCGGCTCAGTTCTTGCTTCACCTTTGGAAACAGCAAGAACATGCCCAGCATGTTGGGGAAGACCATCGCGAAGATCATCGCGTCTGAGAAATCGATCACGGATCCCAGGGAAATGGCGGCTCCGATGACGATCACGCCGCAAAACAGGATCTTGTAGGCCAAGTCGGCCGCTTGGCTGCGACCGAACAGGTATTTCCAGGATTGCAGCCCGTAGTACGACCACGAGATCATGGTCGAAAACGCAAACAAAATGATCGCCACGGTGAGGATGTAGCGGAACCCCGGGAGAACGCTGTCAAACGCGGCCGACGTGAGATCGACCCCACCCACGCGCGTTCCCTCGATCAGAACCATCTTTGATTCGACGTCCCCCCAAGCGAACGCGGCGTCTGCATTGAAAAGCACGATCACGATCGCCGTCATCGTGCAGATCACGACCGTGTCGATGAAAGGTTCCAGCAAAGCCACGATTCCCTCGGAAGCCGGATACTTTGTCTTCACCGCCGAGTGAGCGATGGCAGCGGAACCGGTTCCCGCCTCGTTGGAAAACGCGGCACGCTGGAATCCTTGGATGATGACACCCAAGATGCCACCCAAACCGGCGGCCGGCGTGAACGCGCCGGACACAATTTGCCCCACGGCCCAGGGCACGCTCGTGATGTTCATCACGATGATGACGAGAGCAGCCACACAGTAGATCCCGGCCATCAACGGCACGACTTTCTCCGTCACACTGGCAATGCGTTTGATCCCACCGATGATCACCACCGCCACCAAGGCCGCCATGACCAAGCCGATGATCGTGCCGGACGCGCCGTTGTCGGGTAAACCGAAGAGCGATTTGATTTGCTGCGCCGCTTGGTTGGCCTGAAACGCGTTCCCGCCGCCGAACGAGCCCCCGATGCAGCAGAGTGCAAAGACGATTCCAAGGACCTTGCCCACGGGCGTCAGCCCCATGTCAGTCAGACCCTTGCGCAAGTAGTACATGGGTCCGCCATGGACGGTGCCATCCGCATCCACATCGCGATATGCCACACCCAAAGTGCACTCGACAAACTTGCTGGACATGCCGAGCAGGCCGCAAACGATCATCCAAAAGGTGGCTCCAGGACCGCCTGTCGCGACCGCAACGGCAACACCCGCAATGTTCCCGAGTCCGACCGTGCCTGAAACGGCAGTCGCCAGTGCCTGGAAGTGCGATAACTCACCGTCGCCGTCATTCCCGTCCTTCGGCTGGTTCGCCTCAACATCTTGCGGCGTGCTCTCGCTCTCGTTCTCAAGTTCATCGTACTTGCCACGCACAACCTGAATGGCGAGCGGCAGCAAACGCAGGTTGATGAAACCAAATACAACCGTGAAAAACGCCGCGCCGAACACCAACAGGATCAGCACAAACGGGAGCTCGCCCACCCTGGGTAGCTTCACCGTAAAAAAAACAATGCTTCCCCACCAATCAGCGATCGGTTTGAACCACTCATCAATCCTTTGGTCCAAACCGATTGACACGGTCTCCCCCATCTCGATCTGGACGAGCTCGCTTGTCGCCTCCGCTGGCTCAGTGGCGTCCGCATCCTGGGCGGAAGCCGAGCTGACGCCAAGAAACAGCGTTGCGGCCAAAAGCAGCGCACGCAATCCGAACGCGGATGGCATGGAAGCATCAAGCTTACATCTGCCCGATGAGAACGTGAGCGAACAACGATCAACGGCACTTCGAAGTTTCTGAATGGCACCCATGGCAGCGGGAGTGGCACCCGGGGGAGATGGCATGGCGGTCTGTCCTTCGGATGGAATCGCGTGACGGCGCGTGAATCGGCGGGCCCGCCTCCGCTGACCAAACATGTCCCCTGCCAACCGATTCGCGTCCCAATGACTTTACGAGCGGTAACATAGTGGTTTTTGTTACCGGAATGCGACCACATCGGACCGAAACACCATGAAGATCACCATCGTCGGGACGGGACGCGTGGGTTCCGCCATCGCCTTTGCCCTGACCCTCAACCCATTGGCCGACGAGGTGCTGCTCGTCAACCGCTCGTTTGCAAAAGCGGAGGGCGACGCGATGGATCTCCGACACGCGTCGGCACTCACCAACAGCAGCCTCCAGATCCGAGCCGGGAGGGTGGAGGACGCCGCCGGCAGTGACGTAATCGTCTTCACCGCCTCCGCCCCGCTGCCCGATTTGGGAAAGGGGAAATCTAGACAGGACATGGCGATGGGAAACATGCCAATCCTGAACGCGTGGGTCCCTGAGCTCGCCGCCGGGAGCCCCGACGCCATCATCATCATGGTGACCAATCCGGTTGACGTGATGTCGTTTCTCACCATTGAGCTGTCTGGCTTCCCGCCCGAACGTGTCATTGGAACCGGCACTCTGGTCGACAGCATTCGCTACCGCGCGCTGTTGTCCGAAGAGCTCGGGATTCACGCAGAAGACATTCGCGCTTACATCCTCGGCGAACACGGCGACTCCCAGTTCGCGGCACATTCCGTGGCGATGACAGGGGGCGAACGTTTTTATCCAAGTGACATCTCACAGCGTCTCTTCGAACAGACGGTGCGCATGGGCTACGAGGTGTTTCGTCGCAAAGGCCACACGTGCTATGGCATCGCGCTCGCAACCGTGACGATCATCGACAGCATCGCCTACGACCTGCGGCACACAATGCCCGTGAGTGTTCTGGTTGATGGCTACCTTGGCATTGACGATGTTTGCCTGTCGCTGCCGGCCGTGATCGGTCGTCGGGGCGTGACACGCATCCTGCATCCGACGCTTGCCGCTGAGGAGCAAGATGCTTTCCGCCGCTGTGCCGACACGGTTCGCGCGACACTGGCGAGTCTCAAGGGTTCGTAGTGCGCGTTTGACCAGCGTTCGGCTAAGCCCAAGCCTAGCCTGGCCGTGTGCGTGCGTTTCCTACATGCTGATGGCGTTAAGAACGGGTGTGACCCGCGTTCGGCGAACGCGGCGACTTACGGTGGGCTCGCGAGCGCACCTACAGCTTCTCGATCATCGCGTCGATGTTGTTTCCTGACGCTGATTTAACAGGGCGACTTGCAACTCCAATCGTTTTACTTCGCGTGTGACCGAATTTCGCAGCATCTCAAGCCAGAACCAGAGCTTCATCATCACCACCCATACGAACAAGGTTAGAAATCCCGTGGCCCACCCAATGAGCTCGCGGGTCGTTTCCGCGTTGAAGAAGCGGTAGCCACACCACACCTGCAAGGCAAACACTGCGAACGTGACCACGGTCGCGGATAAGTTGATCCATCGCCTCCGTCCGGTATACACCTGCATCACGGATGTGGGTAACGATGACTCGCCCTCATACTGCGAGAGAACCTCCACATCTTCCGCCTTGAGCGCGGCCAAGATCTTTTCATCAAGATCGTCCATCATGCTTCTCCAATAAGGGCTGCTTTGAGTTTCTTTCGGATATGAAACAAACGTGATTTCACCGTGCCTGGTGGCTTCGAAATGCGCTGGGCAATTTGATCCACGCTGAGGCTGTCCAGATAGTGCCAACGCAAGAGCCGTTGACTGTCATCATCCAGGCGACCGACGGCCGCCTGCAGCTGCTCGAGATCGTCATTCGCATCGCCGGTCGATGGGGTGGAAGGATCCGGAAACGCCTCGGCTTGATCGCACGAAGCAGTCGCCAACATCCTTCGTTCCCGCGTCGCCCGCCGAATGTGATCCGCACACTTGTTCGCCGCGATACGAAACAACCACGCGCGAAATGAGCGAGGATCACGGAGCGAACGAATGCGACGCACCACGTCCATCCAGGTCGCCTGAAGCACGTCATCCGTGATGGATTGGTCGTGCATCAAACGAAAGGCGAAGCCCTTGAGCCTGGGTTGCCAGCGGCGCACCAGTTCCGCCATCGCGTCCGCATCGCCGCCCTGACAACGCAGGACCAGCCATTCATCGATGATGTCGTTGGGATCACTCATGGGCTTCACAAAGTAGGTCGCCCGTGGCGGCCTTTGGTTCAATCGAATCCACTGAAAAAAGGACACCTCTCGCCGCCACTAGAACGCAGCCAAATCAGTATCACCTTGCCGCGGGAGGGTCGGCCCGCGTCAGCGTGGCCGGGGAGGGGAGTGCCGGGATAAACCGGGTTGAGATAGGGAATGAAAGCGTCCTACATAGAAAGTTTAGCCAACTGCTATGGCCTCCACCGGAGGTGCGGAGTGGGTAACCGCTCCGTGCTGAGCGTCCGGCAAGGGGGGA
>JBCCYK010000154.1:0-15622 GCA_039189905.1 Planctomycetota bacterium
CTGGCATCGAAGAATGGATTCCAACCAATCCCTCTGCAAGAGATGGATTTCGGGATAGCGATCGCGAATCACCCGAGCGGACACCGATGCTGAACGCTTGCGCTCGGGTGAAATGAGTTTCTTCAGGTAGCCCTCTTGGATCAACGCCGCTTGGGCGGGCGTCTCCAGCAATGATTTCCGTATTGCGGTCCGCAACTCCTCATCCAAACTCGCGTCGTCCAACAATTGATTCAACGAAACTCGACTCGCGTTGATTTGCGTCAGCCTTTCAACCGTGGCCATCTCCACCGGATTTGCATCGACACCCAGGACAGTCAAGTGCCGAGCGACGACTTCGGTAGTCAGATCGAAGAAGTCCCGGCGTATTTGATCAACCGTCACCATGTCTTCCGAGACTGGTTCAGCCGCGAGTTCCTTCTTTGCTAGCGGCACGCGGGCTTGCTGCTCGAACGCGTCGGCCCCCGCGATGCCGGCTTGATTGCGTGCTTGGAGAATCTCCGTCGCATGCGCAGCCGGATCGAGATTCCACACCAGCTTGAGATACTCGCTCGTCGATTCTTCCGTTGCCAAATCGCGGACCTTGTCATGTGACGCGTTACGCAGGCCATCCGACGATGATCGCTTCAGTCCTGCCGGACCATGGTGACAGAGAAGACGCGATGCGACAATTCGATTTGGTCGGGGGCGGTCACGAGGCCAACAACCGCACGAAACCTCAGTCGCTATGGACGGGGGCCTCATGCCGGAGAGAGATGGCGGTTCGTTCACCCGTGAGTGGCACGTCAGCGAAGTAACGCCGGGTGGCTGCTAAGAGGTTCGTTTCGCCCGTCGCCATCGCGTCTTTCAAGGCGGAGGCGAATCGGCTGTCCGCGTCCACTGCCTGGGGCACGCCATCAGGCCTGGCGTCCGTCCATGCGCTCATGCCACGCACGATCAGCGCTTCGCCGGGTTGCAGAATGGCGGTGGAAACCTGCGGGATGGGAGTGGGCTCAAAGCCGATGCGAGGCCCCGCGACGCGGTGTTGGAAGGGGCGATAGCCGAATCGGGAGACGATATTGGTGTTCCAGTTGCCAAGTTGTGCCGCAACGAACTCGCCTGTGTCCGCTTGGATGTGCATGTAAAACAAATCGAGACCCAGGTCGTCATCGATGAGTGGGTTCTCACCGAGAACGTGCCAAAGCGTGTCGCCGACACGTTGGATCGCTTGCGACGGATCATGACGGTAACCGGCGTGGGCTTGCAGTGCGGATCTTGCGAGCGTCAATTGCATCAGGCCCACGGCGTCTCGCCTGGGTGTCGATGCAACGGCCATGGCAAGCGTGCCGTCGGGGAGGACATCCCAGTGATGCCAGCTTCGCGCCGTTAGCGACGGTGATTCGATCATGCCGTCGACATACCATTGTGGCGCGAGGCGCGTGCCGACAGGTAAAATACTGTGTTGCCAGTTGGCGATGTCAAGCACGAACTCGGATTGCGGCTCCGATTCAACGGGTGGCTCTTGTATGTCCCCCGCGATGTCCAAGGTTGACACGAAATCGGATTGTTCGATGGCAAGCAAGTCTGCTTCGGTGGGTTCGTCGGAGCATGCCCAGTCTGTCTCCAGTGCTTCTTCGGTGTCGACCACAACCAGTTGTTTCGCAACGGCCGACATGCTGGTGGACGGCTGGTGCCGTTCCAAACACTCAAGCACATGGGCGGCGGCGAGTCTTGCGGCCGCTGCATCGCTGTCTTGCCACTGGCGTGGGCGATCACTCATCAACCAGAGGGTGCCAATCGGGTAGTCCTGATTGCCGACACAACAGCAGATCGCGGCACGACAGGGCTCGGGCGTGTTCCAGGTGTTGAGTGGTCCCGCATCGACGTCGTCAATGGTCACAACCCCGCCCACCAAGGACTCCAGGTCGGCGCGCGCACCGCGAAGAGGACGGGTTTTTCCCAGACGGTCCTGAGGTGACAGGCCGTGAAGGAAACGCGTGTGCAGGAACTCCGTTTCATCGTCGATGACATACACCGCGGCCGCGATCGACTCCGTCGCCTGGACAGCATCGCCGAGGGCGCGCCCGATCTGCTGGCCGATCGCGTCGCGTGGCAGATCGGGTGCGGTTTCAACGGCGCGGACAGCCAACTCAGCTTGATGTGCTTGAAGGCTTTGTTGCTGCGTTAGCAGTTGGGAGGCCAGACGAGCCGCCGCGTCTGCCAACCGTCGAGCCTGGACCGCGGGGAGCCTTCGTTCGTTTCCGGGCGTTTGCAACTCAACTTCGTGCTCAGAAGCATCATGCCGGAGCGTACCTTGGTTCGGGAGTGTGTCGCTTCGATGCGAGGGTTCAGGCGGTGAGACAGCGCTTGCATCCTGCAATTCACCGTCTTCATTCACCTGCCAACCGGTCGCCTCGGTATAGACTCGCCAGAAATCATCGACATGATCGGGGGGATCGATGAGAGACGCGACCGACTCGGGGGAGGGGTTTCGGGCGTCTTCGTTCTCCGCCTCATCGCGGTGGACACGCAGGTAGCTGGGAGGGTCAAAAGTCACGTGCGTTTCCGCCGAGATGAGGATAGGAAGCGACACACTCCAAGGGTGATGCCCTTCTCTTCGTCGCACCGACAAAGTCTTCCTGATGCGAAACGCTCAATCACTCCCCGTAAGTTGCCACGCTGACGGCGCGACCGACAAGACCCGCACGACACCGGAAGGCAACTCAAGCGGAAGTCTCGTTTCCATGGTCGCCCGACATTGCTTTAGGGAACCGACGTGGCACAATCCTGCACACATTGCCCTTTGAAAGCGATCGGAATCCTATCGTGACGCGTTCAAGGCGCGAGAAACGAAAGGCCTGCGTTCCGCGGGGAAGAAACAAGGGCGAGAACTGGTTATCGTATGAGGCGACGCACAACCAGCTGGATGCCCAACAAGACGACTTGAACGAGTCCTCGATGAAACCCCGACTTCTTCGAATCCTCTCCGCTGCGGGTCCCCTGCTTGCCTTGCTGGTTGTGATTCTGTTTTTCGCGATCGCCGATCGCTTGAATGGTGGGGTGGGGAATTTTGCGTCCTCCTCGTCGGTTCGATTGGTTGGGATTCAGAGCGTGAAGGTGGGGATCGCGGCACTGGGGATGACGTTGATCATCATCGCGGGCGGTATCGACTTGTCGGCGGGCACAGCAGCTGCCTTGTGCGGGTGCGTTGCGGCCTACGCACTCGAGACGGGATGGTCGATTTACGCGGCGATTCCGGCGGCCGTGTTCGCAGGCGCGGCCTGTGGACTCTTCAACGGCACATTGATCGCGGCGCTTCGATTGGTTCCGTTCATCATCACACTCGGATCCATGACCATCTTCATGGGGCTTGGAAAAGCACTCTCGGATCAAGGTGGAACGATCACGCCGCCGCGAGACACCATTCCCGAGTGGTTGCGTTTGATGGTCACGCAATACCCGGATCCGCGATGGGTTGCCTACCCGATCCTACCCAACTTTGGCTGGGGAGTTTGGTTGATGTTGGCCTTGGCCCTGCTGGTAGCTGGGCTCATCCACAAGACCATTTTCGGCCGCCATGTGTTTGCGATTGGGTCGTCGGAGCCGACCGCGCGGCTCTGCGGTTTGCCCGTCGGTCAGACAAAGGTCTTGGTCTACACGATCGCGGGCGCGTTGTTTGGATTGGCGGGTTGTGTAGATATCGCGCGCTTGGAAAAGGGCGATGCCTCCGCAGGGATGGGCTTGGAACTCGAGATCATCGCCGCCGTGGTGATTGGGGGCGGATCTCTGCTCGGTGGGCGCGGCAGCATCGTCGGCACGATCTGTGGCGTCTTGATCATGGGTGTGATCAATCTGGGTTGCACGGCGCTGGAGCTTGACAATCAAGTCGAGAACATCCTTCTAGGCGTCATCATCATCACGGCCGTCTATATCGACCGGCTTCGACGCGGCGTTAGTTCAGGTGCCACGGTATGAATCAACGCAGATGGGTTGGCATGGCGTTTTGGGCGGTCACGGCTTTGTTGGCCGCCGGGAGCGGTTTCCTCTCCGTTTCGCCGCCTGGTTCGGTCGATGGTTCAAGCGTCAACCTTCGACTCGGCGACTTCGAAACGCGAGTGGGTGACGTCGGCTTCGCGGCGACTTTCACCGGACGCGATGGGACAGCCTTGTCAGATACGGTCGGTTGGAATCAGGTCGGTGATTCCGTGTTCGCAACCAGGTCGAACGGTGAATGGGTCCAAGTTGGGCACATCAGTTCCATCGCGTCGCCAGATGCAAACACGGTTAGTCTTCAGCAGGAACGCGTCTTGCAGATTCGCTGGCATGTGAATCCGGCGATTGCCGAACATGTTGAGTTCGTGTCGTATCGCAGCACCGGACGAATGGAAGAGGTGGTTGCGATGCTGTTGCCCGCCGAGAAACGCGAACGTCTCCGAGAAAGGATTGCGGAGGCGGTGGACCGTCACGGCGATGCTATCGCTCGGTCCATGTTGCCTTTGGTCGGCGAGTCGATTCGTGAAAGTCTGCCCGTGATTGAAGCGGCGCTCGTAGAGTCATTGGCTCGCCATCAAAAAACGGTTGATGCCTTGGTTGGGAAGTACCAGTTGGAGATTGTGCAACAGAAGCTGGCCCCAATCGCGAAGGAAGAAATACTGCCAATCATCCGTCGACACGGCGAGGCACCCGCAACGGAGATCGGTCAAGAAGTCTGGAGCCGCGCCCCGCTTTGGCAATTCACATGGCGAGCCCTCTACGATCAATCGCCGTTACCCAAGAAAGAGCTGGTGAAGGAGGAGTTTCGACGCTTTGTGGATGATGAGGTGGTTCCGGTCATCGAAGAGCACATGGATGACATCGTGGTCGCCATCCAGAAAACACTGGCCGACATGGCCGCCAATCAAGAAATTCGTCGCGCTTTGATGGAGGCAGCGGAGGAGATCACGAGCGACCCGGAGGCGCGTCAGCTGGCGCGCACCGTCATCAGCGAAGCGATCCTGGAAAATGATCGCTTACTTGCCATCTGGCAGCGGATATGGAGATCAGATCGCGCTCGTTTAGCGATGCGGCAAGCGGGAGACCGTTTGGAACCGGTCTTGCGTGGGATCGCGGACGAGATCATCGGCACACGAGCGGATGGAATCAGCCCAGGATTTGCCCGCGCGCTGCGCAATCAGATCTTGGGCAAGGATCGCAGTTGGATCGTCGCGAGACCCTCACGTGAGCCAAAGTCATCGTCGGACAAACGCGAGCTGATGCGGGCACCCGAGCCCATGATCTATCCCGTCATTTACCTGGCCAACCCAGACAAAGACGCCACGGAAGCGATAGCCGACTGACACCAGCCGCTGCTTTCCAGCGACCCGGAAGCGTTCATGCTAGGCTGGGGCGCTCCGGACTCACGATCTTCATCGGACTTGACCGTCACCCAGGTTTGTTTGGTTTCAGATGCCGCGTCTTTGTTTCTTGGTCGCCACCCTCGGACTTGCAGGGCTCAACGGGTCGCTTGTTCGCGCGGAACCGGCAGCCACCCATGGAAGCACTCGCACAGCGCGAGGGTTGCAAGCCCTTTACACCTTTGAGTCGCAAGGCGGCAATGGGGACCGCCGTCTTGTGCCGGACGTCGCCGGACAGAAGGTGGTGATTGACTTGGCCATCGCAGGCAAAGGGTCCATTCAACGACGGGAAAACTCCCTTCAGTTCAGCGAGGATTGTTGGGCGGCCGCATCGCAGGACGCATCCGATCGACTCACGCGGGTCTTGAAACGGAGCAATGCACTCTCAATCGAGGCTTGGTTCAAGACGTCCGACTTCCAGCAAAGCGGACCCGCCCGCATCGTGACCCTGTCGCGAGACACCCGCAATCGGAACTTCACCCTTGGGCAGAACATATCAAAGATTGAGGTTCGCTTGCGTCGCCGCGGGTCCGACTCCAACGGCTTGCCTCCCATCTCGGCGTCCATTGCGGGGCTAAGCGAGAAGTGGACACATGTGGTGTTTTCACGGTCCAGCCGTGGTGACGCGTTTCTTTATGTCAATGGTCGGCAGGTTTCCTCCCAAGCCATGCCGGGGAGCTTCGAACCATGGGAGGTGGGACACACGTTGCTGATCGGAAACGAGCTTGGTGGATCGCGTCCCTGGAATGGTGACCTTGCTTTGGTGGCCATCTTCAACGTCGCACTGAACCAACAAGAGATTCAGCGTCACTATCGCGCCGGTCATAGGGCCTCGTTGCTCGGCGCGCCAGCGGTCACGCCAGAGGAACTCGCGTCCTTGCATTTCGAACGCAAGATCGCACCCTTGTTGTCGAACCATTGTTTGGAGTGTCACGATTCGGCATCCCGCGAAGGCGGGCTGGATCTTTCCAAGAAGTCCGAGGCATTCGCGGGTGGCGACTCGGGTCCAGCGATTGTTCCCGGCGATCCTCTGGAGTCTCTGGTCTGGACATCCGTCGAATCCGACGACATGCCACACGATCGTGATTCGCTAAACGCCGCGCAGAAAACGCTGCTCAAAGACTGGATCGCAGACGGAGCAGCGTGGTCCCTTGATTTTGTCGATCCGGCCGTCTATCGCCATCTACCAAATAGTCAGCGCTGGATCAGTCGCCTCACGGTGGAGGAATACATCGAAACGATTCGCGCGACACTTGGCGTCGACATTGCGAAGCAAGCACGTGCCCAGCTTCCGCCGGATGTTCGTGCCGATGGTTTTCGAAACACGGCTTACAATCTCACGGTCGACTTTGGGCACATCAGTGCGTATGCCGCGTTGGCCGATACGGTTGTTGAGCGAATGGATGTGGTGGCCTTTGCCAAAGAGCATGCCGCCAATCTCACCTTCACCGATAAGAACATGCGGCCGATGGTGGAATCGATCGGCAAGCAAGTGCTTCGGGGTCCCCTCAGCAAGGAAGAGGTCGCCCTGTACCGAGGCATCACGACAACGGTCGCGTTGTCGGGAGGTGACTTTGAGGATGCGGTCGCCTTCGTGTTGCGTGCTATGTTGCAGTCACCACGATTCCTCTACCGCGTCGAAGATGAAAAGTCCGGCTATTTGGACGCCTACGAACAGGCGAACCGTCTGAGCTACTCGGTTTGGGGTGGGCCTCCCGATGCAGCCTTGATGCGGGCAGCGGATGATGGCGAATTGACAACGGCAGCGGGAATCCGGCGGCAGCTGGATCGCATGTGGGAGGATCCACGCGCCGTGACGCGATCACTTCAGTTTTTGGAGCAGTGGTTGGATTTGGAACGGCTCAGCAGCCTGAACCCGGAGCGTTCGCGATTCCCGGATTGGAATCCCAGTCTGGCCGAAGCGATGCGACGGGAAACCATCGCAACGTTCCGTGACTGGGTCTGGAATGAACGAGGGCCTTTGGTGCAACTGCTCGACCTTCCATTCACCTATGCCACGCCAGGACTCGCCATGTATTATGGTCTCACGCCCCAAGGTGAGGGACTGCTGCGCTACGACGTCTCCCAGATGTCATCGCGTGGCGGGCTATTAACGCACGGCAGCGTTCTGACCATCGGGGGTGATGATGCGTCGATGGTCACTCGCGGCCTGTTTGTCTTGCGAGACCTTCTGTTCAGCGAGGTCGGAGACCCGCCCCCGGGCTTGGATACCTCGCCGGTCCCGACCGCACGCGGTGTGACGCATCGTGTTGTTGCCACACAGCGTATCGAAGCAGAAGCCTGCGGCGGGTGCCACAAACGCTTTGAACCGCTTGCGTTTGCACTGGAAAAGTACGATGGCTTGGGACGTTTTCAAGAACGGGATGAGCATGGCAATTCGCTCCGCGAGGACGGCGAGATCTTGTTCCCGGGAGACGCCGAACCGACGCGCTATGAAACGTCCGCGGAGATGATGCGTCTACTCGCCGAAAGCGAACGTGTTGCGGAATGCCTGACCCGCAAAGTGATCCAGTTTTGCCTGGCACGACCGCTCGACGCGTCCGATGCCCGCATGGTGACCCGCGTCCATACGGCAGCCGGCGGCATCCGAGCCCGGTATCAAGACATCGTCACGCAGTTGCTTCTGCTAGACTCGTCGAATTGAAGAGTCGCGTCACACCTAAGGTATTCCCCATGCCGACCCCACCTCTCGATCGTCGCGCCCTCCTTCGCGGAGCTGCGGGCACCGTCATCGGTTTGCCGCTGTTGGAAGAAATGATCGGCACGACGAGCGCGGCTGGTCACGCGTTCGCCGGTTCCGCCAGTCAGGCTCCTACCCGAGCCTTCAATGTCTTCTTCGGCCTGGGGATCCCATCGCCGTTGCAAGCCGAAGGATTTGATGGCGTTTTGGAGCCGCTCAAGCCGCTGCGCGACAAACTGTTGATCATGCGGAATGTGGATCATGTTCGGTGTGATCAATCGGGAATCAACGCCCATTTTGATGGCGCCAGCGCGGCCTTCACCGCGACCCCGCCCGACGGCGAAGCCCGAGCCGGAGGCGCCTCCATCGATCAGGTGATTCGACGTGCGGCCTATCCCGACGGTTTACCGAGCGGCATGGTCCCGACACTGGTCGCTGGAACCTTTTTTCGTCGCAGCCGCGTCGGACGGTTCGTTCACTCTTTTCATCGGGATGGAAGTGTCGCCGCCACGATGCAAGAACGCCCGCGTGACCTGTTCACACGTGTGTTTGGCCGGCTGATCGACGGCGAAGGCGATGCCTCGCAGCTCCGTATGCGACGCAGCGTTTTGGATGCGATTGTGGATCAGTACCAATCCTTGTCGGGACCCAACTCCATTCTCGGGGCCGCATCCAAGAATCGGCTTTCGGATCACTTGGATCGCGTTCGTGAGTTTGAGCAGCGTGCCTTTGCTGACCGGAAACTGGACCCGGTTGAGACTCGGGATTCGAAACTGCGCGAGCCACCGAAATCCAAGTTGGCTCACGGGGGCAAAGCGGATCCCGGTGGCGAGGGTTTGGATATGCAATTGGACGATCTCACGCACGAATGGCGTTTGATGGCGGATCTCTACGCGCTTGCCATCGAAATGGATCGCGTTCGCTTCGGCTCGCTCACGTTCTTGGCCGCCGGCGAACGCCTGAGAATGACAGGAGACTACGTCTACAACGGGGAGAAGCGGCACACCTTCAACGACTCAAAGGAACTCGGCAAAGGCGGCTCGGGTGGATGCAGTCATGAGTTTTGGCACAAGTTCCGGGAATCACAAAAAAACGTGTCGCTTCGCGCCCATGCTCACATGAAGATGCGCGAAGTGGCCTATTTCTTAAACCGCCTGGATGAAACGCAGGAAGCCAATGGGAAGTCCATTCTCCAGAACGCTTGCATCACCATCTCGACGGAATCCGGCGATGGACGGCACAGTGACGTGAAGCGAGAGTTGTCAGGAATCTTTCACGCCATCACGGAAGCGAATGGACGATTCAAGACCGGCGACATCATGAACGTGGGTCGCGAGGGGGTGGATGTTTACAACACGATGCTACAAAGCATGGGTGCGGCGGAACGATTGGGCCCCGCTGATCGCGAACATCGTCCCGTCGAGGGCATCTTGGCGTGAGTCGGGTGGCTTCGAAAGCAATAACAAGAATCAACCAAAGCATGACAGCATTCCCGATTCTGAAAGTGAGCTGTGGGTTTCTGGTTTCGATCGCGGTTTTGCTCACACAGGGGTTGCCCGCCGCGACCGCGAACACTCGGCCCAATATCGTCTTTATCCTGGCCGATGACTTGGGGTACGGCGATCTCGGTTGTTATGGACGAAAAGACATTCAGACGCCGAAACTGGATGCGATGGCCGCCTCTGGCGTTCGTTTCACAGCCCACTACGCCAACGGGCCTGAGTGCTCCCCGACTCGAGCGGCGTTTCTGACCGGGCGATACCAACAGTGGGTTGGCGGGTTGGAGTGCGCGATCGGCACCGGGAACGTGGGTCGCTACGATGATGCGATTCGATTGCGAGAAACGAATGACCTCGGCCTGCCGGTTACGGTCCCCACGTTGCCACGCGTGCTCAAGGACGCCGGGTATGAGACCGCCCTTTTTGGAAAGTGGCACCTTGGATACGAGCCAAAGTTTGCGCCCAAGCACCATGGGTTTGACCACTCGTATTACTGCATCGGTGGAGAGATGGATTACTTCCACTTCACCGACAACGTTGCAGGCTACAACCTCTTTGAGGACGGCCAGCCGATTCGTGATGACGGCTACTTCACGGATTTGATGACAGACAAAGCCGTCGACTTTATCGCGGCGGAACGTGATCGACCCTATTTCCTGTACCTGCCTTACACGTGCCCTCATTCGCCTTTCCAAGGTCCCAACGATAGACGCCCGCACCCGCTTCCGCTCGATTCGAAACTTTGGAAGCAAGGGATCGCACCACCGGACGTCTACATCCAAATGATCGAACACATGGACGCGCGGATTGGGGATGTTTTGGATGCGGTGGATGAAAACACACTCGTTGTTTTTGCGAGTGACAACGGCGGAACCAAGAGCGCACGCAACACGCCTTATCGCGGCATCAAAGGAAGCACATTCGAAGGCGGCATCCGGGTGCCGGCGATCGCTTGGTGGCCCAAGGAACTACCTGCGGGCAAGGTGTGTGACACGCCCACCTTGACCTTCGATTGGACGAAGACCTTTGCAGACGCTGCTGGAGCGGAATTCCCGCAGGAGCATTCCTTGGAAGGGATGAATGTGTTCTCGATTCTCGATGGCGAGGCGATCGACAGGACGCTTTATTGGCGAAAACCTCGCGGCACGCAGATCTGGAAAGGCGTTCGTGACGGGAACTGGAAGTACATTGCCGATCGAAAAGGAGGGAAGGAGAGAGAATACCTGTTCGATCTCTCTACAGACGAGGGTGAAACGACCAATCTGTTGGAGTCGCATCGTACAGAAGCAACGCAGCTGCGAGCTCAATTTGACCGATGGGAGGAAAAAACACGCCGCAACCGACGGGGTCGGCCTCTGATTGGTTGGCGGAGCGAGGCTCCGCGCGAAGAGATTCGTCCCAGGTTCCATCAGACGGACGCAGATGAACTCGTCATCACCGCGGATGAGCGCGAAGGCTTGATGGGATGGTGGTGCAAGGACTTTGGGGTGACGCCAGGCCAAGCGTATCGTTTTCAAGCCGATTGCCGCGTGGATTCCACCTCGAATGCGGTTCGGCAGGTCGTCGCTCGTGTCGTTTGGCTCAACGAGCTGGGGCGGAATGCGACTCGCAGTCCCGGCGATCGAGTGCGGACACGAAGGGAGGGTGTCGCGAAAGCCGAGCCCGAGTTTCCAACCCAGAGACGCTTGGCCGATGGCATGCTTCGTTTTGCAGACGAGTACCTGGCGCCCCCGGACGCGCTGATAGCGAGAGTGGAGTTGCATTTGCGATGGGCCACTCCCCATTCTCACGTATGCTGGTCAAACATTGAGCTCTGTCCCATTTCGGATGTTGCCAAACGCACCGTGAAGCTGGCTGCGGTTCACTATCGCCCCGAGACGGGCATAACGAACCGCGAGAAGTGCGCGCAGTTTGAACCCTTGATTGAGGCAGCCGGGAAGGAAGCGGTTGACTTGCTTGTCTTGCCCGAAACACTGACGTACTACCGTTCGGGTCGTGACATGGTTGACTGTGCGGAGCCCATCCCGGGGCCGTCAACCAACTACTTCAGTCAACTCGCCAAGAAGCATCACCTGCACCTGGTCGTGGGACTGCTGGAGCGTGGCAAGCACCTGGTCTACAACGTCGCCGTGCTGATTGGCCCGGGCGGCGAGCTCATCGGCAAGTATCGGAAAGTGTCCTTGCCACGCGGCGAGATTGAAGCCGGTTTGTCACCCGGACATGAGCTACCCGTTTTTGAAACGAGCTTGGGTCGGGTCGGGATGATGATTTGCTACGACGGATTCTTCCCCGAGGTCGCGAAAGGACTGACGGAGAAGGGGGCCGAGGTGATCGCTTGGCCGGTTTGGGGATGCAACCCCTTACTCGCCCAGGCTCGCGCGTGCGAGAACCATGTTTATCTCATCAGTAGCACCTACACCTCGTCGCGGGACAATTGGCTGCTGTCGGCTGTTTATGGGCACGATGGCCAAGTCATTGCCAACGCGGACAAATTTGGAACACTGGCCATCGCCGAAGTCGATCTCGATCGTCGCTTGCATTGGCAAAGTTTGGGCGATTTCAAAGCCCAGCTTCCCGCCCATCGCCCTGTCATTGAGTGACCCGAATCGCGTTCGGAAAGATGAAGCACTGGTGAACAGCCTCACCCAGTTGCACCCTCCCACGCGCAGCGAAGGGAGGGTCGAAATCGAGCTTCAAGCGAGATTTCGGGGAGGGCGCGAGTACGGTCTATCGACCTTGATTGTTTTCTTGCGACTTGCCCTCCCCGGCCACGCTGACGCGGGCCGACCCTCCCATGGCGAAGCCGCGGGAGGGTGACAAAGTCGAAGACGCGCTGGTCCACTTTGTGGCTTGGAAACGAATCCGATTTGGTTCGCGCGTCACGACTAAAACACCTTGTCGATTGCAAGCTGCTTCTTGAATCACTCTGTGTTGGGCCGAGGGGAGGGTTGGGTAAAGACAACGGACGTGTTTGGTCATTTGAGATTGACCGCCTGCTGCTTAAGCTGGATGACCTCGCGTTACCGCAGTAGCTGACGGCTTGTCTTCAAGTTCCAGACCGAATCGAGAGGCCAGAACGGGAAATGCACACGCCTGCCCACATCGCGGCCAGCCTGCTCGCATATCGTGACCAGACGCGTCCGCTCCCTGTGATCGCGGCGACATGTGGTGCCGTCTTACCCGATGCGCCCATGTTCTTGTTCTATGCCTACCAGAAGGTCTGCCAGACACCAGAACGCGAGATTTGGTCCACCAAGTACTTTGAAACGAATTGGCAGCTTTTCTTCGACGTCTTCAACTCGATGCCTTTGACCCTGCTTCTGTGGGGCGTGAGTCGTTGGATGGGATGGAAGACCCTGTCCATCCTGGCAGGCAGTGTTACGCTGCATTTGCTGCTTGATTTGCCGCTTCATCATGATGACGGTCATCGTCACTTCCTACCGTTTTCGAACTGGCGTTTCGCAAGTCCGGTGTCCTACTGGGACCCCAATCATTTCGGCTTGTTGATCGCCCCGCTGGAATTCATCGGGGCCGTCACTGCTTTGATTTGGGTCTGCATTCAGAACAAGTCTCGTTCGATGCGGGTCGCGTCTTGTTCAACCTTGTCCGTCTACGCCCTGGCAATCATCGTCGGTGTCGCGGTGTGGTTAGCAATCCTCCCGGCTGCGAACCCATAGGGTGATTCTGGCATCCATGGGTTATGCTCGTTGCCATGGAAGTATCACCGGAACTAACCGACCGCGTCCTTCGCTGGGTCCACGCGGCTGAGTATCGACCCAGCAAACCGAAGCAGATTGCCGCGGGTTTAGAGCTGGGGCTCGATGACTATCGTGAGCTTCGACGCGTCATCAAGCAGTTGGCGAAAGAGGGTCGCGTTGTCTATGGAGGAAATCACCTGGTCTTGCCCGCGGCGGCCTTGGGGGGCGCCCCTGAATTGCTTCGCGGCACCTTTCGTCACGCCATGGGTGGTGGTTTTGGGTTTGTTCGACCCTCATCGGGGGCCGCGACGGCCACCGATGATGTCCCTGAAGACATCTTTGTTCCGCCTGGTGCCACCGCGGCCGCCTTGGAAGGCGATTTGGTCGAAGTTCGCATCGCACCCGGGCGTCGAGGCGGACTGGAGGGCGAAGTCGTTCAGATCGTTGAACGGGCACGCCGCCAGTTAACGGGCACGTTTTATCAACAAGCCAATGAGGCCGACGCGGACGTGGAGGGCCCGGTTGCCTACCTGGATGGCGTGCCCTTCGATCATCCTGTCAGCGTGGGCGACGTGCGTGGCTTGCCCTTGGTGGATGACGACAAAGTCTTCGTCGAGATCGTTCACTACCCCGATGACGCGGGACGCGGTGGCGAAGCCGTCATCTTGGAGCGGCTTGGTAGCAGTAAGAACCCGGCCATCGATACGCTGACGATCATCCGGCAGTATGCCTTGCCCGATGCTTTCTCGGACGAAGTCGTCGATGAGGCCCGGGCTCAAGCGGATGCGTTCGACGAAGCGGTGGTTCCGGATGGACGCAAAGATCTACGCAAGCTTTTGACCGTCACCATCGACCCCTTTGACGCGCGAGACTTCGATGACGCGATTTCGTTGCAGCGCGAAGACGGGCGGTGGCGGCTTTGGGTTCACATCGCGGACGTCGCTCATTTTACCACGCCGGGCGGAGCGATCGATCGTGAGGCGAGGAAACGCGGGACGAGCGTTTATCTTCCCGACCGTGTGATCCCAATGATCCCCGAGATCATCAGCAATCACTTGGCATCATTGCAACCAAACAAATCCCGTTTGGTCAAATCGGTCGAAATTGAAATGCTCGATGATCTGACCATCACGCACACTGAGGTTCACAACGCGATCATTCACAGTGATCGGCGTTTCAACTACGAAGAGATCGACCAGTTCCTCGCGCGGCCGGGCGAACATGTTGACCCTTGGGGACAACCCATCTGCGACTTGCTGGGGCACATGCACGACTTGGCGATGGCGGTGCGCCAACGTCGATTCAAGACCGGTGCGCTGTCAATGGACATGCCGGATATCAAGCTCAACATGGACCGCGGGGGCAAGGTCAAAGGCGCCTACTTTGTCGAACATACGGAGAGTCACCAGATCATCGAAGAGTTCATGCTGCTTGGCAACCAAGCGGTGGCGACCTGGCTCGATGACCTTGAGCTGAATTTCCTACATCGCGTTCACCCGCCGCCGGAACGTCGCAAGCTACGAAGCCTCTCCACCTTTATCAAAGATCTCCGTGTCGGGATCGATCACGTTGAAAGCCGCTTCGAGATCCAGGCAGCGCTTGACAGAGTCGCCGGCACGCCACTGGAACACGCGGTTAATTTTGCGGTGCTTCGAAGCATGAACAAGGCTGTCTACGCGCCGCAGCGGGAGGGGCATTATGCGCTCGACATGGAGCACTATTGCCATTTCACCAGCCCGATTCGACGTTACCCGGACTTGACTGTTCATCGAATCGTGAACTCCTTGATCCAAGGAGCCAAGAACCCGGATGAGTCGTTTGCGGAGTTGATCAAGCTGGGGCATCACTGCAGCGATACCGAGCGAAACGCAGCGGCGGCGGAGCGGGAGCTGATTGAGCTGAAGTTGCTGCACTTCTTGAAAAAGAAGATCGGTGAGACGCTTGATGCCGTTGTTTCCAAGGTGTTTCCCGATGGCATCAACGCGAGGTGCACCAAGCTACCTGTTGACGGGTTCATTCCTGTGAACACGCTCCCGGCCGATCAGTATCGCTACGAACGACGCGGCCAGATGCTGGTCGGTTTCAAGCCTGGCAATCAGTTTCGCTTGGGGGATCGCTTGACCGTGCGCGTGGCCCGAGTGGACCTCCAGGAGCGACAGCTGTTCTTCGATGTCGTCAAAAACCACGCGGCATCCGCTTCGCGAGAACGATCGGAAGGTTCGTCGCGTAAGAAGGGCAAATATCACGCAAAGCGAAAAAGCGATCGTCGCGGCAAACGAAAGCGAAGAAAATAGGACACTTCTCGCCGATCGCCACCCCTGAAACGTAGCTAAACCAAGATCACCCTCCCGCGGC
>JBCCYK010000155.1:0-15495 GCA_039189905.1 Planctomycetota bacterium
AGGCGAAAGCGTTGGCACGATCTCACCGTTTTGGTGCCGCAGCGAGAGCTTACCGGATTGCTTCTGACCACGCCGATCCCCAGTCAGTGGATCATTGGCAATCAAAGCGAAGTGAAATGATGATGCGATTGGCCGCTCATCAGACGCGCGAATCTCATTCCATCGCGGCTTCCCTGCTAAAACAAGATCCGATCTTGCAGCAACTTTATGCGGGAATGCCACTCATGGCCCACGCCTGTGAATTGCAGGTCCGCTGGACCATGGCCGATGCGGCCTGGCTGGAAGAGGACTTCGCCGCTGCGGAGGAGCAAGCCCAAGCGTGCTTGCAGCCGCTAATGAAGCTATTGGACGCGTTCCACATTTCTGACCGGGCCAACGCGGATGATCGTTCAAAGTCCATGCGTGGCTTTGTTCATTCGCTGCTGCGAACCGACTATGTCGATACACGTGACTATCTGCAGCTGGGCTCACTCGATCCGAGTACCCTTCTGACGTCGTACCCGAATCGCGCGATCTTGATTTATGCGCGCGAATTCTGGTTAGCCAAGAACGAGCTCGCGTTGGAAGGTCTGAAAGAAGTTGCCAGCTCACCGAACGTGGACGTTGCGGTTCGACAACGGGCGCAAACATGCCTCCAGTCGCTGGAAGACCGCAAGGCGACGTTTCGGCGTGAAGGAAGTGAGACGGTGACTGCTGGCGAGTATTTGGACCAGGCAAGACGGTCGCGGAGAAAGCCATCCGCCAGCCCAGACGACTACGCTTGCGCGGGTCAACTAGCAAAGCAGGCCCTCACGCAATGGGAATCCCTGCCCGAGGAGCAGCAGCCATTCCTGGACATGATGCACGCGGAACTGCTGGTCAGTGAGTCGACTTTGTTTGCTTCGGAGACACCCGACGTCGATCAAGTCTACCGAGGATTGGAATACCTGGAGCGGGCGGAGTTGCGATTGGCAGCGACCGGCATGAGACCCGCTGACCTGGCTCGATGCGGCGCCTTACGGTTCCTACTGGAGTCTGCCGACTCGTTAGCCCCCGTTTCGTTGGACAACTTCGAGATCGCCAGGACCGATATCAGGGATTACCTTGCCTCTCTCTTCCCAAGCGAGCCCGGAACCTTCCGATTGGCTGCTTTGTTGGGCGATTCAGTGGTGACGGAGACCTTGAATCGCGCGGAGATGGATTACCGCGGCAGCCGGCCCCTCATCCCCTTGCTGGATTGGTCGTCCCCTGTGTTATTGGTCAGTCAACAAGGCTCGGAGCTGCAAAGATGCGTGGTCGAAGTGTCTCCGTTCGCAAACCAGTCGGCCGAATCCCAGCTGTCGCGCGCCGTTTGCCTCGCGATTTTGCAGCGAACGGCCGGGGGGCAGCTAGACACTGCGTTGACCGCTGACTACTCGCGTTGGGAACGCTTGCCGAAATACCAGGTGCGTCTGGATGTGCTTGACGCAATGTTGCGATGCGGCCCAAGCCTCTTCGACGAGGTATCGGGAGCAGCACCCTTTCCAGATCAAGCCATTGCCGTGTTCCCCCACGCCAATGACGAGGGAAACGTCTCTTTCGCGTCGGTGTCTTTCCAACCCTTGTTTTCCAAGAACCTCATCCTACACGTGTCTCAGGACAAGGCAGACTGGCGCAAGTTCGGCGAGACCCTTCGAACTTGGCTACCGATTTCGAACGCGAGCCAGCGAATTGGAAAGCTAGCGCAAACCGTGCGTCTGTCGGCAGGGGAGTCGCCTCGATTTCTAAAGGCCGCGTTCAGTCCCAGTGCCCAAGAAACCGTTTTGGAGGGGACCACGGCAATCCTGGGTCTTCAACTTCCGAAGTCAAAGTCGTTGCCGCAAGGCAATGTGGAATGGCTTGGTGATTTGATCGAAGTGTTGGGGAGATGAATCGCCGGCTTGCCTGCGTTCCGCGATACGAACGGTAACCAGATCGTTCTTATCAAGGTTCTTGAAACGGATTGGAAAATTTTGGATCGGAAAGCAGTTCATGATCGGTGAGCGTTTCCAGGAACGCGGCCAAAGCCACCTTCTGAGGCTCGGGAAGGGCAATGCCATCAACCATGAACCTCACTCGTCCATCCAAGTTGGGATGCGGGCGTACCGACCAGTTGTAGTGCTCGATCACGCGGTCAATCGTTGCAAAGCGTCCGTCGTGCATGTAGGGCCCGGTGACAGCTAGGTTACGCAGCGATGGTGATTTGAAGGCGCCTCGATCCAGATCCCCTCCGTTGGCACCTCCCACCCCGGGATCCGCTTCCGGCACGTCCGCATCGATTCCGTTCACTGCGGGTCGCGACATGGTGAAAAACGCGATTTGACGCGGGCCGCGCCGCACGGGGTCATCAGGACGATTCGGGTTGAAGGGAAGGGCATTGCTAAGGTGACACGAAGCACAATTCCCGCGTCCCAGGAAAACTCGCTTGCCTAGATTCTCTTCTGGGGTGAAGTTGGGAAAATCTCGATCAATCCGTTGCACTTGAGCAGCGCCGACATCGTATTTCGATCGAAAAGAAACAATCGAGCGTATGAACTGGGCCAAAGCCTGGGAGATCCGACCACGAGTGACGTCGGCATCGCCGAACGCCGCTTCAAATAGCGGCGGGTAGAGCGGATCGTGGGAAAGCTGGATTTCCAACCTGTCGAGCGAATGTCCCATCTCCTTCTCGTTCTCGATGGGCATCAAGACCTGTTGCTCAAGCGTCCGTGCACGCTCGTCCCAAAAAAAACGCCCACGCTGATAAAAACGCGCGTTCACAAGGCTCATCGAATTGCGATCCACTTGCTGACCGTCGATCCCGACGCTGAGAGCACGATCGTCCGTGAAGCCCAGTTCTTGTTTGTGGCAGGAGCTGCATGAAACGGTCCCATCGATCGAAAGACTTGGGTCGTAAAACAACACGCGTCCGAGTGTGGCACCTTCATCCGTGATCGGATTGTCCGACGGCGTGTTGTCGAAGCGTTCCACGACCGAAGCAAAATGGGCTGGCCACGGGACTCGTGAATAGTTGTCAGGTGTCGCAGGGAGATGAAGGGCTCGACCGTGCGGGACCGGTTCCGGCCGCAGACGCTCGGACGTTCGGTCCGGCTCCGCGCATGCCACTGGGATGGCAATCACGATTCCGGCAAAGCACCGAATTGCTTGCGTCAGCATCTGTTTCATGGCATTCCCATCCAAGACTTGCCTGAGCGTCACAATCGCACGTCACTCGTAATTTCGCTCATCGAGTCAGTCTACATGACGTGTCAGCTCATTTGGTATCGCAGTGATCTGCGAACGCGTGACCATGCCCCGCTGTTCTGTGCGGCAGCTATGGATCAACCCCTGATCGCGGTCTACGTCTTTGATCCACGCGACTACGGCAACTCGCCACATGGCTTTCCCAGGATGGGTCGCAAGCGTGCGCAATTCCTGTTGGAAGCCGTTGGGGATTTGCGCCGTCGGCTACGTCAACTTGGAGGCGATTTGATCGTACGATCGGGTCACACCGAAGACGTGATCGCCGGGTGCTTGTCCGAATTCCCCGTCCAGTCGATCCATGCCCACAATGCCAGTGGTACAGACGAGGAAGAGCGGCTCGCCGCCGTTAGCGAGATCGCGCAGCAACACAATGCGTCACTGAAACTGTACGAGGGGGAAACGCTGTATCATCCGGACGATCTGCCTCTGGCCGTGTCTGAGACACCTGAGTTGTTCAGCAAGTTTCGTCGCCAAGTCGAACACGCCAGCACAATTCGCGAACCTCTCGATGAACCCAATCGTGTCTCGCCACCGCCTCTGGAAATCGATCCTGGAACCATTCCGTCGCTACAAAGACTGTTCGGGTCGCTTGATCCCTCGAATTCCGAAGCGACGGAGGATCCGAACGATCCGCAGTTTGAAGGCGGTCAGGCCGCTGCCTGGCACCGCATCGAAGCCTACATTTGGGAGGCTGACCGTTTGCGCGTGTACAAGGAAACACGCAATGGCATGTTGGAACGCGATGATTCGTCCAAGCTGTCCCCTTGGTTAGCGCACGGGTGCGTCTCCCCGCGATCGATTGCGGCTGAGATTCGGCGCTATGAAGACGAGCGTCTCGCGAATGACTCGACGTACTGGTTGCTTTTCGAATTGATGTGGCGTGACTACTTTCACTTCATCTTGAGGAAACACCGGCACAGACTCTTCCGGGCATCTGGATTGCAAGGCATTGCGCTGCCGTGGCGCAACGATGAGGTGTCGTTCTCGGCTTGGTGTGAAGGATGCACGGGCTACCCGCTTGTCGACGCGAACATGGTCGAACTACAGAGAACCGGGTTCATGTCCAACCGCGGCCGGCAGAATGTCGCCAGCTTCTTAACCAAGAATCTCGGGATCGATTGGAGATTGGGTGCGGAGTATTTTGAATCGCGGTTGATCGATCACGACGTGGCCAGCAATTGGGGCAACTGGAACTATGCTGCCGGGGTGGGCAATGACGCGAGAGGCTTTCGATTCTTCCATATCATCAAGCAAGCCAAGAAGTACGATCCCGATGGCGCTTACGTGAAACACTGGGTGCCAAGTCTGAGTCCCGTGTCGGAGTGTGAGGTGCACACGCCTTGGGAGATGTCACCCGCGCGGCAAGCCGAGCTGGGATGTGTGCTTGGACGAGATTACCCGGCGCCGATCGTGGACCTGATTGAATCGGCCGAGCACCATGAGAGACTGTACCGGCAAGCGATCGCACACGGTCGCAAGAGGTAAGTACCGCCATACCACAATAGAACCCCGCACCTCAGTTTTCCCGCAGAGCCGTAGCGGAAGACGTCAAGTCTTTCGGCTTGATTGCGGCAGGCCGAAACTCTTGCCGAGTTTCGCTACCCGAAAAGCGAGTTGCGGCGTCATGCTAGCGGTCGAGCCAGAATGCGATGATGGACTCAACGTGTTCGGATTCCAATTCGTCGCCCACGAGAATCTCGTCCGCAAGCGCACTCACCGCCGCCCAGTAAGTCTCTTGATTCAATGCGCGGCGGAGCTGGGTAAGTGCCGCGTTCCGGACGCGGGTCACCCGGTCCTGAGGCAAACCTTGCAGGCGATTTCCTGCCGTCGCGAAGTCCATCGCGCAAGCGGCTAAATCCAACTTATCGCCGGTATAGATTTGTTCGGCGACGGGACCGGCCAACGATGTCATCAGTTCACGCATCTTCTGGTCAGGGGATTCGGATGACACGCAGCCCCAACTGATGTGACACTGGCCGAACGAACGCGGCAGTCCTTGCTCGTCATCATCAAACTCCGAAGCCTGCGACAGCCCCAAGGCCGTGATCTTCGCACCCAAAGCCCAAGCGATCACGGCGTGCCCCGCTTCATGGTAGGCGGTGACAGTTTCATCGTCGTCATTCATCGCAGTCCGAGTGCTCGCCGCAGTCGCGTCGCGACATGGGCATCTGTCTCCTGATCCAAACGTTCGCGGAGACGCAGCCGCACGTAGCGGTCCTTTGACTGCGACAGGACGGACACGGCATACAAACGCGCCAGGCGATCCGGATCCGTAAGCAGCATCAACAACCAAGGTTGCGAATCATAGCGGTCGGATTGGGTGAGGTTGCGAACCATTGCGATGCGACCGTCCGTGGACGACATGGCGTATCGGCGACCGAGGTCAACGAGCTCATCCGACCAGCCACGTTGTTTCAGTTCCAACGCGGCCATCTGCGCCGTGGTTGGGTCCTTGGCCGCAAGGTGTGCGATCACGGACTGGTCGACCAGCGCGTGCATCAGATTGGATTCCACATGGCTTGCCGTTTTGATGAGCCCCGCGGTTCCTTGACCGAGTTCCGCGACGCCAGGTGCGTTTCCCGCGAACGCCACCAGCGGTCGGCCCGGGGCTGAGATTTGCTCTGGTGCGGGCAAGAGATGTGGCATGCGTCCGTTCGGAACGGGCTTCAAATTGACCACGTTGGTCGACGCGTCGATTCCAGGTGAATCACCTGCGACGATCGGTGGAGACGCCCCTGCCGCAATCTGATACTCCGACGTCACGACTGCTGGGCGCGTCGCTTCGGATGGGGGAGGCCAGTCGGTCCAAGCGGCCAGCGGCGGCTCTATCCTCACAGATTCCCTTGCGACGATGGCGGCAATGGGTGCCGCGACGCGCTGCTGATCGCGATTGACGGTGGCTGGTCGGCCCTGGCCCGTCGTGTTGGTCTCCAACATCGGTAGTGTGCTTCGCTCCGGACGCCCGCTTCCAGGAACCCGGGCGGTGGACTTTGGAGACCCCGTAGGATGCAGCGAGGCAACGCGACTCAGAGTCGCCTGCGCCACCGAGGCGATGCGTTGCGATGCTCGGCTGACTTGGTGCTGTGGGTCGTCGCTCGTGTGGTCGATCAACGCGGTACGGAGAAGCTCTTCACATCTTGCAACGTGGCGCTCTGTTGCAGTTCCGTCGGACATCTCTTTCGGCACAGCCGCCGCAATGGCATTGATCAGGGCCTCGGCGTGACGGGCGCGCGTCTTCTCGGGCAGCGTCGGCCAGGCTTGCTGCCACTGTTGGACCACGTTGAACGCCGCTTGGGCGACGGGGTCACTGGGGTGCCAAAGCGAGTCTGCAACGGGCGTGATCGCCTCCGGGGTCATTTGCGCCAGCTGCATGAGACGTTGCTGTGCAATCGCGTCGGACTGCCCCGCCAGATCAGAAGCGAGGTACGCAACAACCAGACGTCGACCTTGGAACCAAAGCATCAGCAGGATGCTGGTCAGCAACGCGACCGCCACGAAAGATAGCAGTGACCTTCGAAACCGTGCCCGTGGCGACGGTCCGTTGTCCAGCGCGACGACGAATGGGTTGGTGGGATCCGGCGGGTTCATAGCGCGGATTGTGCCGATGCAAGCGGTTTCACGACAAGGTCAATCACAGCATCCCAGGGCGGCATACCATCCAACAGGACCTTGCGTGTTCCGTCGTGAAACCCCCGATCCTAATCTCAGCGGACGGTCCCAGTTAAGCTGTTGGAATGAAACCCTCCCGCCCCCAGGTTAGATTGCCATGTTGACACCTTTGCACCGCATTTCTTTCCGCTCCTTGCCGCTTCCCAGTGGCTTGGTTCTGGCCGCCTGCCAGCTGAGCTGGTTTCTTGCAGCGTCCCCAGTGATGCCTTCGATGGCACAGTCTCCAGTCGTGATTCAAGTCTTCGATGCGGAGGCCCCCGGTTGGCAGTCGCTGGGTGAAGACGACTTTGTTCGCGTCAACGGCGATGAGAAAACACTGGTGTGGCGAGAGGGCGTCGCATATGGCAGCGGACGGCCAATCGGTGTGACTCGATCCAAGAAGATGTTCCGTAACTTTGAGTTTTGCGTCGAATGGATGCACGAGAAACCAGGTGGGAACTCAGGGGTTTTTGCCTGGGTTCCGGCCTGGGCCTTGAAAAACCTGCCTCCCGACGATTTGCCAGACGCGGGCATTGAGATCCAGATGCTGGAACACGATTTCACACGGCGTTACGTGGAACGCACGGGACGCACGCCCGATTGGTTCACGACGAACGGCGACGTCTTCGCGGTGGGAGCTTCCACGATGCAACCCAAACCGCCGATTTCAAGCAATGGCCGGCGCAGCTTTCCATCACGGGAGGTCACCCGAGGGCACGGTCAATGGAACCAATATTACGTCCGTGCGATCAACGGTGAGATCCGTTTGTGGATCAACGGGGTTGAGGTTTCCGGCGGTCACAGTTGCACGCCCGATGAGGGCTACCTTTGCTTGGAATCCGAAGGCAGTCCGATCCAGTTCCGCAACCTACGCATCCGTGAGTTGCCATAGCGAAAGCGGGGGCATGACGTGAGACAGAGACTTCGATCGGAGCAATGAGCGATGGCTGGCATCCGAATCCGCCTTTCGATGGAACGAGTGAAATCTGTCGGCGTGAATGCGCTCAATCGAACGACTTAAGTCGTTCTGGATTTTCTTGATTCTGCCATGACCGGTTTGAGTCGGCTTTGGACATATGCATTTATGAGCGGGTCTGAAACGGAGGCTGCACTCAACGGGAATCAGAAATATGAGTCGAATCTGTCTGGCGTGTGCAGGACTGCTGCTCTTGACTTGGAATGGTTGCGGGATTCGACAGGCGGTGGCGCAGGACTATCTGGTCGATCCGATTCATATCGACCAACTGCTTGAAACAGACGTCGGCTATCGTGCAGCTCGTGGTCTGCCACTGATGTCGGAAGTATCGGGTGATCGCGGCCTTGGGGCGTTCATCCGACGCATGCAGTCACAAGCCCGCTATCGAGATCTTGTTACATCGCTCGAGGCTCTTAGGAAGAAGGGCCCCATCACTCAGATGGGTTTTCAGGATTCACTTGCGACAACTTCGCTCATCCATGCCTACTGCATGCTCGGCGATTTCCCAAAGGCGATCTCACTTGCCGATGCGGGACCCGCACGGTCAACAACTCTCTTCTTGCATCGAATGCCCGAGTTTCAGAAGACGCTCACGCGTTCGGTCCTGGTAACTTCGCTCTTGGAGGCAGGGCAAATCGATCTCGCAGCCGCGCAACAACGACGACTCGATACATCGTCAGGAAGCATGGACGCGTCAGTTGGGTTGGCCTTCGATGTGAACCCGATGTCAGAGGCGATGGAGTTGCTGCAATCAACGAATCGCGTCGCTCTCGCGATGCATCGAGGTGAGCGTAGCAGGGCGCTCACGATTGCAACGGAACGCGTCCGTGCGGCCCAGAATGATGAAAGGGTTCTGTCGCGAATCTTTGAGACTCGAGCATCTCTTTTCTGCCGCACATCCACACGTGAGTTGACGGACACCCTTTTTGAGTGGGCCAAGTTGAACCGGGATCTTCGCGGCGAGGACTTGCTACAGGATCAACACAAACGGTTGATGCAAGCCCTTCGCATTTGGGAATACTTCCCATGGCAGTGCCTTCGCGAAGTAAACGAACCGTCTCAGATGAAGGCTGCTTTTGAAGTCCACGGCAACCGGAAAGGCATCTACTGGCTGCAGCAAAGATTCAATAAGGAGGCGTTACTAAAGAATGAGTCGGCTCAGTTGCCTGACCAAATAGTCAGCTACGAACACATTCGGCGCTCGGGTCATGTTCGAGCAACGGAGGGGGAATGGTTCACCAAATACTCGCCGCTGCGATTTCAGGAACGACTCAACATCGCCGGCGTGGCCGCCTCGGAAGCCATGCTAGCTCGCAACAATCCTTCGCTGGACGAGCGTTTCATCTCGGGTTGCCTCGAGTCAACGGTGGATGAACTGGGGATTTCAAACTACGTCGAAGGACAAGCGTTGGAGTGGGAATCGCCTGATCGCTGGTTGACCGGACTCACCGATGATGCCGTGCTGGTTGATGTCAGGCGATTTCCTGTTTTCGACTTCGACCGGTTTCAGCAGGGCGCGTACCAATGGTTACCCGAACGGTATGGGGCGTTCATTCTCACAAAGCATGAACAGATCGGGTGGGTCGACTTTGGAAACGCAGATGAGATTGACGAGGAGATCTCGGCCACACTGACCGTCATTCGCGACCCGACCCGAAACCCGACGCAAGCACTGAATCGTTTGTCCGAGCGGCTGATGAGGCCACTAGAACCCTGGATCGAATTCGAGCAAAAACGCCGCTTGATCATCAGTCCGGACGGAAACACGTGGCTGACACCATGGGCGGCCCTCACGCTCACACGATGACGAGCGTCAAACCTTCCGAATGAAGTCGGCGGCGTAGCTACGAACTTCGTTGCCGTTGAGCACGTGTACCATTCTCAGCTGTTGCATCTCCGCATCATTGAATGATGAGAACGGGACGTGCACCAATTGCTTTTTGTAGCGCCGTGCAAGCCGACGAAAACCAACGCCGGGCGGCAAGTGCGACATGACGGCGATTTGCGGGCCGCGCGCGTGCAAGCAAGCAGCCGCGAGCAGACGTTCCTCCAGCGTCTCCGTGAAGTCAAGACGTCGATCCGCCCAGACATCCGTGATCACCATCGGCGGGAAGAGGAAAAGGGCACCACCGTAGATACCCAGCCCAATACCCGGACCCACCATTTCCTCGCGGAAATTGGACGCGTAGAACGCCAGCGTGGACTCCCATTGATGTTCCGCAAACCAAGTGGTTCGCCATGGGTATTCTCGCGGGTCCGCCGGGCTGTCAAACAACATCAGGCATGCATCGAGTTTACCGCGGGACGGGGGGAGCACTTTGACATAGATTTCCTTCTCGTACCAATGCCGCAAGGTGTCACGAATGTCGATGCCGTCTTTGACGCTGGTCGTGAACTTTTCCGTACGAGCAAGGTCCTGACCCAGGATCGCTTGGGCGCGTTCGCACACACGATGACGCAAGGATTCAATGCGTTCGTCCTCAGGCGGATAACTGCATTGAGCGAAGGGATTCCAATCGTATTGCCAACGCGCCTTCTCCAATGTGCTTGGACGGCGCTTCAGTTCGAGCGTCCGCCAATGAGTGGGCGGCCCCGGGAGGCGACTGACCAAAGAAACGATCGCCCCGTCAGGAAGTCGTGCTTGGTCGATCCCCAAGGTGATGGCCTGGCGCGACTCGAGGTTGGATGCTGGCGCGGCTTCTTCAAACGGGTAGTGGGACGCCAATTCCGCAACGTGCAACGCAAACTGATCACCGAGGATCTGTTGCACCGCGGTGACGATGGTGACCATGTCAGGTGTCATGCGCCGTTGGATGAGCGACAGGTTGCGGATGTAGCGTAGGCACTTGGAAAGCAACAAGGGCGTGATCTTTCGCGCCCGTTTTCCAAGGTCCTCCCGATACGCGTCCCGCGCCGCGAGAAGCAGTTCCTTCACGCCGTCAATTTGCAGATTCCCGTCATCTTCCAGTTCCGCGCGAGCGCGCTCGTAGAGGTTGGTGATGTAGGGCAGTTCACCAAATAGGAACATCAGCGTTCGCTGTTCGACATTGAATCCAACGGGTTCCTCGGTGAGCTCTTCCTCGTTGAGCTCGTTCTCCGATGATGTTTTCTCACGCCATCCCTCGGAGACATACCGGTTGTAGGCTTCGCGGAGCCAAGGCCAGTGCAACACGCTGGTGACCATCACGATCCGTCGTCGATCGGACTGTCCGGTCGCTTCCCCGGTCAGGTGTCCAAGACGCCATGCCATGTGCTTCATACGCTCGCGTGTCTGTTCGCTGGCGGGACGCGGTATGCTTGGCAACACGGCTGCGGAAAACTTTTCGATCGCGACTCGCTGCACGGCGTAGGGATCCGGCATCACCGTCGAGAACGGTTCGAATCGATTTGTTTCCAGGTCAATGAAATGGCGCGGGACGTGTTCCCCCATCGCAGACCGAATCGCCGCAATCACGCTTTGGCAAGGATCAATGGGGACAAAACTGGCATGGGGGATGTCCGTCTCCTCTGCCTCTTCATCCGCTTCGGAATCGGCCCCCTTCTCGTGCCATAATCCCGCTTCCTGGGAACGGGGTTCGTAGCTGGAACCAAACTCGGGCATCGACGTTTGAATCACAATCCCCGCGTGCGGAAGCTCTCGAACACCCTGCTCGACGGCCTCTTGGAAGGACGGCGGGAGCGGCACGGCAACCCCATCGAACTCATTCTCAAGCAGAAACTTGGCGGTCAGGTGTGCAAATTGCCCACTGCCATGAATCACGGGCAAAACCGTAATGGAATCACCCAATCGAAGCAGTTCGGAGGAATGGGCCGTCGAGGGCATGATGTGCATCCCGAAATCTTTGAAACCGATCCTCAATCGTTCGGCAGCGGGCGCCGCGGCGTCTTTTCCCACGCTTGCCGACGACTCCCCGAGCGAATGCCGGAGTCTCTCCCCGCCAATGATCGTACCCGTTATCTTACGCACCGCGTAGCGCCAGCCTACTGCTTCGCATGATCCTCCCGTCCCGCTTCTATTTGCAGCCGAGCCATCCTGCCAAATGGCGATTCAAGTCACCTGCCCCAAGTGTTTGAAACGTTTCCAAGTCAGTGACAAGTTTGCTGGAAAGTCGGGGCCGTGCCCCGCATGCAAGTCGACCATCCGTGTTCCCGAGAAGTCGGAAGAGGTCGTCATTCATGCGCCTGCGGATGACGCCCCCAAAGACAGCAAGGGGCAGAGCGTTCTCAAGCCGATTCGGCGAAAGGAAACGGATGTCAGCCGTGCGTCCATGCTGATCGCGGGCGGCGTGGTACTTGCTCTGATGCTCGTGGCACTGGGATTTCGGCTGACGGCGGGTGAGGAGGGCGTGCCGATGTGGGCGCGCATCGCGGGAATTGTTTTGCTGGCACCGCCCCTGGTCCGGTACGGTTATTCCTTTGTGCAGGACAGCGAACTGGAGCCGTACGTGGGCGTGGAGTTGAGAAACCGAACGCTGATTTGTTCTCTGTTGTTTTGCGCTCTTTGGCTGGCCTATGCTTTCCTGCCCTCCTATGTGTTCGACCTCACACGACCATCTGAGATGGAATACTGGATGTTTGGGGTGGTGCTGGCTGTGATGCTTGGTCTTGGGGCACTTGCTTCCGTGGGTTCCTTTGAACTCGAATTTAGCTCCGGTTTGGCACACGCTGGCTTTTATCTCGTCAGTGTGTTGATCCTGGCATTGATTGCCGGCATCACCGTGGCCGGTGCGACTCCGTGACGCGATCACGGCGTGTGGGCGAAATCTCAAGCGGCCGCCTGCGTTTACCAGTCGTCGGCGACGTTCCCATGTCGTCGCGCGTGCAACGATTGATCGACACGGAGCCCATGCGACACCTGGCATCGGTGCAGCAACTCGGCTTGGTGGCGCTCGTTTACCCAGGTGCAACGCACAACCGCTTGGAACACTCGATTGGTGTGTACGCGTACGCTCGGAGGCTGTGCGAGCAACTGGAGCTTCGCCACGATGGCTTCGAGTCGGATTCCCTCGCCCAGGATGCGTTTCTCGTTGCATCCTTGTTGCATGACTGTGGGCATTATCCATTCTGCCATCCCATCGAAGACATGGCACTTGGCAAGCAACACGTCGGCGAGACCAAGATCAAGCACGAATCACGCGTTGCCAAGATCATTCACGAATCCGACATCGCGGGGCTCTTGGATCGAGACTGGTCATGCAGCGCGGAGGACGTGATGGCGATCCTGTGCCCGCCCAAGGATGTCGTCTCAGGTGAGCAGCGGACGGATGCCGATGATGCGTTTGCGTTTTACGCCAGCTGCCTGTCGGGGCCCATCGATGTCGACAAGATCGACTATTTGCAGCGGGACAGCCTACACGCGGGGGTTCCCTACGGACGCAACTTTGACCCGGACCGGATCTTGGGCTCCCTTTGCCGTCATCCCAACGAGCCGCGGCTTGCCCTCACTGCCAAAGGCCGCACGGCGGCGGAGATGATGGTCTTTAGCCGGTATGTCATGTTTAGCGAAGTCTATTGGCACCACACGGTCCGAGCAGCGACCGCCATGCTCCAACGGGCCCTCTTTGAATTGACGACCCCGTCCGAGGAAGTTCCTAGGGTCTCCCTGGGAGCGTGGATGTCGCTTCGGGAGTGGGAGTGGATCGAACGACTTCGCGGAGCGGTACTCCCGTTTCCAAATCTGTCTCCTCTCGTCGAGGGTCTTTTCGGGGGAACGCGGCAACTTTACAAGCGGTTGGCGCAGTTTGACTTTCTCCACGGTCACGCGGTCCATCGGCGACTCGCTCACCGCCCCTACTGGTTCCTGGTGGAGGTGTCCCGTCGCCTGGCCCATGCGATGCGTCAAAGGTGGGGTTGGGACATCGACGAGACGCAGGTGCTCGTTGATGCGCCGCCGGTTAAGCTGGAGGTCGACATCAACATTGATGTCATCGACATCGATGGCGTCGCGACGCTGGAAGATGTTTCCCCCGTGGTTTCAGTGCTGGCCCGGCATCAGTTCGACAACCATGTGAAACGGGTGCGCGTGTTTGTAGCACCGTGCTTTCAGGGACGACTCGGCGGACATGTCCACCGAACGCATGAAGAGGTCACCGACTTGATCGTCAACGTGGTGGACCGTTGTCAGGAGGAGTTGGCGTGACGATCGTATCGAAACAAACCTGTAATGGCGTTCATGTCGTCATCTGCGAGGACGCGGCAGCCGCGGCAGACTACGTGGCCCAGGGACTGCAAACGCGGTTGCGAGAAACCCCCACTTCGGTCTTGGGTTTGGCGACCGGCTCCACACCCGAACCCGTTTACGCACGCATGGTCGCTTGGTGCGAATCGGGCGAGGGCTCCATGCGTGACGCGACGACGTTCAACTTGGACGAGTACTGCGGTCTCCGACCGGATCATCCGAAAAGCTATCGGACCTACATGCACGAACGTCTGTTCGATGCAGTCGGCCTTCCCGAATCGCAAACAAATCTGCCCAACGGAGTGGCAGCCGACATCGCTGCGGCGGCCCAGGATTATGAATCCGCCATTGCGGCGACGGGCGGGATCGACTGGCAACTGCTTGGCATCGGCGGCAACGGTCACATCGGTTTCAACGAGCCGGGCTCGTCGCGCAACAGCCGAACACGCGAGGTTCAGTTGGCCGCTGCCACACGCGAGGCCAACGCCCGATTCTTTGACTCGATGGAGGAGGTTCCGACCTCCGCCATCACGATGGGCATCGACACGATCCTGCGTGCCGATTGCATCGTGTTGATGGCGACGTCCTTCGGAAAGGCCGAGGCTGTGTCGTCCGCCTTGCAGGGGTCCGTTGGATCCACAAACCCCGCGTCCTTCCTGCGAGAACACGCGAACGCCAGCTTCGTGCTGGACCGCGAGGCCGCGAGCGGGCTGGTATAATCGGCGACAACGAAGTGGACCGCGACAAATTCCGGGTGATCACAACTCGAAGCAAGCCGGCCTGTTTGTTTTCGCCACCGAGGCCGTATTCGTTGATTAACCGGCAGCCGCAGGCGCACGTGATGTGCGGTAAAACGCGTGCGCCTTCGGCTGCCGGTTAAACAAGTCTATCGCGATCGCTTCCGCTCCCCTCACTCCCACGACACCCTGCAGCTCTCGTCACACAACCATGGACCGTCGAAAATTCTTGGCATCCGCCACCACCGCAGCCACGACGGCTGCCATCGCATCAAAGGCCTATGCAACTCCGGCCAACAAAAAGCGACGCGTTGGTGTGATTGGGACGGGGTGGTACGGCAAGTGCGATTTGCTGCAACTGATGAATGTGGAACCGGTTGAGGTCGTTTCGCTGTGCGACGTCGATCGCAAGCTGCTCGATGAAGCCGCCGCACTCGTTGAATCTCGCCAGGCTTCCAAAAAACGTCCGCGTACCTACTCCGATTACAAAGAGCAGCTTGCCGAGAAGGACTTGGATATTGTTCTGATCGGGACACCCGATCACTGGCATGCCCTTCCGATGATCGATGCTGTCAACGCGGGCGCCGACGTCTACGTTCAAAAACCAACGGGTGTGGATACCCTTGAGAGCAAAGCCATGCTTGACGCGGCGCGATCGACGGGCCGTGTCGTTCAGGTTGGAACGCAGCGCCGTAGCACGCCGCATTTGATGGAGG
>JBCCYK010000156.1:0-15466 GCA_039189905.1 Planctomycetota bacterium
GAGGGGGAACGATTCTTCTCTTCTGTGAAGCATCCAGCCAGATCGAACATTTTTTAGTCCGTGTTTCTGAGCTTGGCACTTAGCAAGCACAACCCGAAGCATAAGCGAGGAAAACCGGATCGTGTTTTATCCTCGCTGACGCTTCGGGTTATGAATTCAGCGCGACGGCGCAACTTCCAAACGCACACACCAGGTGCTCACGTGTGTCATTGAAAGACGCGAATGCGTTCTCAAACCGCTGACGAATCTGCATCCTCGACCGTGCGTACGATCAACCGCGCACCTTGCTTCCCGACAACGCGGACCGCGGTCCCGGCGTCGACAAAGTCCCCTTCGGTAATCACGTCCACCGCGTCGTCACCGACCAGGATTTTGCCACTGGGCCGAAGAGGCGACATGGCGACGCCTTGATCGCCCACCTCAACACGCTGCCACGCGGGCAGCGAGTCTTCGGCAACAACGATGGTTTGCCCCGTCGCCACCACCTGAGGCGTCAGTGTGAGTCGTCTCAAGAACGGGATATCGCCCATGAAGGTGGCCATACCCATGATCACGAACAGAAACATCAAGAAAGCACCCACAATCGTCATGACGTCCGTGCCAAATTCGGACCACTGAGCGGCGGTCTCGGGAATCGCGACCCGACGCGAGGCCATGACCAACGCGCCCAAGGACAGAACCAAACCCGAGATCCCTGCGATGCCGAAACCGGGAATCACAAACACTTCCATCGCGATGAAAAGAAGGCCGAGGACAAACAGTGTGAGCTCAAGCCAGCCCGAGGTTCCTCCCAAAAAGCGGCTCCAAAAGAAAAGCCCAAAACACAGCGCGCTGAGCAAACCACCCGCTCCGATCCCGGGTGCTGACAACTCAACCGCCAACGCGATCAAACCGATCAACACCAACAAGAAGGTCACAAACCCGCTGTTGAGAATTAAAACCACCGTGTCGACCCAGGAACGCTCCAGCTCGACCATCGGCGTGCCCACATTCAAGACGTCGACTAACTCATCTCGCGACGCAACGGTTTGTTCCGCCAAACCCAGTTCCACGGCACGTTCTCCATTGACGGTCAAGAACGTGTCCGCGCTGGCTTCCCTGATCGCGGGGCCTTTCTCCCATGAACCCGCGTCTTCGATCGCGTCCCACTCCACATCACTCAGGAAACGCGTCTCGCCGGTCGTTTTGTTGCTGACGCGATACACGATCATGTCGCGGTTGGTCATCTTCTCGGCCAGCGTTGGAGGGCGACCGGTGGCGCTGGCCGTGTCACGGACTTTCTGTGCTAGCACGCTTCGGCTTTTCGCTTCCGTGTAGCGATACGCCCCGTCGGGTCCCATCACGATCTCCCCGGCGTCGCCCATCCGGGCGTCCGGACGCATCAGAATGGTGTCAGTCGACAACGCCAAAAGAGCCGCACCACTGATGGCATCCTTCTCGATCCACGCCACAGTCTCGACGTCGTCTGCCGCCAGTACCATGTCCATCAAGTCGAACGTAACGCCGGTCCATCCGCCGGGAGAATGGATGTCGAGGATGATGACATCGGGATCGGTCGCTAGCGCTTCTTCAAACTTTCGCTTGAACAGGGCACCTGAAAGCGGGTTGATATCCTCTTTCATGGGAATGATCACCGCGCGCCGTTTCGATTCTTGGCCACGCTTAGGTCCGTCCTGGACTTCCTCCCCGTCAACGTCGTCCGCATCCGCAAGCCCCTCGGCATTCTCTTCGGTCGCGGCGCCGGATTCGACAGCGAAGGCGGGCACGGCGTTCACCAAACAGGTCACGCCGAGGAGGAGCACCCAAACGAAGAACAAGTTGCCAAACTTCATCACGCTCGCCGCCAAAAGGAAGGCACAAACAGGAGCAGCACCGAGAACACTTCGACCCGTCCCAACATCATCAACCAGACAAACAACAGTTTAGCGCCTTGAGAGAACCCCGCATAATTCCGCGTCGCGCCCACCACACCGAGGCCCGGACCGATGTTGTTGAGCGTCGCCGCGACGACACTCGCGGAATCCAGAAGCTTTTCGTCCAACGTGCCTCCGGGCGTCACGCGGTCGATCCGCTGCGGATCCGAGAGTGGGTCAAACGAGGGGCCGCCGTCACTCGGGGGCGTCTCCTCATCCGCGACGCTGGTCGTCGCCACCGTGACACCCCAAGTGCTGTCGGGTTCAAACGTCACCAACGCCAACCAGGCGAACACGAAGATCGCTAGAACAATGCAAAAGTAGACCAATATGTTGTGCGCGAGATTGGGATCATCAACGGGAGTCCCGCCCACGCGTAAGGGCCGTATCACACGCGGGTGATGGGCGCGCTCCATCTCCAATCGGAGGATTTTGTAAAAAAGGACATGACGGATCACCTTCATGCCTCCACCCGTGCTGCCCGCACAACCGCCCACAAACATCAACAACAGCAGAATGCCACGACCGAAGTTGTTCCAAGCATCGAAGTCAGCGGTCCCATAGCCGGTGGTCGTCAAGATTGAGACCACCTGGAACAAGCCGAACCTGATTGCCGAGCCCAGGGATTCAAATCCTGGATCCCTCGACTGCATCCCGAACGCGACCACGCCGATCGTCACCACCAAAACGATGCCGGCGTAAGTACGGAACTCCACGTCATGCAACAAACGACGCGGGCCACCCAACAAGGTGAGGTAAAGCAGGGTGAAGTTGGTGCCGGCGAGCATCATGAAGACGATCGTCGTGGATTCAATGAGCGGGCTGTCGAAATCGCCGAGCGATCGGTTGTAGGTGCTAAAGCCGCCCGTGGCCATGGTTCCAAACGCGTGGCACAAGGCATCAAACAGAGTCATGCCTTCGATCACATAAACGCCCGTGAGCAACAAATTCAATAGCACGTAAATCGCGGCGAAGACCAATGCCGTGTGCTGCATCCGTGGCATGCTGCCTTCTTTTGTTGGGCCCGGCATCTCTGCCCTCATCATGGCTTTGCCCGCGGAACCCTGGCCCAAGATCGCAACAAACAAAACGACAATTCCCAGGCCGCCCAGAAAGTGCGTCCAGGAACGCCAGAAAAGGATGCAGTGCGGGACGAGCGCGGGGTCCTCCAAATCCGTCAAAATCGTAGCGCCGGTCGTGCTGAACCCCGACTGAGATTCGAACATCGCCTCGATGAACGTGATGGGACGCCCGGGTTCGACTTGCACATCGGCAAGCACGTACGGCAAGGCGCCGAGGATCGTGGCCGTCACCCAAGAAAGGCCCACGATGGCCATGGCTTCTTTCTGGAACAATTGCCCGCGACCGTGTCGGCCTCCTAGCAGACGCAACCCCAATCCGACTGCAAAGCAGATCGCCATCGACGTCGAAAGCGCGAAGACCCCTCGCGACTCCACTTCCACCGCGGCTGGCAAATGAGTCCGGTTGGCCAAGACGGGATGTGCGAATGGCAGGCTCGCTGCCATCGAACCGCCGACCAACAGGCAGATCGTCCCCAGGAAACGCGATAGGAGCGGGAAGTTCATCGTTCAGTGGTCACGCGGGCAGAAACTCGATGCCCTCCAGCGTGTCCGGTATTCGCTTGGCCGACAACGGGTCCAGCACGGGGTAACGGAGCGCGGGGCGACAGGGTCGCGTGGCAATACGATGCACTATTCGGTGTCGAGCCGCTTGATGCGAACGTTCCGGAACCTGACCGGGTCGTTGTGGCCTGCAAAGCCAAAGTGACCTTCGGTTCGCTCCTTGCCGGGATGAGGACGATCTCCCATGTATTCGCCCACGGTGGCCAGATCCGCATCCAAGATCACGTTGCCATTGAGTTCTACCTTCACGGTCGAACCTTGGACGGTCACTTCCTGAAAATTCCACGTGCCTGCCGGACGCTGATAACCTCGTTTTGCGGCAACCATGCCATAAGCCGATCCGTGGTATTGGCGTTCATCCAGCTTGGCATACTTTTCCGCGCTGTTATCCAGCACCTGCAACTCACACATCGCTTTGTAGGCGGGATCCCCCGAGCCGTCGCTACGGATGGCTAACCCGTTATTGCCGCCTGGTGGCAGCATGATTTCCAGACGCACGACAAAGTCCCCGTAAACGCCCTCCGTCAACAAGTTGCCACCGCGACGATCACGGCACTGAATCGCGCCCTCATCGGTGACCTGATAATCATCCACGGCACCCTGCCAGCCGGCCAGCGTTTTTCCATCAAAGACCGATTCGAAGCCGTCATCGCCGCTGGCAGCCAAGTACGCGTTGGCTTCGTCAGCCCCGATCTCGCGAATTGAGATGTGTTTCCAGCGAATCTCTCCTCCGTGCGTCTGCAGCCAAATGGAGCCTTCCGGAGGGAGCGGCTCGCCGCGCTGCCAGTAATTGTCCATCCGCGCGTTGTCGACGACCTGATAATCGTTCCACCAGACCGAGGTCCGTGACCCGATCTGAACGACACGCACGTCATTCCACTCCCCGAAAGGGCGATCAGCGAGCGTCAAAGGGTCCTTGCCTTCCCAGCCCGCCGGATTGTTCCAAAGCCCGCCACTTCCCTTGTCGGCACCAATCTTGAACTTTTTAGGGTCGGTGTAATCCCAGATTTGAACCTGAGGGCACCCCTTGAGGTAGATGCCGCTGTCCGCGCGGGAGACGGTCTTGTACTGCAGCCGCAACTCGTAATCAGAAAACGTTTCTTTCGTGACCAGGTAGGGCCCCTTGCCGTCATTGATCAACTGTTTGTCCGAAACCGACCAATGATCTTGGGCCTCCGTCCACCACTGGGCCAACTTTTCCTCGCGTTCCTGCACGTCCATCTGTTCTAGCTTGTAGGGGCTGAAATGAGGGATGGCTTTCCAGCCCTGCAAGGTCTCGCCGTCAAAGAGGCTTCGGAAGGACGCGTTTGTTTTTGCGGTCGTCTCTGCCTTCGCGGCTTCCTGCGCCTCGATTGCGGTAACATTCCAGCCCAACACAAGCAGGCATGCGAAGCAAGCTTGCCACAAATCGGTCCTTACAGTGATTCGACGGTATTGATCGACGTGGATTCCAAACCAGGAACCTTTCAACTCAAAATGCATTGCCAATCCAAAGGGTCGTGACGTGGTGATCAGATTCCGATCCCCCCGAAGGAACTTTTCGCGGGCTCAGCAGTTTAACTGAGAACGGTTTCGCTCTGGGGAACGAAATGACTCACCGAAGTCGGCTGCATGGTTAATAAATTCACAGCCTCCAATGGCACCGATTCTCCCTTCGGTCGCGATAGTGGCTACGTTCGAGACCTCGGGAAGTTCCAACCCAAGAAGCCATAGCAAATTACCGAACACCCGACTATCGAAAGGTTCTAAGATGATGCCTGTTGGTGCTGCTCCGTGCGGGCAGAGACCTGCTAAGGGCGTCCTGTCCCACGAATTCCTGCCGATCGTTATCCCCCAACCCCTCCCCAGGAGCCTCGCGTTTCCCGCTTTCGCGGACCCCGATCATGGCCATCAACGTCACCCCGTCGAATGACCGCGATGAAGCTTGTCCCAGCCAGGGACCAGTGCGAAAGGGGGTTCGTCGCGTCGAGGGAAACGAGGCTCTTGTGGCACCGGATGGGTGGCACTCAACGGCCGAAGACTTTCATCGCGTGGGCCTGGCGGAACAAGAGAACCGCCTCGCCGTCATTCGCGTCGCCGCGCGACGGAGCACGGGAGCACTCGCACAAAGCCAGTTGCAGGCGCCCAATGCTCAGAACCACGAACGGCTGGTGACCGTCGTCAACTCCGTCTACCGGGTGATGGACCCGCGTCGACGGCCCGAGCGCCTCGACCAGATCCGCGTGGGTCGCATTCTGCCGCTGGACCTGCAGTCCACGATGATCTTTGAGCGGGTCAAGCGCCATGCGCGGCTGACTGACAACGCTTTCCTTGTCGTGCCATCAACAGGGACATCAGATTCGTCCGCCATGGAATCCGAATCGGCCTCGGACAGTCTTTATGATTTGATCGCAGATGCTGACCGAATCCTGAAGAACGAGATGCCGGTCGCGGTGGACATGGTCGCGACGGAACAAACACGGGAGCAAGCCACGGCACCTGCAGGGGCAACCCCGCGTTCATCTGTGAACGCGACACGTGATGTCGGAGCCGTTGGTTTTGATATCCCTGATCCACAAGGAACACTTCACGAGGCGCGCCAGTTTGTTCGGGAAGTGCGCCGCAGACGCTCCTGGTTGCCGACCGCCTGGATCGCACGTCATCGTTTCGGACTCGCGACCCTGATCACTTGCGTTTGCGTGGCGGCATTCTTTCTTAGCCAATGGCAACACCGTTTGGATCAACGTCGTCATCGATTCCAGGCCAACCTCGGTCCTGCCACGCGCCAGGCGGATGGCGACCGATCCCAATCAAAGCCCACCACCGTGGCGGAAAGCAGTCGTCCACCGAGCGCCCTCAAGTCCGGACGCGACCTGGTGCCTGATCGGGGTGCCGCTGACCATTCCAACAGCCTGCAAATGGAATTGGAGGCCTCGGAATCCACTCGGGCGACGGGGCTTCAAGCCCAACGGATCGACGAGGCGGACGAGGAAGCCGGCACAAATCAACGCCCGGATTTGAACAAACAAGAACGTCGCAATCGCTTACGCCAGAACCGGAATGGCAGCGGTTTCCTTGGCAATGACTTGGCGATGGATGGCGATGACGTCTTGGCAAATCGTTTGCCGGAGTCACCCGAGCTTGTGCCCGTGGAAAGCACCTCCACAACGCGTCGAACCGGCTTAGCGGCGGAGCCCGTGTCACGTGATGAATTACGGGATGCGATCGACACGATGATCAAAGACACCAACAACTTGGTCTCCCGCTTCAATGTGGCTGGTGCAAGTCAGTTAATCAGCCATTGGGAGCGTCGTAGCAAAACAGCTGTTCCGGGGTCCGCAGATGAACTTGCCGCCTTGCATCTTTGCATGAATGCTGCCTGGCTCAGTGAACGCTTCGCTCAGGTGCGCGACCGAGCGATTCAAATCGCGACCCTGCAGAACTCACAGCCCAGATCGGTCGATCATGAAGTCGCTGTGCTGCTAATCGACAGTCTTTTGGAAACAACAAAACGGCTGACCGTGACGCGGGATTTGAACCGGATGCTCCTGCAAGCGAACCGGTGCGTGGACCAGCTCATCGTCTCAACGCAGCATGAGGTTCCTTTGTCATGTCAATCGGATATTCAAGCGGCTTTGCGTTTCGCGGACGATGCTGATGGCCTTGCCGATTTAGAAGGTTTGCTCGGCCAACTGGAGCGTTTGCCATCACGACACGACGTGGCCGCCCTGAGGGCGGACGAGGATCAGCGTGGCGCTTTTGGCCGCTATGCATGTTTGCAGCAGCGCGACTGGACGAACGGCCTGAACGCGCTGACCCATCACGTGGACACCTTCCTTTCGGCGACCGCAAACGCGGAACAAGATGTCAGGTTCGATGCTTCTTCCGGCGCATTGAAGGAACCCAACGCCGGTGAACTTGCCGTGATCGGTCTGAGATGGAGCCGGGTCGCTCGCAGATTCCAAGGCCGGGAAGCGGCTGCAATCCGGCTTCATGCCATCGAACTGATGAGCGGAGACCCCGCGTACGCAGATGACATCCAAGACGCACGCCGCCAGCTGCCCTCTTATCTGATCGTTGATCCTCAAACGCAGGCGGCCGAGGATGCCTCTTCCGACGCCCGCATTCCAGTCGACAATTCGTTCGCAATCCGGCGACGGTTCTAGTGCAGTGTTGATCAACACAGTCGCTCGCTTGGGTTACACTGAGCACGAGTGGTTGCTTACAGGTGTCACACCTGATCGACATCGATTGAACGGAAACACAGATGAAAGCCTTCGAGGCGACAACGCGTTACTTTGAGTCTGCGGCGGAACACCTGAAATTGCCTGCCAACGTACGCGAAGCATTGGTGATGCCTCAGCGCGAATTGACGGTCCAGGTTTCCATCCATCGTGATGACGGGCAGCTTGCCAACTTTCGCGGCTTTCGCGTTCAACACAACAACGCGCGCGGACCCATGAAGGGCGGTTTGCGATATCACCATCATGTCGACCTCGATGAGACCCGATCGCTTGCAAGTTTGATGACGTGGAAGACCGCGGTTGTGGACCTGCCCTACGGAGGAGCCAAAGGCGGGATCGAAGTGGACCGTCGGTCGCTTTCTGATGACGAACTCCAACGGCTGACACGTGCCTTCGTTGATCAGATTCACGACATTGTGGGACCCGACACCGATATCCCGGCGCCTGACATGGGAACGGATCATCGCGTCATGGCCTGGTTTCGCAACCAATGGGAGAAATATCACGGCTTTCATCCGGCCGTCATCACGGGCAAGCCGGTGGAAGAGTATGGCGCCAAGGGTCGCGAGGAAGCGACGGGTCGAGGCGTGGGCACGCTAACGATCAAGGTGGCGAAACGTTTGGGCATGGACCCGCTCAAGACACGCCTGGCCATCCAAGGGTTTGGGAACGTCGGTTCCCATGCTGCAAAATTCTTGTGCGATGCGGAATTCCCGATCGTGGCGGTGTCCGATATCTCGGGGACCTACCACAACGCGGACGGGCTCAACGTACCCGAGATGATTCGTTACTTGTTTCAAAGTGAGAACAACACGCTGGAGGGCTATGAGCACGCGGAGAAGTTGCCCTTGGACGCTCTTTTGACACTGGAAGACGTCGACATTTTGATCCCTGCTGCCCTGGGTGGCGTGATCACCGAGGACAACGCGGAGGACATTCACGCGAAAGTGATTGTTGAGGCTGCTAATGCGCCGGTTTATCCGCTTGCCGACAAGATCTTGGCCGAGCGCGGCGTGACGATCTTGCCCGACATCCTGGCCAACGCGGGCGGCGTGACGGTCAGCTATTTTGAATGGGTGCAGAACCGTCAGCGCTACCGCTGGACCATTGATCGTGTTCGCCAAGAACTGGATCACACCATGAGCAAAGCCTTTGAAGAGGTCTGGCAACTCTCATCCAGCGAGGATGTCTCGCTTCGCACCGCCGCGTACATGCTCGGCATCAACCGTGTCAAACGCGCCGCGGAACTCAGCGGCCTCATCTGATCCGTCCCTCAAGAGAGTACAAAGCCACATGGGCAGGCTTCTTTCCCTGCAAACCGCAGGATCACACTCGACCAAGGAACGAGCCAAGATCCTCGTGGGAAAGACCCTGGCCACGATCTTTCCCAGGCGTGCCGCCGAGCTCAAAGCCTCGCCCACGAATCACGCCGCCCGGAAGCATGAGCGCATCATGATGGCGTTCCTTCGCGACCAGGCGAGACGAAACAACGATGCCCGTTTCTTTGAAACCCTACACCAAGAGTTTTGGCAGGGTGAAGGTGGAGCTGTCTTCTCAAGCAATTGTGACCATCGATTCGAAGACTTGTTTCTCAGTCGTCAGCAAGCCGATTTTGAGAAGCTTCAGCAAGTGTGGAGCGATGGACACTACGACCGCATCGTCGAAATCGGTTGTTGTTCGGGCTTACTGCTGCAATTCCTGACGACCCAACTTCCGGGCGTGAAATCTGCGATTGGCATCGACTTGAATGAGGAACAAATCCGAGAGAATCAGAACCAGCATGGATTCGATGCGAGAATTGAGTTTGTCTGCGGCGATGGCTTCGAGTTGGCACAGTCGCGTGGGAGCCGGGGAACGCTTTATGTGACCAACGGCGGCGTGATGGAATACATCGGCCGCAATCAACTCGATCGCATGCTCTCCAAGCTCAGCCATGAGATCGGAGACTGCCTCTTCTTTGCCGTGGAACCGATCGCGCCCGATCACGATTGGTCCCTCAATCTGGATTCCATGCCGTTTGGAGAAGAGCTCTCGTTCTCACACAACTACACCGATGCGTTTGACAGTAACGGATTTCGCGTCTTGCACCAACGTGCGTTTGACTATGAGCAGTGGCGTTGGATGGCCACCCTCGCTGTCAGCTGACGAGCGCGTCGATGGTTCCGGTGCTGTCGGCGAAGTGATCGATGGGGACGCCCATCATTTTGGCCTGTGTGAGCCAAAGGTTTGCCAGCGGCGTGCCTTCGGGCATGTTGATGTGTTTGCCGCCCTCAACATGACGCCCACCACCGCCCACGATGATCGGGAGATCGTTGTATTGATGCGTCGAACCGTCCCCCAAACCGGACCCATAGGTGATCAGAGTCCGATCCAACAGTGTTTCGCCATCACCCTCTTCAACGGAATCCAATCTTTGCAACAGATATCGGTACTGCTCCATGTGAAAGCGATCGACCTGAATCAAGTCGTCGATCATTTTCGTTTGATTGTGCGACATTTGGTGATGACTGCGCGGCTTATCAAACAAGCTTTCGTACATGAACGGCGTATCCCAACGTTCGGGACCGATCATGAACGTCGCCACATTCGTCAGACCGCTCTGCAACGCCACGACCAAGAGATCGCCCATCAGACGAATGTAGTCGCCTCGAGGCAGATGAGCTTCGACAGGCAATTCAAAGTCGACTTCGGCAAGTTCTCCACGCATCGATTCCAAGCGATCGATCTGGCGTTCGATGGTGCGAATCGATTCAAAAAACTCGTCAAACTTCAAATGGTCCGAATAACCGAGGCGTCCACGCATCGCACGCGCGTCCGCTAAAACCAAGTCCGTGACCGATCGCAAACGCTTCGATTCATCAGTCTGAAATAAGCGACGATACATCTTGGCCGGGTCGCGAATCGAAGGTGCGAGATGCCCGGTCCCGTACCAGGAGATGTTGTCGAAATAGATGGACTCCTTGTTGTCGCGATGACTGTTGCAACTGAACTCCAAGGTCGCGAAGGGCGTCTGGGTGCCAACGTGGTCGGCCACGACGTGATCTAAGGTGCGATCGAGCGGCCACGCGGATCGATCGATCGTGTAGGGACGGGCGCTACTGAGATAGCACGATGCACATTGGGCGTGGACGTCGGTGCCTTGCTGGAAAGTCCGGTCCATGCCGGTGATCAAGCTCACCTTGTCACGAAACTCGGCCAAGGGTTTGAGCGTGGGCGTCAGTTCGGTGAGTGGTCTTTCAAAGAACGAGGGATCCTGGTTTCCCAACGACCGCATCACATTGCCAAGGTTTCCCTTTGGGATCACGTCCTCGGACTCCCCTGGGAAAAAAGCACGACGGACCACGCCAATCGGCACGTAGTAGTGAACCATCTTCAGATGATCCACCGGCCTACCGGACTCGCCGGCCAGACTCTCAAGATGGGGAAGTGCCAATAGACTGCCACCCAAACCCCGTAGGAAATTGCGGCGACCCTGAACGCGCGTTTGTCGGCGCTGGCGACTCGACTGCATTGGCAACATGAGGGCGTTTCTCACTCAGATCGGCGGAAGGAAGATGTCGCGACGACGGGCGGTTTCGATTCCACGGGCGGATTTCGTTTCATTCGAAACGCATCACTCAAGACAACCTCACGAATCAACGTTTTCAAGCCGTCCCCGTCCTTCGCGGCCCTGGCTGCGATTCTTTGGACGGACGACTGATCCCAAGCATCCAGCGGTCGGGCAATGGCGAATGTGAGCAGATGGCCTGCGAATGCCTCGCGGAATCGATCCGCCTCCGACAACAGGGCGTCTTTGAATTCAATCACATCATGGAAGGGATGCTTTCCGAACAGCATGCCACTCATGTCCACGATCCTGTCATTCGCGTAGCGATCACGCCAACGGCCCACGGGATTGTAGTTTTCGAGTGCAAATCCAAGCGGGTCGATCTGCTCATGGCAACCGCGACAGTCCGCCCGCTCGCGGTGGGCCGCCAGTTGCTCTCGAAGGGTCATTTTCGACAGGGCTTCTTCATCATGCTCAGGCAGCGGTGGCACGTCCGCGGGTGGCGGCTCGGGAGGGTCTCGGAATAGGACCGAAGCCATCCAAGCACCTCGGGTGATCGGTTGCGTTCGTTTGGGTCCCGATGTCATCGTCATGACCGCCGCGTTGGTGACGACGCCGCCGTATCGCCGGTCCTCAACGGGCAAACGCCGGAAGGTCAACACGGTCACATCGTTGCCACGAACCCGCCCTTCCTCGTCAGACAGCTTCTCGCCGTAGGCCTCGCGCAGTCGCCCCGAACGATACGTGAAGGGCGAATCCAACAACTGCGTGATGGGTCGGTTTTCGATCAACACCGTCTCAAAAAGCAGCAATGGTTCCAGCATCATGTGCATACTGTTGCGGTACTTTGAAAAGTAGAAGCTCGGGAACTTCTCTCGATCAGGAATCGACGAAATGATTCGATCAAGCTGCAACCACTGCGTCGGAAACTGATCACAAAAGCGCTTGACGCGTTGGTCCCGAAGCATGCGATCCACCTGAGCTGCGAGCACGGATGGATCGGATAGTCCGCCCTCCCCCGCCAATTCAAGCAGCGTCTCGTCAGGGATGCTGCCCCACAAAAACAGAGCCAGTCGCGTTGCCAATTCGTGTTCTGTCAGCGTCTCCGGTGCATTCGACTGAGTCGCTTCACTGAAGAGATACAAAAAGCGAGGTGAAGCGATCATGGCTCCCGCAACGACCCGCATGGCCTCCGTCAGATCACCCGACTCGCGCCAGACCGCGTGGGCAAAGTCGGTGTAGCGATCCGCCGTCGCGTCATCAACGGCCTCACGAAATGCCCGTCGCGCCATCTTTGCAACACGACCCCGTATCCATCGTCGGGGATTCTCCGGCGTCTCCTCCGATGCAAAGACTTCGCGCCAAACACCGACTCGTTTGGCATTGAAATCCGGACTGTGTGTAACGGACTGACCGAGTCGCAGGAACGATTCCATCAGCATCGGCGACAACGACAGATGATCCGCTTGATTGTCATAACCATGTTCGGCACGGAGGTCTTGTGGGAATGCGGCCACCCCGGCCAGGCGAGGCTCGATCATCTGCGACTTGCCCAGCGGACGGCTGCCCACGGTGACAACGTCCGGCATCTTGCCGCTATCGGGCTGGAAATACCCGCGATGCACACGCATCATCTTCTCGGGCAACGTGAAGACAACGCATTGGAGATCAAACAGGTCGATCACCGCGTTGTTGTACTGCGAACGCGTCATTCGCCGAATCGGCGTGTGCCCTGCGGCCGACGTTGCGTTCAGGGTTCCTTGCAGCAGCGTTTTCAAGTCAGCAAGAATCGCTTCTCGATCGTGTTGCGGAGGTTGCTCACAGTCTTGGGGCGGCATCTCCCCGTGACGCAACACGTTTACCACGCGGGACATTTGCTCCGGGTCTTTGAGCCAATCGACTCCCGCGATACCTGCGAACTCACCCTCCGCCGCATCGGCCTCGCCGTGACAATCGAGGCAGTGATTTTGGAAGAAGCCCTGCCACTTTGCATGGAATCGGACGACCCCGCCAGCGGTCGTCGCTAACGAAGCATCCCCGGCGTGTATCTTCAGCGCCGAAACGAGGGAGACACTGGCGAACAGGCATGCCACAAGAAGTCTCGCACGGGGACTTGCCCTGAAACTGCAGTAGGCTGCCATGCTCATCCGACTTGGAACTCGTAATCGGTCACACGTCCAGGTTCAGGGACGGGATAGCTTCCATCCTCGGTTGGTAGCAGCGGGGCATCGCCGTCCACGGTTAAGCTCGCAACGTTCGGCGCGAACTCCATGTCACAACCCGCCATCTCCTCATACGTCACCTCGCGACCCGTATGGGCGGCCATGCGCCCCATGCTGGTCACCAAGCTCGCTTGCACCCCGCGAGGCACTTCGTTGTAAGGCTTGTCGTTGATAATTGCATCGACCAAGTCCACCCACTCCAAGCGGTAAGGGCTGGTTTCCGGCTGCGGATAGGCCCACGTCACTTCCCGCCGATGTTGACGCTGCCCACTGAACGTCTTCACTCTGCCTGGCGTGTGCCCCGACGTGCTGACAATGGCGGAGCCCTTGGAGCCATGCACGACACTGGACATGTCGTTGTGACAACGAAGCATGGTGCGTCCATCAAAGAAGAGCTTGGACCCGTCTTCATACGTGTACTCGACACTGTAACTGTCAAAATTCTGGTCCACGTAGTCCTCTCGGTAATGTCGACCACCCAAAGCATGCGCTTTGACGGGCCAGGCGTTCTTCATCCAGGATGTCTCATCGATTTGGTGGATATAGAAATCACTGAAAAGCCCACCCGACGCCCAGAGGAAGCTATGGAAACGCTCGATCTGCCAAAGCACTTCCGGACGGTCGTCGGGCTTGCGTTTCGAAAAAGCCGAGGCGACAGGACCGTGCATACGGTACGCTCGCATCGCAACGATGTCCCCAATCTCGCCATCCGCGATTCGCTGATGAAGTTCTTGGCGTCCACGACAGTGCCGCACCATCAACCCGACACCGCACTTGAGATTCTTTTCATCCGCTTTGGCCGCCAGATCCAACATCCGTTTCGCAGAGGGACCGTCGGCAATGACGGGCTTTTCCATGAACACGTGAACGCCCTTCTGGATGGCATAATCAAAGTGGACCCAGCGAAAAGCCAAGGGCGTCGCAAAAATGGCGATGTCACCCGGGTTCAGGCAATCGATCGCGTTCTTGTAAGCATCGAAGCCAATGAACTGGCGTTCGACCGGAACATCGATCTTCTCGGGTGTCGCTTCGTTCTCGTTCGTCAGTGCCTTTAAGCTTCGTTGGACGCGTGCTTCAAAGACATCCGCCAACGCGACAAGTTTCAAGGGAGCGTTCTCAGCATGCAGTGCGTCGTTGGCAGCCCCGGTTCCACGGCCGCCACAACCAATCAGAGCCACTTGAATCGTGGTTGAGCCGGCAGATTCACCATGAACCGCGGAAGTCGCCAACATATGGGCACCGCTGGCGGCGGCGGACGTTGCAAGGAAGGATCGTCGCGTGTTGGGCATTTCAGGAACTTTCGTGGGACGTGGATGGGGAAGGAAGGGCGGGGAGGGGGGCGATGCGTGTCGCGTCGTATCAACGCTTGTCGACGGCGCTGTTCCAAAACGCATGCATGGTTTCCACGTCCGGCACCTCAACCGGACGCACGATGCGAAATCCAAGCCATTGCGCATCGGTGTGGTACCAGATGCTGCGCGGCAATTGCGGGTCTTGCTGTTTCCAGCTTGGATCACTGCCCATGCGTCTTGCGCTGCGTAGTTGGTCCGGGTCGTCGTACCAACTGCCGCCACGAACGCTGCGTGGGTAGAGTGACTCCGGTGCCAAGTAGGGATCCACGGGGTTCTCCGTGATCCGGGCGTGATAGTCCTCGTAGTACTGGTCGGCCGTCCACTCCATGACATTCCCATGCATGTCGAATAGACCGAGGGCGTTGGGTTTCTTGGCACCCACCTTCTGATACTTGTCGTTGCTGTTGTCGTAGAACCAGGCGTGGTCTTCCATCGCGTCCTCCTCGAATGAGAACGCCTCGCCTGTGCCCGCGCGACAGGCAAATTCCCATTCCGCCTCTGTGGGCAAACGATAGAAATGTCCCGTCTGCGCGCTGAGCCATTGGCAATACTTGTTCGCGGCATGC
>JBCCYK010000157.1:0-15436 GCA_039189905.1 Planctomycetota bacterium
AGCACCGTGTGCTTCGTCGCAAGGTTTGCTGGGGCCAGCGGGAATGGCCACCTCTTATGAAATTCATGTTGGAGACGGCTAACACCGGGTTAGGGAGGTCGGAGGAAGCTTTGATCGAAATGGCTTCCCTTCTTGACCAGGAAATTTCGAAGACGGCTTCGGAGACGCCCGCCTCATCCCAGCCTGCCGCCTAGCCCCAGATAAATCATGACTGATTCAGAAGAAGCACGTTCGGGCGACAAGGGTCAGCGATTGATCATCAAGCACCGTTTCTGGCTCTTGGCCGTGCTTCACATTTTGCTGTTCGCGGCGTGTTACCTCGCTGCGGCCGCCCTGCGATTTGACCTCGCCATTCCCGAAGAGTACCGCACCCGGTTCTTAGTGACACTGCCGGTGATCGTCGGGATCAAGCTTGTGTTGTTCTGGTTGGGCGGTCAGTTTCATGGTTGGTGGCGGATCGTTTCCTTTCGAGATCTGGTTGGCATTGCCAAGATGACGCTGGCGAGTCTGTGCGTGTTTGCGGCGGCTGATTTCTTCAGCAACAGCGTGAGCATTCCAAGATCGATTCTCATCCTGGATGCGATCTTTACGCTGATCGCGGTGGGTGGGCTGCGATCAACCTGGCGACTGTTCGACGAAGTCTTGCGTCCGACGTGGAGCCCCAAGAGCTATCAGCCCGCGGCAATGGTTGGGACCGACGCTGAGACGGTTTTCTTGGCCGGACAGATTCAATCGCACGGGCGACTCCCGCTGCGTGTCGTCGGATTAATTGCCCCCGATTCCATCCGGACGACGTCTCGAACAAGCCTGATTGCGGGTTTCCCTGTGTTGGGAGGAATGGATCGTTTGGAATCGATTGTGAGTGGTAACAGGATCCAAAAAATCCTGGTGCACACGGAACTCCTCAACGGTAGCGGGATGCGAAAGCTGATGGATGACTGCAAGCAACTGGATGTGGAGTTGCAGATCGTTCCGAAGTTTGAACAACGCATGGACGGAACCAAACGGATTCCGACTCGGGATATCAACATTGAGGATCTCTTACGACGCGAGCCCGCGAAACTCGATTTTGAAAACATCCGCGATTTGATCAGCGGACGGACCATTCTCATCACCGGGGCAGGAGGCAGTATTGGTTCGGAGATTTGCCGGCAAGTGATCAGATTTCAGCCCGCGAGAATGGTACTGCTGGGCCGCGGCGAGAATCGTATTTTTCACATCGAGAACGAACTGAAGTCGTTGAGTGATACCACGATTCTGGAAACGGTCATCGCGGACATCCGTGATCAAGCTCGCATCGATGAAGTGTTCGCGTTGCACTCACCCGAGGTCGTCTTCCACGCGGCGGCCCACAAGCATGTTCCCCTGATGGAAAAGAACGTCCGGGAAGCTGTGATCAACAACGTGGTCGGGACCAAGACGATCGTCGATGCGGCCGACAAGTATGAATGCGAAAAGTTTGTGCTGATATCGAGTGACAAGTCCGTTCGGCCGACCAGCGTGATGGGCGCGACGAAGCGCGTTGCTGAGATGTACGTGTCTGCGGTGAGCCAAGATTCGAATACCCAGTTCATGAGCGTGCGTTTCGGCAATGTTCTTGGTTCGGCCGGTAGCGTCGTCCCTGTTTTCAAACAGCAGATCGAGCGTGGTGGTCCGATCACCGTGACCGATGAACGGATGACACGCTTTTTCATGACGATCCCGGAGGCGTCGCAGTTGGTCGTGCAGGCAGCTTCCATGGGTCGCGGGGGCGATCTCTTTGTTCTTGACATGGGCGAACCGGTGCAAATCGTCGATCTCGCGCGCGATCTCATACGCCTTTCTGGACTGCCACCGGATGCCATCGACATTGAGTTCACTGGCATGCGACCGGGTGAAAAGCTTTTCGAAGAACTCGCGGACGAAGAACGGCACATTCTCCGAACTCAACACCCCAAGATTTTGGAGGTTGAGCGGCCCGAGCGAATCAGTGCCGCCAAGGTTCAAGCTTTCATTGAATACGTCACGTCGATTCAAGCGGACGACAAAGACGTTCGATCGGCATTGATGTCACTTGCGACTGAGTCGCAGATCATGACCGGGGAACAGGCTTTGACCTCGTGATTTCCGACGAGGGCAAGGGCGGGCCAGACGTTGGAACCCCTGATGAAGGCGAGAACGCGTCTCGCGTTCCCATCAGCAAGCGGCTGGCGGTCATCAATGCCTTCAGCGGATTGGCGACGCATTTCGTGAGCTTTGGCGTGCTGCTTTGGGCCAACCAATATTTGTTGGCGCATGTGCCACCACATGAGATGGATCTGCTGCCGATCGTGATGGGGGTGGTCGCTTTCTCGCCTCTCTTATCCGTCGCCTTGACTGCCGGCTTCGGACGCTTTGTGGTCGAGTCGTACGCGAAGTCCGACGACCGCGCCATCTCCCGGCTTGTTTCCAGCGCGACGCCCATTTTCCTTGCTGTCGCACTCATCATGGTGGTGGTCGCCGCGATGATCTGCTGTTATGCAGATCGATTGCTACGAGTCCCAGTCGAATATGTTGCTGACGTGCGTTGGATGTTAGGGCTCGTCTTTCTTGGGATCGTTTATCGACTGGTCGCGAATCCCTTTTCCGTCGGTTTGTACGTTTGCCAGCGACATGTCCTTCAGAATCTTATCTTGGCAATCGGGGCCTTCATGACCGCGGCGCTCATGGTCGTTTTGATGCTCGGAATGGGGCCGCGAGTTAAGTATTTCGTCATGGCGCAGTTTGTTGGCACCTTGTTCAATGTGACTTGCACGGTGTTCGTGTCATGTCGATTGGTACCAGCACTTCGGTTTCGCAGGAAGCTGATTGACTTTTCCTGTCTGAAGGGTGTCTTCACGTTCAATGGCTGGACCTTTGTTCGGCAAGTCTCCGCTAGCCTTCGAAACGGGAGTGTCCCGTTCTTGCTGAACGCGCTTTCAGCACCGGGACAGGCAACGGCGTTCTATATTGGAAGCCTGGCTGACCGACAGTTGCAGACGCTTTCCGTCAAGCTTTTCAGCCCACTGGAAACACCTATGATTGCGATGCATGCCCATGGCAATGAGAAGGGGCTTGCCAACGCCTATTTGCGTGGCGGTCGTTTGATGCTTTGGTTTGTGATGTTGGTCGCGACGCCGCTGGCAGTGCTGGCCACGGAGTGCGTGAATCTCTACTCGCACGGTAACGTCCCCGACGCTGCAGTGGTGCTTCTGATCTCCATGCTATTGTTTCCAATCCGATCTTCCAACGGAATGCTTGGCCCCTTGGTTCACGCACAAGCACGGCCTGATTTACTGGCGCGGGTCATCTTGCTGACCGATCTCTGCGTGCTGTGTGTTTCCGTTATGCTGATTTTGGCAACGGGTTGGGGTGCCGCAGCGGTCGCCGTTGCGACCGGCATTTGTGTCTTGGTCCTGCATCCCTTGTTTTGGTGGCGCCTCGGCAGAAAGCTGGCGAAGGTGTCTTTCTATGACTGGATGATGCAAACCTTTGTTCCAGGGATGGTTCCCGCCTGTGTCTCTGCATGCACTCTCGTCCTCGTCAAACAAGCCCGCCTCATCGACACGTGGGCCGAGCTGTTTGCGGCAGGCGCAATCGGCATGACGGCATACTTGATTGCCTTGCTTCCTTCGTTGCGTCCAATCGATCGCCGGGACCTCGCCGACGTATGGCATTCCATTCGTCAACGTTTGATCGGACCGACCACGACTGCCGTTGCCGCCTCAGATCGCTAGTCCATGTCGATGATTGCCAGAATGAGGCGACTGATTCGGGGTCACCAACCGCTGAAGCGTCGATGTCCACTCACATTCGTGATTGCGTCAACGCCCAGGTCGGGCACTCAGTACACGAGCCGTCTACTGCAATCACTGGGGGTGCATTGCAGCCACGAAGTTTTCTTCGGACCTCATGCACATCGCCATGAGATGTATGTTTGCAATCCGTTGCGTCGCGAGTTCTACCAAGGCATTGCACCGTTGGGTGACTCTTCGTGGCTTGCAGTGCCGTTCCTCGATGAACTTCCGGACAACGTCGCGGTGATTCATCAAGTCCGGGAGCCCGTCACGTCGATCAACTCCATTTTGCACACCAGGCACTTTGACTGGGATGAGCCACTTGATGATCCGGTGTCCGCCGATTTCCACCGATTTCTTCAGCGGGTGACACGCGATTGGGCGTGGCCGGATGACAAAGAGCAGAAAGCGATTCTTTTCTGGAATCGCTGGCATCAGCAGATCTTCGAACAGTCCACACGCCGCCCTTACTTCCAGCTCCGCTTGGAGGATCTTTCGGAGGAAACGGTCTCCGAGCTCTTGGCGTTCATTGGTATCCGGACCATCAACCAGCGAGAAATCCAACGGCTGATTGAAGCGTCTTGCAAGACGACCAATCGGAATCGAGGTGAGCCCGTACCGCGCGTATCCTGGGACGATTTACCCGCCGAAACCATTGAACTGGCCCATCGCATGGGATACCACGAACCGGCAACTCAAACGATCCAAGGTGCCTAGTCTCTTGCGTATCCGTTCCTATCTCTCACGACTGAAGCGAAACATTATTCCGGCCGAGGCTTCGAGCGGTTCTGCACGCAGTCAGAAACACATCCCGCGCGATTGGCTGCTTGACGCAAAGTCGATGCTAGGCGAACAACCTTGCGGGCTGATGATTGATGGCGGGTCGTACCGTGGTGATGTCTGTGAACGAATGGCACGACACTTTCCCTCCAATCAGATTCACGCGTTTGAACCCAACGGCGAACTGTTTGGCCGGCTTGCGTCGCGATTTGTCGGCAGTGACAACGTGACGTGTCATCACGCTGCGATATCATCGCAGTCCGGTGAGTCGACGTTTCATGTCACGAGCCGGCCCGACTGTGCCAGCCTGTTGCCTCCGGGTGAATCTGCCATGCGATGGCACGGCGACATCATGGAAGTCTGCCGTGAAGATCTGGTGACGACCGTTCGTTTGGACGATTTGTTTGACAATCAGGACGTCGCCTTGATGAAACTGGATCTACAGGGTCACGAGTTGGACGCGCTCCGAGGATCCGAGGAATTGCTGCGACGCACCAAGATCGTTGTCACCGAAGTGGCCTTTATCCCTTTGTACGAGGGCCAAGCACTGTTCTGTGATGTTGCCAAACAGTTGGGTCGCCATCACTTTCGGTTGCTCCATCTCTCTGACGTTTGGATTCGTCCCAGTGGCCAGCTCACGCAAGCGGATGCCATGTTTGTCAACGAAGTCCATTTTCCGCTGGCCGAGCGATGACCGAGGATTGCACATGATCGCGGTCCCCAAACGCAAATCACGAGCAGCCGAACATCGTGCTGTGACGCGTGGTGAGGCGACCACCAAGAGCGTGGCTGGCGGCGTATCGCGGCTAGGCGAACTTCATTTGGCGACAGGAGCGGACGGTGTCCACTAACACCGCTGAGCGTGTTTCGGTTGCAAAGCCGGAAGCCAGCGAGACGATTCCGATCACAGCAATCGTCGTTGTGTTTAATGAAGCCGGGCTTTTGCCGGCGTGCTTGGAGCCGCTCATGCGATTCGATGAGGTGATCGTTGTCGACGTCGCTTCCACGGACGACTCAGCAGAGGTCGCCAAGGAACTTGGAGCTCATGTGATCGAACATCCCTGGGTACCGTTTGGCGAGAAAACACTGCCAACCGTCATACCGAAGGCCAAGCATGATTGGATCGTGCAAGTGGACCCGGATGAGGTGGTTCCCGCCAGGTTTCTTGAGGTGCTTCGGTCCACGGCGATGTCTGCGGGAGACGATGTGGCCGGATTCAAGATTCCGTTTCGTTATTACTTTCGCGGCAGACCTATCAAGACGACGAGGTATGGGAGGATCATCCATGTTCCGCGATTCTTCCACCGAAAACGCGTTGCTTCGATCAACACTCGGGTGCACAGTGGGCTTGGGGAATTGTTGAAGGGAATGACCGTTCCAAGCTTGGAGGACACCGCGGACCTTACGGTGCGTCATTACTGGTTCGAATCCTGGTCTGCATTGCTCGCACGTCATCGCACCTACCTGCAGCACGAGGGTGAAGCGCGTTACACGAAAGGGCAGCGATTTACTTGGACGGGCCTCGTCAAGGCGTTGGTACTTTGTGCACGCGAAAATCTGCTGAACCGTCGTGACATTCGGGCCAACTCGACGGAATGGCTGTTGGCCGTGTTCATCTTGGGCTACGAAACCAAAGCGCATCTCGCCTTGCGAGCGTATCAACGCCATCTGGATCGCCGTCACGAAAGCTCGAAAGCCTAAGGCCCGATGCACAACGATCTCTACATCGAAACCCACGTGTTGCCGTCACCGCTGACAAAGCTGACGAAAAGCTACCAGCAGGAATTTGGTTCCCGCAGCGAAGTGCCCTGCCAGCTCGAGTCGCATCAAGTCCCACGCATCAGCATCGTCACGCCGAGCTACATGCAAGGCGCTTTCATCGAATCTACGATTCGTTCGGTTCTGCTTCAGGGATATCCGAACCTGCAATTCATTGTGATGGACGGCGGGTCCACCGACGATACCCTCGCGATCTTGAATCACTATGATCGTTGGATTTCAAGCTGGACGAGTGCGCCCGATGGTGGACAGAGCCAGGCCATCAATCAGGGCATCGAAAAAAGCGATGGCGATTTTGTCGGCTGGTTATGCAGTGATGATCTGCTGACTTCGGGTGCCCTCGTGAACATGGGCCGCTATCTGGTGGAGCATCCCAGCTGCCAATGGATTTCGGGGGCGGGACGATTTGTCAGTCTTGCGGAAGGGGACCAAGAAATCTTCGAAGCGGGGATCCAGTCCGAGACGTCCCTGCTTGAATACTGGCTCTATGGTTTCAAGGGGCACTTTTTGCCCCAGCCGTCCACGCTTTGGACGCGTTCGCTCTGGGAGCGAGCGGGCGGCCTTCGCGAAAGCAATCGCTGGAGCATGGACTACGAGCTTTGGTTGCGATTCGAGGAGTTAGCCGATCTAGATGTGTTGCCGGGCATCCTGTCGGTCAGCCAATTGCATGAGTTTTGCAAGTCCGAGAGCGGTCGTCACGAGCAACGTCTCGAGATGATGCAGTGCGCCCACGCGGCCGCCGAGAGACGCGGTCTGGGAGAAGACTGGTTGTCGCGTCACCTGCTGAAGAAGTGGCTGATTCGCTGGCGCGCCGCACGCGCCCGCCGGGCGCTTCTCAGTGGGGAGCCGGCCGGCCTGTTCCAAGAGTTATTCCAGCTGCTAAGGTCGCCGTGGTATATCCGAACCGAGGAGGGAAGGCTTTCTGCACTCGGATGGGATCTCGGCGCTCGCGATTCCTAGCCGGCCCTCGTTGCAACCGGCATGTTGCACCGCTGCGAGCACGTGACGCCTAACTCGGCCAACCTTAGCAATCCTGTGGAACCAAGCCGCGTGTCGTTCTGTGTTTCCGCCGTCATCCCGGCGTTCAACTGCGAGGCGACGATTGGTCGCGCAGTCGAATCCGTTCTGCAGCAGTCGCATGCGGTCAAGGAAGTGATCGTGATCGATGACGGTTCAACGGATCAGACTGCCATGCTTGCTTCTCGCTACGGCGACAGGGTGCGCTGCGTTTCTCAGGCCAATGGTGGCCCTTCATCCGCACGCAACGCGGGAATCGATTTGGCTCGTGGCGAGTGGATCGCGTTCCTCGATGCGGACGATATCTGGTACCCGTCTAAGTTGGACCGACAAAGAGAACTCCTAGGTCATTTTGACGATTTGGATGTTCTCTTCTCGGATTGGTTGATCCGTGATCTTGGTCAGCAAGCTCAAGGCAGTGGCTTCACGGTGCCGGAGTGCCAATCCACGCTTGGCAGCTTGCACGTTGCACGAGCCGACGCGAGTTTCGTGCGGATTCAAGACGACATGTTTCCCGTTCTGCTTGAGGAGTACGTGCTGCATACCAATGCCGCGGTTGTTCGCAGGAAAGCCCTGAAGGACTTTCGATTTGAGCCGGCCTATCGCTGGGGTGAAGATTGGCTCTTGTTTTTGGATCTCGCGTCTCGCGGCGCACGCTTTGGTTACGTTGACGAACCGTTGACCGAATATCGAGCTCGTGCAGATAGCATCTGCAATCGTGCGACGCTCCAGACGGTGACCCATCGCTACGAGATCTCCAAGCTGCCTCTGAAGCGATACGGCATCTTGCCAAGCGATCTGAAGAAGAAGCTTTATCCGCGAATCTCGATCGCTGCACGAGTTTTGGGGATCCGGCTGTGGGATGAGGCAAGGCAGTTCGGACATGCCCGTGCGATTTGGCGAGAAGCGGCCCGACTCAAACCCGGTTTCCCCGATTTGAAGCTCTTGATCCAGTCCTTCCTGCCGAGACCGCTGCTGAATTGGTTGCGTGACTTGCGACGCGATGACGGGTCGGTGGAATCGGTCACGTGAAGGCTTGGCCCTTCCAAGCGGTGCCTTTAGAGACAACGCACCTGAGGTATCGGGCGGACATTGATGGACTACGGGGCGTTGCCGTCATGTTGGTGCTTCTCTTTCATGCCGATATCGGGTTTACGGGCGGCTACGTTGGGGTCGACATCTTCTTTGTCATTTCGGGCTTCCTGATCACCGGACTGATATTCGCCCGACAGCAAGCGGGCACGTTCGGTCTCGGCGACTTCTGGAATCGGCGAATTCGACGCATCTTTCCGGCATCCTTGGCCATGACAGCGATCACGCTGCTGTCTGGGTTCTTTCTCCTATTGCCGCAGGATCTGACCGAGCTGGCACAGTCGGCAACGGCCCAGTTCGCGATGGTGTCGAACGTGTACTTCTGGAGAACATCGGACTACTTCGCTGGCGCCGCCGAAACCAAGCCCCTGTTGCACACTTGGTCCCTTGCCGTGGAGGAGCAGTTTTATCTCGGTTTGCCTTGCATCCTGGTCGTGCTGAATCGGTTCACGCGAAGGGTCGGCCTGACCGTTTTGCTCACCCTGTTCGCGTCTTCGTTCTTGCTTTGCCAGTGGGGCACCGTCCACCATCCAACCGCGACGTTTTTTCTCTTGCCGACACGCATGTGGGAGCTCCTGCTAGGGAGTCTGCTCGCCTACGCGAATCAGGGACCTGGGACGTCCCTTAAACGGGACGCTTGGCTTGCCATGATTGGGCTGATTGCCATCGTGTACGCGGCGATTGCTTTTGATTCCAACACCCGGTTTCCGGGTGTCAACGCATTGATCCCTTGCGGGGGTGCCGTCGCTCTCATCCATGGGAATCGTGGACAGGTGAGTTTGATCGCACGCGCGTTATCGTGGGCGCCCATCCGTTTCGTTGGTCTCATTTCCTACTCGCTCTATCTTTGGCACTGGCCAGTTCTTGCCCTCCTTCGCTATTGGCTTGGAACAGAGCTGGCATGGCCGTTCGCTGCCGTGGGCTTGGCTCTCAGCTTTCTCTTGGCCCTGATCTCATGGCGTTTCATAGAACAACCCTTTCGAAACGGACGGAGGGACCTCAAGACGCGAACCGTGGTGTCCTGTGCGATCGCGGCATCCGTCTTGCTCTTAGCAGCTTGTCGTTGGACGGTCGTACGGTCCGGATTTCCTGAGCGAATTCCAACGGCGGTCCAGTCGCTGATCGCGACCAACGAGATTCCTCGCGAGTATGAAGCCAGTCTCAGTTCTTTTGCGGAAGATGCTATCCCAAGGCTCGGACCGTTCCTTCCGAGTACGCCGTTGGACTTTGTCGTCTGGGGCGATAGCCACGCCGTCACGCTGGGTCGATTCTTTGATGCTCAGGCGCATCAATTCGAATTGCGAGGAGCGATGCTGGCGCACGGCGGGACACTGCCAACGCCCAACACTTGGCGAGCCCAGTCCTATGATCGGGCTTTTGATGAGCGGGCTTGGAATCGCGCCGTGTTGGATTGGATTCGACAACACCGGCCAAGACTGGTCATTTTGATTGCACGCTGGGCTGTCAACGTGGAGGGTCGCCCGAATGGGGCGATGGATTCGTTGATCGTGGATGAAGTTGATCCGGAGCCGTCTCGGCAAAACGCGATTGGGGCGCTCGATCGCGGACTCGCGGAGATCGCTGAGTCGATCAATTCGCTCGAGACCGAGATCCTGGTGGTCCCACAGATTCCTTTGCAAGCGAAGGATCCCCAGAAATCACTCCTGCGTGCAAGCTTCTTTGGATTCTCAGAAGTCAGCGGCATCAGCTTGGAGGAGCATCAGTTGAGGCAATCGCGAGTCACGCAATGCTTGGAGAAGCTCGAACAACGCTACGATCACGTCCACATCTTGCCCATCCGCGATGCCTTTTTTGATCAGCTGGGCTGGTCCAGGCTGGGAGATTCCAAAGGCTGCTACTACTGCGATCGCGATCACCTCTCCACCCACGGCGCCGAGCAATTGCTGGCAGCCCCGTTCCAATCGGTCTTCGCGAAGCTGCGCGAGGGTCACTGATGCATTCATACGTGGGACGGACGTTCATACGCCAGCTGCGAAGGTGGTTTCCCGGTGGCGAGAAACTCGTGAGCATGGCACAACCTGGCACCGCCTCGCCGGACAACTATGACCTGCTGAAGGAACAACGGTGCCCCGGACTGGCGGCGCACATTCGCCAGGCCACGACATGTCAGGAGGTGGTGCAAGCCTTTTTCCGGCGCGTCTTCTCGCCCAAACAGGTTCATAACTGTGTTTCTCTGGGTCAGAACTGCAGCACCGCCTGGTACCTGAAGCAAACAGGTAACAAACAGGCATCGTTTCCGTTTGATTGGGTATTTAGTTCGAGTGCCATCATCTTGGACTGCATCGAAACGCGATTCTCGCGCTACCTCGACGTTTCCCTCATCTCGGCCTCGCAGGACGGTGAATCCGCCGGCCACAGTGTCTACCACAATCGTCTGTACGCCCACCGAAATCCGCTGGCGTCGGACGCCGTGTACGGCTATTACACGCGGTGTTGCGATCGATTCCTGAGACTGCTCGACGACCAGGTCCCTACCGTATTCGTGATGACCTTGATCAACGAGCCAGAGAAGCGAACCGCTTGGTCAAGCGGTTTCGGGGCCGCCTTCCCCATGCCGACGGGGCAAGACGCGGCAACGACGCAGCCTCTTCGGGACCGTCTGTTGGAAATCAATCCCAATGCTGCCTTTCTGATCTTGGATCATGCCACGGAGCAGCCGCGTTGTATGCAAGCCGAGACCCTTGATGATCGTACCTGCTTGGTGCAATTCCACGCGGAAGGGGAAAGCAACGGCGTCCACTACACCGATGCGATGGACGACTTTTGCTGCAAACTGATTTATGCGGGCATGTGCTAGGTGGCTGACACGCTGCATCCTCATTCGATCAGTGTGTTGATCACGACATACCGTCGCCCTGGCTTTCTACGAAAGTCAATTGACTCACTTAGTCGGCAGACCCGGCGGCCAGACCAGATCCTGATTGTTGCACGTGATGGAGATACGGAAACGCTGGCCGAGATTGACAGCTTATATGAGCGATACAGTGGCTTGCCCATCGAGTCGGTGAACGTCGCGGTTCCCGGAGTGATCGCGGCCAACAATCGAGGGTTTCCACTCTTACGCGGGGATATCGTCGCATTCCAGGATGACGACAGCACGGCATCGCCGACATGGCTTGAAAACCTGGCGAAACACTATCTAGATGAGAGCGTCGGTGGCGTTGGTGGCAAGATCATCAATCATAGCGAGGGTCAGGTTCTCTATCGCAATCAAACGTTTGGCCAGCAGTGTCAACGCATCGATCGGTGGGGCCGCATTCATGCCGGACAGATGTATCCCTTTGAGGGGACATGGGAAGTCGAGTCGCTGACCGGATCGAACATGAGCTTCCGTCGACGTCTTCTCGCCGCATGTGATCAGACACTGTTCGGCGATGGCTTCCGCTATGAGCTGGATCTCTGCTTGATGGTCATTGCCGCAGGTTATCGTGTTCTATTGGATGCCGACGCCGTCAACGAACACTGGTGTGCACCACGAAAACAGGGTCCGGAGCGAAAAGAACGCTCGGTCGTGGAGGCACACTCACGTCACAATCAGGATTATGTGCTCGCAAAACACTACCGTTCCACCTTGTTCGTGCTGCTGCGTCGACTGTTTGTGCGCTTTCCCAAAGACGTGCTGGCTCGTCTGGGTGGCGCCGAGTGTTACCCCCTGCGTTATCTACGGTTTTCACTGACCGGAATGATCCGCGGCTTGACTTACGGTCGAGCTGAGCGCCGCCGGCAACTGCATGAGCTCAGGAAACCGAAGGCGGCGAACAAGGCATGATCGGTTCCCTTGGAGCTTCCGGCATGGTGGATCAGACTCGGCCCCGACAGCACTCGTTTGGGGTCTTTCATCACCCGAAGCGTCAGCCAGGAAGAGGCTGAAGCGGAATGGATCGCTTGAGCATCGGGTTGAGCAAATGCGACGCCGTTGGGGAACCTGGCGTTATCCAATCCTGCGGATGGCGATGAATCGCCTCAAAGCGTACTTGGTTGATTCGGGTGAGCGTGCGGTGATGCTGCATCGTTTGGCGCATTGGCTATCGCGGCGAGGCATCCGTGGTTTGCCCGCCCTGTTGCGGAGTCATTGCTTACGATCGACAGGTGCGGACATCTCGCCACAAGCGGTGATCGGACCCGGATTTGTCTTGCCACATCCCGTCGGGGTCGTGATTGGATCAGGAGCAAGGGTCGGCACGAACGTCTACGTTTTTTCCGGCGTCGTGATTGGGCAGCGGGAGACCGACTGTTGGCCGACCATCGAGGACGGGGCAAGGATTTATTCAGGAGCCAAGGTGCTCGGAAACGTCACGATCGGTGAAGCCAGCCAAATTGGCGCCAACGCGGTGGTGCTCACTGACGTGCCGCCTGGGTCAACCGCAGTCGGGATTCCCGCTAGGGTCATCGCCCGAGTCGGAGCGAGGCAAGCATGCGAATCCTAGTCGTCGCAAACGATTATAAGCCACGCTGGGGCGGGATCGCGGAACTTAGCTACCAGGTGTCGTCCGGCCTTGCCAGGCAGAATCATGACGTGACCGTGCTAACGGAATCGGGCGCTGATTTTGCAGGACTTCGATTTGAGAACCACCGTGTCAGCGGCTGTTTGAAAAGCGCGCCCACACGCGGGCCTTCCATGATGCGTCGTCTTCAAGTTGTTTCCCAGAATCGATGGAACGCACGCACAATCCGCAAAAAGATTGGGGAGCAAACGCCCGATCACGTGCTCTGCACAAATTTGAAGGCCTATCACGCTGACGTTTTTCCATCAGCGTCGATTCCATACTCGTTGTTTCTGCACGGAGAGGAGATCGCTGCACTGCTTGATCGTGGCAGTGGTCGTAAGATCCAACTGAGCGACTGCTTGCGATCGAGTGAGCGACTCTTCTTCAACAGTCGGTACAGCCGAGATCTTGCAATCAGGCAGTTTCCTGACTTGTTGGACCGATCGGTTGTGACCGGCTGCGGAACCGCTGTGAAGGCAGCCACGAAGCCCGATCGTCAACTCAGTCGGCTTGAGCACGGTTGGACCGACGAACCCATCTTGCTCACGGTTTGTCGGCAGCACCGTCGGAAAGGAATTGACCTGGTGATCCGTGCTTTGCCAGCGATCCGTCGTCAATTTCCCCGCTGTCGATACATCGTCGCGGGTGACGGTCCGCACCAGGAGGAGTTTCAACGGGTTGCCTCCAAATTGGGTATCCACGATGCTGTGACGTTCCTAGGAGAAGTGAGTGAAAGTCACAAAGCCAAGCTTTATCACGCGGCGGACCTCTTTGTGATGCCTTCCCGACCCGGTGCGAGCGGAGAGGTAGAAGGATTTGGCATCAGCTTTCTCGAAGCCAATGCATCCGGCCTTGCCGTCGTCGGGTCCGACGTCGGCGGCATCCCAGATGCGGTCGCCGACGGGATCAACGGTGTCTTAGTTCCGCCGGAGAACGTGTCGGCCCTGGCCGATGCGGTTACGGAACTGCTGTCAGAACCGCAAAGATGTCTTAGGATGGCTCGCGAAGGGCAGAAGCGAATCCAGGAAGAGTACAACTGGCCAAGCATTTGTAGCCTGATCGAGACGCATCTTAGCGAGTCACATGACAGCGACGCTACAAGGCAGAAACTTGGCGTCAACTGAATTGGATTCCCACGGGCAAGGGCGCGTGTGTGCGAAGCCATTGGTGGGCGTCTTTGATCTTTTCACGGGGAAAGGCGGTGTGCAAAGCGTCATGGGCACACTTCTGCCGCGTCTGACAACTCACTATGACATCGTTGCATTCAATCCGTATCGAAATGAAGCTTACGCGAAGCGTTTAGCTGGTTCGAATGTGGTCATGGATCCCTTGGTGTCGCATGCGCCATTGACCCCGTATGTCGGTGGAACGAGTCGCCTTGATCGTGTCGTACGTTTGGCCATGCGGTCACCCTGGATGCTCTCAGTGGCTTGGTCGCTGCGTCGGTGGGTTGTTCAACACAAACCCGATCTCGTGTACTTCAATTACTTACCCTTGGCGACCCACTTTTCGCGGGCGATTCCCGTTGGATCAACCAAGCTTGTTTTTCATTCGCATGGGCATCGCTCGGCAGATGAGATAACCGAAGCTTCTTTGCGACAACTGGACCGAAGATTCGATCAGGTCATTGCGGTCTCGGAAATCACCAAGCACTTCTTGTGTGAAGCGGGAGTCCGGGAAGACCAGGTCGAAGTCATTTACAACTCCGTGGACCTGGAGGGAATTCGGGCACAGGCCACGAGCTGGCCGGAAGACGTACCGAGATACGACGAGCAAACGTTGGTCTTCAGCCAAGTTGGTGCCTATAGTCGCAAGAAAGGCCAACACATCTCGATTGAGGCGTTCTGCAGACTCCCGCAACGGCATCGAAGCACGCTGTGGTTGTGTGGCGACGTGCTTGCGGGCGGGGATCGGTCCTACGCGCAAAGCCTGAGGGAGATGGCCGCGAACTCTGATGTGGCCGAGAGAATTCATTTTTTGGGTTGGCGTGAAGACGTTCCGCAAGTTTTGCAAGCTTCCGATGTCGTGTTGATGCCGTCCACGACGGACTGTGAAAGTTTCGGATTGGCTCTCTGCGAAGCCATGTCGCTAGAGAAACCCGTGATAGGATCGACGCGCGGCGGGGTGCCCGAAGTGATCGGACAATCCGAAGCTGGCATGATCGTCGAGCCAAATGCAGCAAGCCTCGTTGTTGCGATGGAAAAACTGGCCGAGGATGATCTGCTGCGGCAAAGAATGGGGCGTCAAGGTCACCTTCGCGTGGTCAATCGTTTCACGCCGGAGATCCAGGTTGAAAAAGTTCGCTTGCTGATCGATCGGGTCCTGCGGGCGAAATGATGGTTTGGCCAGGAACCTTGCGCCGGATTGGTTTTTCAACGACGGGAAACAAGTGATCGCGATCTCGGTCTTATTGGCGGCCCTCCTGGGGCCCTTGTTGGTCGGGATCGCGATGGCCCGGCCGCGACT
>JBCCYK010000158.1:0-15390 GCA_039189905.1 Planctomycetota bacterium
ACTTCGATCTGGGGTTTCAAACGCGGTCAAGGAACGGGATCCACTTAACGGATGTAAAATTTCAAACACTTCCCGGTGCTCGCCATCAAGTTCGCCTTCTCACGTGGAGCAAAGGGAGGCGTGGAAATCGAGCTTGAAGCGAGACTTCGGGGAGGGGGCGGGTACGATGTCTTGTGAACGCGATTGTTTTCTTGCGACAGGCCCTCCCCGGCCACGCTCGCGCGGGCCGACCCTCCCACGGCAAGCCGCGGGAGGGTGAAATTGGTTGGGCTACGTTTCGGTGGCGGCGATCGGTGAGACGTGTCCGATTTTAGTTGATTTTGTCGAACCTTCGAAAAGGGAAACCGGCGTTCAGCGAAGTTTCCAGGGTCGAAAGCCAACTGATTTTTCGAGTCCTTGGGAATATGCGGGGTTTCAATCTAACGCATTGGACCTGCATGAGCGCGGAATTCAGCGCGACAGAATCCTGACAATCACCCACTCTTGTTTTGCAAAACGCTCGCCACTTGGACCCGATTTGTTCACCAGCCGTCGATGAAGCCAAGGACGTGCTCGCCGATGCGCGCCGTTGTCTGGATCGTTTGCGTGGTGAACTGCTCGACCAACGCAATGAGCAGCACCACTGGACGGGCCGACTGTCGGACTCGGCGCTCAGCACGGCAACCGCGATCAGCGCTTATTGCGCCGTCATGAGATACCGGAATGAGCTATCGGACCAATGGCGATCGGAAATCGATGCGGGCATCGCGTGGCTTCAAAACCACCAGAATGACGACGGCGGGTTTGGCGACACGGATCGAAGTCACTCGAACATCGCAACCAGCTATCTGGTCTTGGCGGCATCCACCTTGGCGACCGAGTGCGGTCGGCCGGGACTGTCCCAACAATCGCGGGACGACCTCCAGGAATGGCTGGACACGGCGGGAGGCTTGCCAGCTTTGCGGGCTCGTTATGGGACCGACCAGACCTTCGTCGTGCCGATCTTGACCAACATGGCCATCGCCGGCTTGGTCCCGTGGACGGAGGTTGCGCAGCTTCCCTTTGAAGCAGCCGTGTTACCGCAGTCTTGGTATCGATTTGTCGGTCTACCCGTCGTCAGCTATGCCATCCCCGCGTTGGTTGCGATTGGTCAAGCCAGGTTCTTTGCGGGACATCACGCGTGGTCGCCGATCAGTTGGCTGCGCAGGGCAACGGTGAGGCGCACGCTGGCCACTCTCTTGCGAATGCAGCCGAGCAGTGGGGGCTACTTGGAGGCAACCCCGCTCACCGCGTTCGTGACAATGGCCTTGGCGTCATCTGGACGTGGTGACCATCCGGTGGCCTTGGCTGGCTTACGCTTCCTGAAAGACTCCCAGCGCGAAGAGGGAGCCTGGCCGATCGACACCAACCTGGCCACCTGGGTGACCTCACTCGCAGTCAACGCACTTCGCGCCGATCCGGAGGATGATCGGGCGTGGTGTACCGACACTTGGCGATCATGGCACTTGCGTTGTCAGCATCGACAACAACATGCGTTCACAGGCGCGCAACCTGGGGGTTGGGGTTGGACCGATCTCTCAGGCGCCGTCCCGGATGCCGACGATACGCCGGCCGCATTGATCGCGATCATGGCGAGCGAAACCGCCGATGCTGCCGACTGTCGCCAAGCCTGTGAACAAGGTGCTGACTGGTTGCTTCGGCTACAGAACCGCGACGGCGGGTGGCCGACTTTTTGCCGCGGTTGGGGCACCCTTCCGTTTGATCGAAGCAGCACCGATTTGACGGCACACGCGCTGCGAGCGCTGCGCGGTTTTCGAATCTGGACGCGTGGGGGATCGGATCGCCGGATCGAACGCGCAATGAATCGAGGCGCTGCGTTTCTTGCGGAGAAGCAACGGGAGGATGGGGCGTGGTTGCCGCTGTGGTTCGGCAATCAAGACAATCCCGACGATGAAAACCCGATCTATGGAACGTCACGGGTGCTCCTGGATGCTGGCGGAGTCCTCTCGCCGAACGCGATTGCGAGCGGAACCGAGCACCTTTTGCGATCCCAGAATCCGGACGGGGGCTGGGGTGGCGGTGCGTCCTTGACCGGCCAAAACGCGGCATCCGAGCATGCAAGCAGCCTCAAGTTGCCCCCCACGAGTTCCGTTGAAGAGTCGGCTTTGGCTCTGGAGGCCTTGGCAAGCCTCCACGACTCTTTGCCGGCGGACCTGCGAAATCCAACCCGTTTGGCTATACTGCGGGGCGTCCGATGGTTGACCGAAAGCGTGGCGGATGGGAGACATCGCACGGCTTGGCCGATCGGATTTTATTTTGCCAAGCTGTGGTATTACGAAGACCTGTACCCCCTTATTTTCGCCTGCGCGGCTCTCGGCCGCGTCCTGCAACACGAACCGCATCTGAGGTGACTGGTTTTGTCCACCGGACTCCCGCCAACATCGCCCGTCGCTGAATCAACCGGCGAAGCGCCGCTCGCGAAAACGAAGCGCCGCAAAACGAGCCATCTGAAGGAAGTGCCCGAGACGCTGGCGATGCGCGAAACGCTTCGCGAACGGTGCCGCGAGGTCGCTTCCCGACTCGATCGCAACCATCCCCTCACCAAGGATGAAATGGAGAGCGTCGCGCGGCGCATGCTCTCCGAAGCGGATCTACCCGAGGGCCTGCTCGGCTGGACGATGGTGATGATCAGCAGCGAGTTCTGGCGAGAATCGCTGATCACCGTTCCACCGGAACGACGTTTGTTTTTGCTGCCGCACTGCTTGAAGCATGCCGAGGGTTGTCCGGCGGACTACGACCAGTTCGGGATGAATTGTAAGACCTGTGGTGCGTGCAGCATCGCCGACTTTCGTGGCTTGGCGGAAGACATGGGCTATCGCGTCTTGGTCGCCGAAGGTTCCCCGGTGGTGATGAAGATCATCGTCGGCGGTTATGTCGATGCGGTCATCGGCGTCGCCTGCTTGAATGTGTTGGAAAAGGCCATCGATAAAGTCCTGCTGGCGGGTATTCCTTGCATGGCGGTTCCGTTGCTGTCGAGTGATTGTCGCAACACCAAGGTCGATGAACCGTGGGTCGACGAGATGATCCGCACGCCGTATCAACCGGCCGCCACGCGAACTCGCAGCTACGTCCACTTGATGCGTTCGGCCAGTGATCTCTTTGAGACCGAGTCGCTCGACCGCTTGGCCCCGCGTGTCCGCGACCAACAGGCACAGACCGCAGAACAACGTCGACTGGAAATCAATGGCGAACGCGCCATCACGGCCGAATCGATTGAAGGCTGCGATCCCATCCTTTCGACCGAGGCCATCGCTTATGACTTCCTCGCTCGTGGCGGTAAGCACTCACGTCCTTTGATCACGTTGTCCGCGTACGATGCGATGCAAGGAGGCCTCTGCACGTTCTCCGACGGTGCCGACAAGGTCAACGAGATTCCCGACCCCGTGCGACGGGCCGCCTTGTCAATCGAAACGTTTCACAAAGCCAGCCTGGTCCACGATGACATCGAGGACGACGATGGTTTCCGCTACGGGCAACCCTCCGTTCACAAGCGATTCGGTGTCGCCTCGGCCATCAATGTGGGCGACTACCTGATTGGTCTGGGTTATCGACTGCTTTCTCGCAAATGGGATGGCGACGGGGTGGATGCCGCGACCCGCGTCGATCTTCTGGACTCGCTTGCCGCCGCTCACGTTCGTCTCTCCGAAGGGCAGGGCGCGGAACTGATCTGGCGCGATGCGAAAGACCGGCGTCTCGCGCCCTTGGACGCACTCAAGATCTACGCGCTCAAGACATCGCCCGCCTTCGAAGCGGCACTTTACAGTGGGATTCGCCTGGCGGGCGAGGCAGCGCACTTGGTGGAGCCGATTCGCAAGTTCAGCCGCAACTTGGGCGTGGCGTTTCAAATCATCAATGACATCAACGATTGGATCGGTGACGATGTCAATAAGATGGATGCGGGTGCCGATGTCTTGGCGGGACGTCCCACCTTGCTGTGGGCATTGGCATTACAACGATTGGATCCGGCCAAACAAGAGAACCTGTTGGCATTGGCACAGGACGATCACCCGGCAAGTGTGAGCGAGCGTTTGTCCCAAGCGGCGCATCTTTATCGTGAAGCCGACGTGTTCGAAACGGCCCTACAATTGGTCGACAAACACCAGGCTCGCGCCGAGCAGGTCGCGGACGAGATCGAACCAGAAGAGTTGCGTCGATTGCTGTACTTCCTGGTCGACACGGTTCTGGAGCGACCCGAGCTGCCGACACCCCAAACCGTGTCCCTGCAGATTGTGGCACCGATGGCGACCCAAGCATCCTAGTCGCCACTGATGAATTCACCATCGCATGATCCTGTCTGTCGCACGGTCGACTTGATGTCGTTGGTGGATGTCTTTTACGCGGAGTCCAACAAGCTGGGACAGTTCGTCTCGGTCGACTCGGCTCCCGCCCCCTTTGATGAGCTCCTGGACCACAACGCTCACATGACGGTCACGGTGGAACGCTATCACCGCCAGCCCGTCGACGTGGCGGTCCACCGGACACGCCACATCGATCATCAGGATGTCAGCCACGCGTCCGAAGGTTTGACGTTGGAACAACTCCAGGCCGTCGACACACGTCACTACGTGCGCGAAATCACGTTGGCGGGTCAACAATCCAAGCGAGTCGTGCAATACGGGATTGTGCGATTGAATGTCGGCGCACTCGAACCCGCGGTGTGGCGCGAGATCGAACAACAACAGACGCCACTCGGGCGCGTCCTGATTGAGCACGATGTCTTGCGTGACGTTTCTTTGTGTCAGCTTTGGCGTGTCACCGCGGGCAGGGCACTGGCGACACTCTTGAACATCGAAGTGGGCGAGACGGTCTTTGGTCGCACGGCCATGATTCGTTGTGATGGCAACCCGGCGATCGAGCTCTTGGAAATCGTCGTCTCTTAGTACCTCACCGAGCCGGATGCTTGGGAGCCGCACTCGTTGGAGTGTAGCCTTTAGGCGACTCTGATGGTCCGATGGTAAACGGCTAAAGCCTGGACTCCAACTTGAGCTCATGACATTCGTTACTGAGCTCTTCTCGCACAGCCCACCCCTCAACCAAGATTGAACGACGCACTGGTCATTTGGCAATGCACATTCAACCTGACTCACTCTCGACCCGCCGTCTCTACGAAGCGATGGTCGCTTTGATCACTCCCCGGCCCATCGCTTGGATTTCAACGCGATCACGCGATGGTGTCGATAATGTGGCCCCCTACAGTTTCTTCAACGGCGTCGGCGCGAACCCACCCACCGTGATGTTCTGCCCGGCTTTACGAGGGGATGGTTCCCGCAAGCACACGCATGAGAACGCTCTGGCGAGTGGCGAATTTGTGGTCAACCTCGTGACAGAACCTGTTTTCGACGCGATGAAGCAGTCAGCGCTGGAAACCGAGGATGACGAGTTTGAGATGGCAGGGCTTGAGAAAGCAGACTCGCAGGTGGTCAATGCGCCTCGCGTCGCGACCGCGGTGGCGGCGATGGAATGTCGTCTTCACACCGCCCTCCAACTGGGCACAGGCCCCGGTGGTGCGAACCTGGTGATCGGAACCATCGTCTCGATTTACGCATCCCAAGACATTTTGGACGACGACGGACGCATCGATCCGGAACGTGTCAGGACGGTTGGCCGGATGGGTGGACCCCGCTATTGCCGCACCTTGGATCGCATGGAATAGCTCCTTGGCAAAACGCCATTCCATCCCAACGGGCCGGGCTAGACGATGTACAGGGTCTCAGCGCGATTGGTGGTTTTCAACCAACCAAGCACGCTGACGCGGGCTTAGCCATTGCAGCGCGTCGGGGACACTTTGAGGAGCAAGCGAATTGATCTTCGTCAGCTGCATCGGATTGATCCCGGGCACCTTCGCAATGGCATTCCACCGCATCAGCTGCCGCTTTTGATCCGCGTTCGATGCCGTTCGATAAGAGCGATCAAGCTTTCCACCACGCAATCCCGCCAACGCACGACCGTCACCGGTGTACACCTGGTCGGCGCAGCGAACTTGGGCGGCTTGGCGGGCAAGGTCTTCGACTGAAAGTTGTTCCGTGTCAAAGCAAACCAGGGTCACTTCGCGGCCATGGAGCCAACCGGCTTCCGTTGCGATGACGCCATCGATTCCGCCAAGCCGATACTCTCCCGTCCAAAAACAATGCATGGCAAACGCGACTTGATCGTGTGAGTCTAAATCCGTCACCGCATGCAATGTTTCCAAGTACTTGGGTACCGGTCGTTCATGCTGAGCCAGGGCCTCAACCATGCGAGACACGACGCCACCCACAGACCAGACCCCCTCTTTTCGCGGGATGATGTCGGCACCTGCCGAATCTAAAAATCGGATGACTTGGTAGTTCCAAGCGCGTTCTCCAAACCGCTCCAGGGTTTGGCGATTAGGACCGGCCGAGCGGTTGTTGAACACAACCACCGGAATGAACTCAGTTTCGACCGCTTCGACCAACACGGGATGCGATAGCACTTCACGGCCAAACTTCTGGCACCCCGCGCAGCCGGGGACCTCCTGAAACAAAAGGAGTACGGGCTTCCCTGTCCTTTCGCTATCTGAAAACGCCGCGTCGAGATCCCGTCCCCAATTCACTGCTCCTATCTCGACAGGGTTCCGATCGGGCGCCGACGCTTTGGATTGAGCCAAGGCCGATCCTGTCCAGACGCTTCCCACGATCAACGACCCCGCCAAGAGAATAGATCGCCTATTCATTCAAGTCTCCTCAGGACCGCTCCCGAGCGAGACCAGTACCAGCCTCAAACGCAAGTGGTCACAGGTTTGCCGAATACCTTCTCAACGCCCACAAAGAGAGATGGACAGGGTTCCTGTCAATCCGCCGACTAAGTCGCACGGATCGGCTACTGAGCATCGGTTTGCTCGAGACAATCGTGACACGTGCCTCGCAGAAGGATTTCCGTCACTTCCCCGATCTGATTGCTTTCGCGCAAACTGCCTGCGGTCAACTTGACGGAGTCCAGACAGGAAACGGCCCCGCAATCGGAGCACACGAAGTGCGGGTGTGTTCTCGAACCCTCTTCGCCTGGGCGTATCTCCTCAAACCGGTAGACGTGATCTCCCAACTCGGCTCGTCTTAGCAAACCAGCGTCAGCGAGGTCGTTGAGATTGCGAAACGCGGTGGCCTTATCGACACCGTCGTCCGCAAGCCGGTTGGCGACATCCGCGTGGGTGACGGGAGATGAAGCCTCTCGGACGAACCGCAGCGCCGACACCCGCGCAGGCGTGGCACGAAGGCCCGCGGCACGGATGTCTTCACGAAGATCTAGGGTTTGGTTGGAAGATGTGTTCATTCAGGTCCATGGAGGCGCAGATGGGCCGCCGTTGATCTCATGGGCGGCCACAATGCGCGTCGGTGACAAACCGCTCGATCCGACCTCAACGAACAACCGAGACGGGGCCGTGATCGTCGCAATGATCCCCGTGAGGATGGTGCAGATGCCCATCGACAAGGTAATCGATGTGGTCTCCGTGGGGTACAGGCTCATGCCCGCAGCCAGGCCCATGAACATGGTCGGAGTCATGGCACCCACACTGATGATTGGGTGTGCAAACATCCGGGTTGGTTGCGCTCACTTCGATGCGATGCTCGACGACCGAGCCATCGTCCGTCATGTGATGGAGGTGCCCGTCATGAAGGTAGTCGACGTGATCACCGTGCTGGATCCCGGTGTGCCCACAGCCAGGGCCATGAACATGATCGTGGTTCTCATGGATTTGACTCATCATTGCTCTCCGTGTTGATTGGGATGTTGTTCCTAGGATTCTTCCATCGCGTGCATGACCCCGTTGGTCACCAAACGCGAGATGTGACCGTCCGCCAAGCCATAAAAGACGTGTTTGCCTTCCCGGCGTGAACTGACAAGACGTTCACTCTTGAGCACCCGCAAACGCTGCGAAACCGCAGGAAGGGGCTCGTCCAAAACAGCTGCCAGTTCGGAAACACAACATTCCCGCGCTTCCAGCATGATCAACAGCCGAAGTCGCTGAGGGTCGCCCAATGCACGAAAGATCGCAGCCGCACGCTGGCAGGTCACGTCGTCAACACGAATCGGCTGACGATCATGGTCACCGGCGTCGCAGGACGGCGAATCCTCGTCCCTGGGTGTGTTCTCAGACATCTTCGATGGAATCAGAAACAGACAGTTGCATAGATGTGCAACTATAATAGTGTCTGTCTTTGAGTCAACATGTTCCAGCCCAATTTCTGAAGCCGGAGATGATGGTGTAGACTTCAACAGATGAATGTGGCTCCAGGATCGACGCCTGGATAACTCGGTGACATTCACGACCACGCTCTCCGAACCCTTCTCGATGAAGACTCATGCCAACCTACGTCTATGAAACCATTCCCCAACGGAAGGGCGAAAAACCGGTTGAGTTCGAAATCGTGCAGCGGATGGCCGATGACGCGTTAACGGAGCATCCAGAAACGGGCCAACCTGTCCGAAGGATTATTTCGGGTGGTTTGTCCTTGCCCATTTCGTCGAAAAAAGGGGATTGTTGCTCCTCAGGATGTTCGTGCGGCTAAATCTGATGTCGGTTGTGTCGTGAAGCAGACTGGACGCTTGGGCATACCGCTCGTTGACGTGGATCTAGCCTGTTATCCCGTCGCACCTTGTTTTTCGGGTAGCGAAACTCGTCAAGAGTTTCGGCGTGCCGCAAGAAATCCGAAAGACTTGGCGTCTTTCGCTACGGCTGTAAACGAATATCGAGCTGCGGGGGAATAACGAGGATTTGACAACTCACCTTGATTGTACTGGTTCACTGCAAGTCGAACGGGCCTCCTTTTGCAAATGGATTGCATCTGATGGGAATGTGGTATAGTTGGTATGCTGGCATCAATTGGACACGCTGACGGAACGGTTCCAAAGCGATGCAGGGAAGAAGTAAGCTTGAATGAGTCGAAAACACGCAACTTGAGGGAAATGGCGATCGATGAGTGAATTGGTGGAGCTTTCGCCGAATCATCCTGAACCCAGCATGCTTCAGGACGAGAGCGGCTCGAACTGGGGAGACTTGATCGGGATGGTCGCCTCGATCGGCTGTGCGATTCACTGTGCCGCGATGCCTTTCGTCGTTGCTTCGCTGCCTGCTTTGGGGCTCAGCTTTCTTGCGGACGAAGCATTTCACCAGTGGATGGCTGTGGCCTGCTTCGCGATCGCTGTCGCCGCCTTCGTGCCAGGCTGGAGACGGCATGGGCGTCTGGTACCTGGGATCATCGGGATCGTAGGTCTGACCTGCATCAGCGGAGCTGCGTTTGCGCTCCCGGGTGAGTGCTGCGTTGCCTGTGCGTCGGCTTCTGCCGAGGAAGTTTCCGGAGCCGCACTCTGCCCCGATGACATGTGCGATTGCTGTGCGACGGCGACCACCGACGAGCCCGTCGAAGGTAACCGAGCGGAGTCCACGGATGATGTCCCAGCGCCACCCACACAGAGTGTCGACGACTTGGCGGTGACCGAGTCGGAAACGATGTCACCCTTGCTTGCCGGAATCGCACCCTGGCTCACGCCCGTCGGTGGGTTGATTCTTGTCGCGGCCCATCTTCTGAATCGTCGCTTTGGCTGCGTTCGTGAGTGCTGCACTCAGCCCGCGGTAGACGAGACCGAGTGAGTTACGCGATGGCGGCCCGATAGGTGTAGGCGACGCCGACGGCGAGAATGACGAGCGCACGAATGTGGGCCCACGGCAAGCGCCCCAGCCAACCTTCGTGCTGAAACAGTCGCTCCCCAAAACGTTGGACCAAGAGGCCAACCACGGTCAGAGAACTCGCAATTCCCGCGGCAAACAGAGCGATGACCGCGTAGGCCGCGATTGGCAGACCTGAAGCGATGCCCGTGAAGTACGCCGCAAGGGCCGATGGACAGGGCAACAAACCAAAAGCCACGCCCAAGAGCGCACTCATGGAGTAGCTGCGTTTCCTGGACGGCGTTTCAGACTGACAGCGATCTTCCGGGTGATGATGTTTGCAACGGCAACGCGACGGCTTGGCGCGAACCGCGGATGCCAACATCCACGCGCCGACGCCCAGGACCAGCACACCACTGATCCATTGCATCACCGAGACAATCTGCTCGTTCTCATGGTGGTGATCTCCGGTGATGGCGTGTTGTGTCAAATGCACGATGAACGCAATGACCAGCAATGACACGGAGTGCGCCACCGCGCTCGAGAGACCCATCACGAAGGGATGCCAAAAACCGCGCCGCTCACCGGACAGATAAACGAGCATCGCAGTCTTGCCATGCCCGGGCTCGAGCGCGTGAATCGCCCCCAGGAAGAAAGCGAGACCAAGCGTTATCTCGTGAGAGTGTTCGTGCATGAAATTGCAATGGAAGACGCTGCTTGGACCCAAATTTCTAAGATGTTCTTACGTCGCATGGTAGTTGAACGTTCATTTTCCAGTCCAGTAAACCGACGCGTCGGAGGCCCCAACAGTCGGGGTACCTCCCAGATCAGAGCGGGAACGGCAAGATTTCAGACACTTCTCTCCGATCGCCACCACCGAAAAGTAGCCGAACCGATTTCACCCTCCCAGCGAAGCGTTTGGGTGGGTCGGCCCGCGTCAGCGAGGCCGGGGAGGGCCCGTCGCAAGAAAACAATTCGTTCCCAAGACATGGTACCCGTACCCTCCCCGAAATCTCGCTTGAAGCTCGATTTCGACCCTCCCTTCGCTGCGCGTGGGAAGGTGAATTGGGTGGTGTTCGGCGAGACGTGTCAGAATTCCATGGTTTTTGGCGAATGGCTGTCCAAACCCACGGCACTTGCGCAAAGTAGCCATATCCAAACGATTTTGGCGTGTTCAAGGATTCCCGATTGGCTCACTGCAATCCCGACCGAGACGATTTTTTGCGACTCCTGCTCAGAAGCGAGCGAGAGGTCATTCGTTACGTGATGGCGATCGTGCCAAACGCGGCGGACGCCCAGGAAATCTTCCAGGAAACGGCCGTCGCCTTGTGGAAACAGATCGACAAGTACGATCCCTCGGAACCCTTCACACCGTGGGCGTGCCGTTTCGCAGCCAACAAAGCCAAAGAGCATCTCAGGAAACAGGGCCGGTGGTATGGGTTCTTGGACGAGAACATCGCCAACGCGCTGTTGGAACGTCGCGCTGAAATCAGTCCGCTCTTGGACCGTCGTGCCAAGCCACTGCGCGATTGTGTGAAGAGTCTGCCAACACACCAGCGTGCTCTGATTGAAAAGCACTACTTCGATCAACGGTCCATCGATGAACTTTCGATCGAGCTGAAACGAACGGCGGCAGCTCTTTACAAATCGCTCCAGCGCATTCGTGTGACGTTGACGGACTGCGTGACCAACAAGCTTGCTGCTTCCGAGGCGACCGGATGAGTAGGGCCTCAGACAACGCGGAAAGCCGCGCGCTGTGGGAACTCGCGTCGGCCGTTATGGAAGGGACGGCTACGGAAACGCAGCGGCGTGAACTGACGGCCCGGCTGCGGGATAGCGAGACAATGCGCGATGAGTATCTCGCGTTCGTCGACTTGCACGCCGTGCTCAACACCGAGTTGTCGGTCATGCCTTCCACTTCATCGACAGCTCAGGAACCGACGCGGCTGGTTGCCGACCAAGAGCTTTCACTAAGAAAGACATGGCAACGTCGACGGATCGGCCTGGCAGCCGTGGCAGCGAGCCTCTTGGTCGCGGGGGGATTCTGGGGCTTGGCAACGAGTCTTGAGCGCGAAGACATGCTTCAAGTCTCACCTCGCTTTGCAACCATCGCCCAATTGACGAACGCAACCTGGTCGGGCGACTCGCTCTCGTTAGGCGAACGCATCGGTCCCGCGAGCTTGCGCATCGAGACGGGATTCGCGCGCGTCGAGTTCGACTCCGGTGTGGAAGTCACCCTCGAGGGCCCTGCGGAGTTCACGCTCGTCAACGAGACCTTGGCAAAACTCAGTCGCGGGATCCTGACAGCGACCGTTCCACCTGGAGCCGAACGTTTTCAGGTCAACACGCCCCATGCAGAAGTGGTGGACCTCGGAACCTCGTTCGGGATCGAACTGCAAGACGGTGGCGTTTCGAATGTCAGCGTCTTTGACGGGGAAGTGGAGGTTGGGATTCGTGAGCGAGAGGAGAAACGCCTGGTTGCGGAGGGCGAATCGGTAAGCGTGAACGACCAGGAAGTCATCGAGTCGATCGGGTTTGACCTAGCCCCTTTCAGCAAGTTGTGGCCCGTGGCGTCCGGCATTGTCGGTTCGAGTGAATCCATTCGCTTTGCGCCGCCGTGGCCACCCCAAATTCGCTTTGTTCAAAGCAACGAGGACATCTTCATTGCGGTCGAGAACCGCCGAACAACGTTGCGCGAACCGCTTGCCGTCAACGCTGCCTTGCCTGGCACGTATGTCGAGATCGCTGATTTGACACCCGCTGAAATCCGTCCGGGCGAAACCGTGCGAAGTTATATCCTGCACCACTCACCGAGCCGAAAACGGGGCCCGCTACGCGCCAAACGCGTGAAGGGGTCCGTCACGTTTGACCGTCCCGTGTTGGGCGTGATCCTGAGGAGCGAGGAACTCCGGGCCAGTAGTCGTCTCTTTTCACGACGTGGCTTTGGCGAAAACAACCCGAGAAGGGAGTTGCAACTCACCGGAAACAACGATGGCGACCGCATCACGTTGAGTGAAGATCGCAGAACGATTTCCGTCGACCTCATCGCCCCTGGCATGTCGTCGGATTTGCTGCGGGTCATCGTGGAAAAACCTCGCGCCCGTGGGGCCCGACGTCGTGGTTGAAACAGGAAAGGAAACACTCGAATGAACCGCATCCTCCGCACGTTGCTGTTTTGCTGTCTCACGAGCGCCCCCGTCCTCGCACAACAGTCATCGCCCACACAACTTCGGTTCTTTGAAAGCAAGATCCGACCCGCGTTGGTCAAGTACTGCTACGAGTGTCACAGTGTCGAAGCTGGCGATAGCCGTGGCGGTCTGTTGGTCGACACCCGCACGGGCTTGTTACAGGGTGGTGACGCGGGTCCGGCCATCGTCCCAGGGGATGCCGATTCAAGTCTGTTGTGGGAAGCGATCACTTGGCAAGGCTATGAGATGCCGCCCAGCCAAAAGATGCCCGCGACGGTGATCTCCGACTTCAAGAACTGGATCAACATGGGCGCTCCCGATCCACGTGAACGTGAGATCACAAACTTCACCACCAAGATCACGGCGAAGGACATCCAGAAGGCGCGCGGGGAACACTGGTCATTTCAAACGCCGAAGAAAGCCCGTCTTGGTGGCTTCCAGCCGCCAAGGGAACACCAAACTTCCACGACATCGACCATCGATCGCCTGGTATCCAAGAATCTGCACGACAAAGGGCTTCAGCCCAACAAACGTGCCGACGGCTACACGCTGCTCCGTCGCATCTACTTTGATCTTGCCGGACTTCCACCCACTCCCGCGGAGATCAATCGTTTCCAAGACGCTTACCGAAGAACCCCGGAGGCCGCGATCAAAGCCAAGATCGACCAGCTCTTGGCGACACCCCAATACGGGGAACGATGGGGGCGGCATTGGTTGGATGTCGCGCGCTACGCCGAGTCTTCCGGGTCACGAAACACACCATTCCCACACGCATGGCGATACCGAAACTACGTCATTGATGCGTTCAATGATGACACGCCGTATGACCGGTTCCTCATGGAGCAGTTGGCCGGAGACCTTTTGCCAGTCACGAGCGACGAGCAATGGACTGAGAACCTGGTTGCAACCGGATTCTTGGCCATCGGGTTGAAGCACTTGGATGAAAAAAACCCTCGCAAGTTCCTCTCAGAGATGGTGGATGAGCAGATCGACACGACAACCCAAGCCATTCTTGGCTTAACCGTCGCCTGCGCCCGTTGTCATGACCACAAATACGATCCGATTCCAACCGATGACTATTACTCGCTGGCCGGGATCTTCTATAGCACGAAGACGTTCTACGGGACGTCACGTATCGCGCAGAATCACCGGCCCAGCGATCTTTTGTTGTTACCCGTGCAGGAGCAATCGATCGGCAACAGCGATAATCGCCGGCGAATGGAGTTTCTGAAAGAACAGATCGCAGACCTTGACCAACAGATGCGAGGCGTCGGAGGCAAGGATCGTCGGAGCATTCGAAACAATCGAAACCGAATCGCCACGCAGTTGGCATCCATGAATGCGGATGGCAGCGTGAAGTCCTTCGCAATGGGAGTTCAGGAAGCCGACACCATGGTCGACGCCAACATCTTGTTTGGGGGTGAGATCGAGAAACCGGCCCAAGAAGTCCCTCGCGGCTTCGTCCAAGTCCTCGGCGATCTGAACTTTCGGTCGGCCCGAACTGCGTCGGGACGTCTCGAATTGGCCAAGGCGATGACATCCAAGAACAACCCCCTGACAGCGCGCGTCATGGTCAATCGCATCTGGATGCACTTGCTCGGCAATCCCTTGGTCGAAACGCCGAGCAACTTTGGATTCAATGGGATGAAGCCCAGCAATAAAGAGTTGCTCGACTACTTGGCCGTGCGATTCATGGAGCTCGACTGGAGCATCAAGGACATGATTCGCGAGATCATGGTCTCCGACACCTACCTTCGTAGCTCGGATTACGACCAAACGAACTACTCCATTGATCCCGACAACAAATCCCTGTGGCGGGCGAATCCCCGACACATGGACGCGGAAGCCATGCGAGATTCGATGCTCGCGGTGGCTGGCCGATTGGATTTGGAACGTCCACAAGAAATCTCAGGTGTGGGCACGGGTGGGCGAGGGCGTGGTCCTGATCCCAACGACACTCATCGATCTTTGTATCTGCCAATTGATCGATCTCTGGTGCCACCCGCGCTCGAACTGTTTGGTTTCCCCGATCCCAATGTGACGAGTCCCGGCCGATCCGAATCCATCGTGCCGGTGCAGGCGCTCTACCTGATGAACGATGACTTTGCCATCGTGCAGGCCCAGGGCATGGCAACAACGCTCGAGAAGCATTTTGACAATCGGGCGGAGCAAGTCCGCATGGCAATCCTCTGGGCCTACGGACGACCCGCAACCAACGAGGAGCTTCAAGCCAGCATGCAGTTCTTCAACGAGTTCCAAACATCGGGCCCCATGGCGTTCGCAACGAGCCAAACACGCCGTCCTGGTCTTGGCGGCGTCGATGGTCCACGCGGACGGGGACGTCGTCCTGGTGGTGGCCCCGGAAGACCTGGGGGCATTCGTGGCGGAGCGGGAAACCCGCTCGAACCGCAAACACCACTCTCCGTTTTTTGCCACACCCTGATGGCGAGCGCCAGCTTTCGAATGGTCGACTGACCGGTAGTGGGGGGGTACAGCTGCCAAGCGCCGTGTGGGTAATAGAGTGCGGGGGGAAGCCCCCCC
>JBCCYK010000159.1:0-15359 GCA_039189905.1 Planctomycetota bacterium
GGAGCCTGCCGCACTTGCTTTTAGCGAGGCGGACGAAGTGCTACGCTCTCATCTGTGAATGCAATTTGAACCTGTGAGTCTGATGCCAGGCAACGGAGATACCTCGAAGTTGTTCGTCAGGAGTATCAACGACTACATTGTCGGCCGACGCAAAATCCCTGTGTAGGTGTAGGTGAAGTTGATCAAGATCGATTGCGACTCGTTTTCTTCTGTGGAGACCTATGGTGACATTTTGTTCGTTGTTGCGATGTCCCCCGACGTGAACATCAGCCTTGTCCTGGCTGCGGTCCAGTAAGCCCTTGCAGTTGCACAAACACTCAGCAGAGATTCTGCTCGCGCGGACGTGGTTGTCCGCACGTCCCGGTCGCGTTCTCGCAACGGGGATATCGCTGGGCTTCTACGGTGGTCTGCTCTTGCTGTCCCTGCTCGTTTTGCAAGAAAACAAAGGCAAAGCTCGGAGGCTCCCCGCCGCGTTGCTAGCGCCACAGGAAGTCCACATGGCAGCGATGGATCTCGTGTGCCCGGTCGTATCACCGGGTCTCGAAGCCGAGCTGCAGTCCGACCCGCGGGTTTCCAAGGTTGTCACCGGGTATCGTGTCCGAGCATTCGATTTGCCGGGTGACGAGAACGGTGAACTCGATCGGGAAGCCTTTTACGAAGGCAACATGCAGGGATGGATTCCGGGCAAACGGATGGAATTGCTAGCGTGGGCTGATGGGTTTGAAGAAGGCGAGTTGTCGGAAGGCCAATGGCCTCGAGAAACGAGCGACGGTGCGATCGAAGTCGTCGTCCCGAATCACCTTCGTTGGTCCATGAACGTGGGCGATGTGCGAAGGCTCGAATGTGATACCGGCGTGTACGCAGCGAAAGTCGTGGGTTTCCAGGCAATGGAGCCAGCATTCATCGCAACACGCGAATCCCAACGGTTCCTTCCGTGGCGAATCAGTCGTTCGGCCCTGGAGAGGCTTTCCGGTGGCAAGCCAAGGGCGAGCGATCTACGAGTCTTCCTGAAGTCGGATTCAGAACGGTCAGAGTTCTTGGGCGACTGGCGAGCACGCGTGAAAGGGCTCCCAAGTTCTCTCGAACTATGGGATCAAGAGACCATCCGCGACCGAGCCGTGCAAAGCATGCCAATCAAGAGTGCGCGTGCCATCGCGTTCGCGCTCGTCATCGCCTGCGGCGCTTGCGTCGTGTGTATCGCACTCAGCTTGCAAGCAACGCAAGCAAAGGAAAGAGTCAACCAGTTCGGTCTTTTAAGAAGCCTGGGCGCGAGCGGTGGTGCGTTGGCCAAATCGATGATGTTGGAGTCCACGATGATTGCTGGTATCGGACTGTTGATGTCGTCTTTGCTTGCTCTGGCATTTCTGAAAGCGGTTCCGTTGTTGGGTCTTCCTGCCAGGCTGGATGGGTGGAGTGTGGTGATGGTGGGCGGTGTGCTTTGGCTAGGAATGGTTCTTGGCAGCGTCTGGCCGAGCTACATGGTTTCGCTGATCGCACCTTCCGGGGTCGCCGTGGAAACAACGGGTCTCCGATATGCGAGCGTCTGGTCCCGACGATGGATGCGCGGGGCGCTTGGGTGCGCGGCCATCACGATCGTCGTCACGCTTCTCACCCCCTCGGGATCCTCATGGAGAGCACTCAGTTTGGGATGGCTTGGTATACCGTGCATTTTTCTCGTTACGATCCTGGTCACGCCATGGACGACGCAATGGATGACCCGTGTGCTCACTGTCCCGCTTGCTAGGTTAACTGGAACGCATCCACTGGTTTTGAAGGATCAGGTTGCCGGTGGCTTTGGTCGTCACACGGGATTGGTGATCACGCTGGCGATGGGCCTCGGTGGGTTCGTCTGGGTCCTCTGCTGGGGCGCGTCGATGCTGGAGCCTTTCGTGGTCGATGCGAAACTCCCGCGTTGGATGGTTTCGGTGTATCCGATTGGTTTGGACCGTTCGGAAACGGAGTCGACTCTTTCACAGCCTCTGCTGCGAGAGATGCACCCACTTGTTCTGGTCGACACGCGGCTAGACCAACCTGACGCACCTGAGGGCACATCCGCCGTGCCCACGCTGGTCTGCGGCATGGAAACTTCCTTTGCGAGGGATCGACTCCCCATTCGGTTCGTTTCCGGCGATCGCTCCACGGCATTCGCCCGCTTTGCGAAAGAGGACGTCTGCTGGGTAAGCGAATGGTACGCGACATCGCATGGAATCGAAGTGGGCGACCAAATCGCGGTTGCTGTTCCCAAACGTGACGCTTTTGGAATCGCCATGACCGCGGCTTCGGAAGAAACAAGCGATCGAGGGATTGCGGCAAAACACTATGAAGTGACAGGCGTCATCCGGCTGAAAGGCTGGTTGATGAGCACGAAGCAGAACAAAACGCGTTTGCAGAGCGAGCCCCATCAGTTGATGGTGGTCTTGCGTGCCGAAGTGGTGCGGCGTGATTTTAGGACGGCTTATGCCAACTATCTATGGGGCGATTCGCCGGCGGCCGAGTCAAGCGACCTTCTGAACTTCCAAGAGGCTATTTCGCTTAAGGAGGCAACGCGCCGTAGCAGGCCGGTCCGAGAGGCAATCGCGGCGGAGGTGGGCAAAGCGGTTAATCTGACTCGCCCCGTTTCGTTCTCAACCCGTGAAGGCGGACGCGTCACGACGACGCACCGCAGCGTACAAGCCGATGACCTCGCGCGATTGCGGGTAGCTTTACGAGGTGAATGGGGCGGGGCGGCTGTGAAACGCCTCGGTTGGTTGCCGCTGACCTTCCTCATGTTGAGCTTGGCGTCGGTCACTGGGAGCCTGGTTGCTTCCATGCGTGTGCGATCGCGGGAGATCGGTGTCCTACGTAGTGTCGGCCTGACACGTGCCGGGCTCTTGCGACTCGCCATCGCGGAGGGTCTTCTGCAAGGATTTTCGGCAATCGTCGTCGCGATTTTTTTGGGAGCCAGCGGGGCCTGGGTTCTTTTGCAAATCACACGAATCGTTGGCTTCGACACGCGGTGGTCGGGCATCGGTGCCGGTTTTCTAATCCCGTGGCCGTGGCTTCTGCCGGGGTTTGCCCTCACAATCCTCGTCAGTGTGCTTGCTGCGATCTTTGCGGGCTTGCGAATCGGTTTGATCACGCCAGCGAGGCTCTATGGAGAAGAAATCTAGTGCTTTATCTGCGTTTAGCTTGAGGGTCCCAATGATCGTAGCTCGGCTCTCCGAGCCGAGACTTGACGGCTCGGAGAGCCGTGCTACTAAGAGACAACCCCCAACTATAGAGATGAACAAAGCGCTAGCCAGAATGTTGCTGAGTCGAGTTTGCCCGTGACGCCACCGAATGCCGAGATTGTTCTTCAAGCCGAACAAATCGCGAAGACGTATGGACGCAACGAATCGGCGATCCACGCCGTCAACCGAGTCGACTTGCAGATTGCGCGGGGGGAAATGCTTGCGGTCGTGGGTCCGTCCGGGTCCGGAAAAACCACGCTCCTTCATTTGCTTGCAGGGCTTGAACGCCCCGATCACGGAGAGATCCGTGTGCTGGATCGCGAATTCCATGCGGTTTCGGATTCCGAGGTCACTCGGCTTCGACTCAAGCACCTGGGGTTCGTTTTCCAAGCGAACAATCTGATGCCAACGATGACCGCTCTTGATAACGTCGCGTTGCCCTTGCTGCTCCTCGGCTCAAAGCGACGCACGGCCTATGCCAAGGCAAGACAGCATCTCGAACAAGTTGGGCTAGCAGACCGCACAACCCATCGGTCATCACAACTGTCCGGGGGCGAACAACAGCGAGTCTCCTTCGCGCGAGCTTTGGTCAACGATCCCGCAATTGTGTTCGCCGATGAGCCCACGGGCAGTCTGGATCGAAACAATTCCGAGTTGGTGACGACACTGTTGCGTGAGACCGTTTCCACGGCAGATCGCGCCGTGATGATTGTCACGCACGACCCCCTGGTGGCCGCCTGCTCGGACCGCGTTGCAATCCTCTCAGATGGACAGATCGCCGATGAATTTCAGGTCTCTGAGGTAGGCTCTGTCGACGCGATCAGTCATCGTATGCTGCGTTCTGGTTAGCAATCCCCAACTCTTGAGGCGACATGGAACGGGAATCATCGGACGAGGCCCATCGTCCCGACACGCCGCCACTCGTGGCGAGTGACGTCCGAAAAGTCTTTCAGCGGGGCGAGCGTCAGGTGGCGGCTTTGCGGGGCGTCAGTCTGAGCGTGAAGCACGGCGAGTTTCTGGCGATCATGGGGGCCTCGGGTAGCGGCAAGAGCACCATGCTCCATGCCTTGGCCGGTTTGACCGACATTGACTCGGGTACGATTTGCGTGGAGGGACAGGATTTGGCAAAGCTGCCCGACGCAAAACTCACTCGGTTTCGACGTGATCGGATCGGCCTGGTCTTTCAAGCATTCAACTTGGTCCCCACCCTGACAGCGGAAGACAACGTGCGCCTCCCGGCACTCGAGCAGGCTGGTCTCGAGGAGAAAGTCACCGAGCTGTTCGCGGCCCTTGGTCTCAGCGAGCGTCGTGGCCATCGACCGGACGCTCTTTCAGGCGGTGAACAGCAACGCGTTGCGATCGCACGGGCTTTGGTGAGCGATCCGGCGATTCTCTTGCTGGATGAACCAACGGGCAGTTTGGATTCCGTTGCCGGTCAAGAGCTTTGTAAGATACTCAAAATCTTGTCAGCTGATCGTCAAAAGACCGTGTTGGTGGTGACTCACGAACCGGCGGTCGCGTTTTGGTCCGATCGCGTGTTGGTCATGCGTGACGGCACGCTTCTCGATGAGTTCTCAACGGACGACTTAGAATCGGCCGAATTGCTCGCGCAACGCTATCAATTGGCATTGAACCAACAAACGATCACTTAGAGGCCTTTCAACATGAGAGCTGTCTTATTGCTGATTCGTTCGCATCTGTCGGTTCACCGGGTCCGAACGCTGCTGACAACCTTGGCGACCGCGTCTTCGGTGTGTTTGCTGGTCTGGATCATCAGCATTTACTCTTCGGCCATACGTTCCTTTGACCTGTACGCGTCGCGAGCACTGGGACACTACGATTTGATCGTCGATCCCGTCAGTCGCAAAGCCAATCGTGAGGTCGCGTCACCCGCCCTCGAATTGCTTCGTGATGAAGCTCAGGTCGCCCAGATCGATCCGATGTGGGCGCGTTTGCTGACGTTCCGTGCCGAGAGAACGGACACAGATCGCAGCAAGGGGAGCCAGGAAGTTGTCGACCGTCATTCACGCGAGGGCGGTTGGGAAGAGGTGATCATTGGATCCGATGCGGAGGCTCCTCCATTTCCACTGCTCCGTGGGCGATGGATCGCGCCGGACACAAGCGAGGGTTTGCAGGCGGTGTTGAGCTTGGAATGCTCCGAGCGCTTGGGCGTCACCGTGGGCGATGAACTGTCGATCGCCGGGCCCACGGAAAACCAGCCCCGGATTCAAGTGGTGGGCGTGATCGAGCCGCCCCCCGCCACGATCACGGGCGTGATGGTGGGCTCTCGGATGCTTCCGAGTCCCAGTGTGGGCGCGGTCTTTGTGTCCATGAACGATGCCGAGCGGATTCATCGCACCAAACCGACGATCACGTTCGCGGCTGTTTCGCTTCGAGATGGTGTCGATGTCCACACGTTTCGATACCGACTCGCGCCCGCGCTGTACGCCCTTGCTAAGCCGGTTCAGTTTATGACAGACCTGGACATGGAAGAGGAAATGTCGGAAGCCGCCAAAGCAAGCAGCATGACGCTGCAAGCTTATGTCGTTGGAATCGTGTCCGTGCTGCTTGCTTTCTTGGTGATCTTTTCCACGTTGTCCATGGGAGTCACGGAACGGGCACGTCAATTCGCCCTGCTGCGCGCGGTGGCGCTGACTAAGACGCAGTTGTCCGCCTTGATCGCCGGGGAAGGCCTGGCATTAGTAAGCTTCGGTTTGCTCCTCGGAATCCCTGCGGGTTGGTTCCTGGTCATCGTGGTCGATCGAGCGACGGATGGCGTGATTCGCAACGGTGTGCACGTGGATTGGACGGGGATTGGTTTGGCCGTGCTCATCAGCGGTGTCGCATCGTTGCTCGCCGGCGTGTTACCGGCTTGGCGTGCGACTCGTGTGAAGCCTCTCGATGCCATCGCACCTCAGAATGCGACGCGGGTTGAATCCCAATGGTTGGCTTCCTTCGGCTGGCTGTTGGTGGCGTTTCCGCTAATAGGTCTCTTGCCGCTTGTGAGCTTGGTTTTTCCTCCCAGTGTTTCCGACCCCATTTTTGCGCGTCTCATGCTTGGCGCCGCAGGTCTGGCGCTTGGCCTGCTGCTTCTCTCACCCGTTTTGGTTCGCTGGACGGATCGGTTATGCGTGCCACCACTGGCGCGTTTGCTGAGGCTTCCGAAAGCGTTGCTCCAGCAGCAACTCACGTCACAGTTGTGGCGGACCGTGGCCTGTGCGGTGACCCTGAGTGTTGGCATGGGGCTGTTTGCAGCGATTCACGTCTGGGGCTGGTCGATGGTGTATGTGTTCGTTCCAACCAACTGGGCACCCGCTGCCACTCTGGTCTTGGAACGCCCGCTCGCAAGCGATCAGATCGACCAACTTCGCGAATGGAATCCGGCGCTTCAGGTCGTACCACTGATGGTAGAACAACCGCGACTGCGTGATGACCTTCTCAACAGCGCGGAGTTCCCTTCCGTGACCCGGCAGATGGTGGTCGTGCTTGCGGGACTTGACCCGCAGTCCGGATTTGGAGGCGCTGACCCGCTGGTCGACACGCAGTGGATCGCAGGAACGCCGAGCGAAGCGATCGCGATGATGAAGTCGAATCGCGGATGTGTTGTCCCGGATCACTTTTACAACCAGGCCGGATTGAAACTCGGTGACCCGATCTATCTGGTGCCGCCGGAATCGCCGGAGAATCCCGTTCGTTACACGCTTGCCGGAGCGGTCCGTTTACGGGGTGGGCAGTGGATGACGAAGACCACCAACATGCGAATGCGAACGCATCGCTCGGCGGGGCTGGTGTTCGCCGACTACCAGTCCGTTGCGGGCGATTTCCAATTGCCAGGGCCGCGACACTGCTGGATCCAATCGGATGAAGCTTCGCTGGATGAAGACGCGTTGCTTGCGGCCGTGCAGTCCGTGCAATACCGATTGGACACGACACTTGGCCAGGAGGGGAAGCCAGACGCACGCATCATGCCGACCCAAGACATCGAAGGGCATATCCTCAGTGCAGCCCAGTTTTGGCTGTGGTTCATGAGTGTTGTCCCGCTCATTGCGATCGCAATCTCCAGCGTCGCCATGCTCAACATCTTCTTGGCTTCGGTGCGTGCACGCCAATGGGATTTCGGCATCTTGCGCGCGCTTGGGTTCACTCGCAGCGTCTTGATAAGAATCGTGATCGCGGAGGGCATCCTCGTTGGGATCGTCGCTTGTCTTGTTGGATGCGCATTCGGGTTGATCGCGGGCTGGTGTGGCACAGCCTTGACGCAGACCAGCAGTTGGTTCGGCGGCATGGATATCGCATTGACACTTCCCTTGGTCACGCTGTTGATTGGAAGCGGAACGCTGCTCACATTCGCAGCCTTGGCGGCTGTGTGGCCCGCCCTGAAGATCAGCTCGATGTCGCCGCTTTCGCTGCTCGACCGCGGACGCGGGATGAGCCAGTGAGGCAGGCCCAAACGAGCAACATGGAAATGCCTGCGGTAGGAAGCAAGATTCCGAGCAAGGTCATCGCAGCAACTAACCAAGCCGGCTTGATCGCATCGCCACGTTTGGGAAAACCAGTTCGTCCCCGCTTGCGACGCACCAACCACATCGCCACGCCGAGTACCGGTAAGGCCGCCATCAGAACCGACGCGATCAGCCACAGAATTTGAGATCCAAGTCCCATGACGCTACCGACATGCAGGGGATAGTTCCACTGCGTGTAAACAGCCATGGGCGGCAGCTCGCTTAAGCCACGATCGAGCAACAGTTTGCCGCTGGCTCGGTCGAGGAAGACAATTCGACTGACGGAGGCTCCCCAGTGATGTCCGGACTCGATGGAAATCGGATCCGTTGGCACCATGGGCATGTGGATCGACACGCGGTCAGTCGGCATTTCCAACGCATGCATCCGCGCGAGGATCTCATTGGCCGAGAGAGTCGGTTTCGATTCATCCGAGGTGGACTGCGGCGGAGACAGCTTCACATCGAACTGGCCTGCCAACAGGCCGGCGCCGAAGAACACCCCACCCCAGACCAAGGCGTAGAGCAGTCCGGTCACGGCAATGATGAGCAACAGGGGGGCGGCCAGCGCGCCACCGACAGCGTGCAGATCGCGCAACTGAACGTAACGCTTTGATCGAATCCTTGGCCAAAAAATGCCTCCCAACCTTCTCAGGTTCTTCGGCCACCAAAGCACGAGGCCCAGCAACATGATCGAGACCGTCCAACAGGTTGTCAGCTCGGTCAGAACCCGTCCGAGCGTGCCGACAGCCAGCCTTCGATGGAGATCCAGGGTCACCGTGAAAAAGTTCGGCTCAGGAATCTCGCCGCGGATCTGCTGCGTGTCCGGGTGGAAGAAGAACCGTCGTACCGAGTAATGGCCATCTTGGGAAATCGTGAGTACCGCGGGGGCACGCCCGGTGTCGGACTCCAACTCGAAACCGTAGATCGCGTGCTCCTCACCGACGAGCGCCTCGACTTGATCGACCGCCGCATCCAATTGGAGATCAAGGATTTCAAACCTGGCTGCGGCAATGTCAGCGTACCACCATCGCTCCAGCTGAGGTTTGAAGACGTAGATCCCACCCGTGATCGACAACACGACCAAGACCGGTGTCGCGATCAAACCGGCCCAGAAATGCCAGGCCCAAAAGACGCGTTTCAGCTTCGTGTCGATCAACTCGTAACGGTCTCTCAAACCAAAGTTCTAGCAAGCCACTGTGATCCTGGAACGATCTGCGAACGTTTGGTTTTGAAACCGACCGCCCAGAAGACGAGAAGCCACCGCGACCACTTCAACGACCCGGCAATTCCGCTCGATCGCCACGAGTGCCGAAACGCTCGCGCCGAAACGCATAGCAACCAATGCCGACCGCAACCAAACCAACCAGCCCCAAGGGTGCAGGCACCGGCTTAACGGTTACCCAGGCCCGACTATCGCGACTCCAAGTGATATCCGTGATTTGAGCGACGGAGAACTCATTGGTTCGAAGGACCTGGTTTCCCTGATCGTAAGGACCGACTTGCCGTATCGTGTTTTGGTCCGAGTCCAAATACCAATAACTCTCGGTGTCATCATCGGCTTCGTAATACCTGCCTGGGTTGGTCGCGAGGATATCGCCATCACCACGCACAAGGTAGGACTGGCCATCCACAACCATCCAAGAACGATCTGGCGCACTCCAGGTCACATCCGAAACATCGCTGATCGAAAAGGCAGTTGTGTTGAGCGATCGCCACCCCGTGCCAAAGACACCCCCTCCGCCCTGACGAAACTGATTCTGATCCGCATCGAGTTGCCAATAGTTTTCAACGTCATCATCGGCCTCGTAGTACCTGCCATCAATGGATGCTGACACGGAACCGTCGCTCCGGAGGAAATGGGATCGACCCTTCGCAACGACCCACGAACGATCTTGAGAACTCCAGGTAATGTCCGTGATATCAGCCACCGAGAAGTCATTTGTTGCTAGCGAACGAAAACCCTGGTCGTAACTGCCGATCATCCGCACCTGGTTCGCCTGGTCATCAAGAACCCAGTAGTTCTCTAAATCGTCGTCGGCTTCGTAGTAGCGACCGCTGAACGAGCTGAGAACATTTCCGCTCGAATCGATGAGGTAAGAACGTGCCAGATCAGATGCGTCGAGACGGGGGCTGACAACCCAAAACAGAATCAAGCAAGCGAGAAGTGTCTTCGGAAGAGACATGGAGCGAACTCAAAATCCAAGGTTGCGAACCTCGATGGAAACCGGCTGTCCGCCCGAATGCCAAACGAGGCTGAGGGTTCCTAACGCGGCCCCGAATTCAGCGATTTCTCAACGGCCCCCGCGCTGGAAGGAGAGTAATCCGTGAGGTTCGCGATTCCAAGATGGTGCATGAGTTGGCGAAAGCTGACTCTTTTTTTTCGACACTTCTCGCTGATCGCCACCTCTGAAACGCAGCTGAACCAATACCACCCTCCCGCGGCTTGCCGTGGGAGGTTCGGCCCGCGTCAGCGTGGCCGGGGAGGACCTGTCGCAAGAAAACAAGGACGCTCCCAAGACATCGTACCCGTGCCCTCCCCGAAATCTCGCGAAAGGCTCGATTTCGACCCTCCCCTCGCTGCGCGTGGGAGGGTCAATTCGGTGACGCTCAACGAGGAGTGCCTTTTTTCCTGAGTGATTGTCAACCACTGCCGCACGTTAAGCAGCCTATTTCGGTGTTGGAGGGATTCCTTCGTGCGAAATGGCTGATTACAGAATGAGAAGCGACCCGCTTTCGGGGAACACGGCGACTGTCGACGTTCACGCCGTAATCGGTACATTCAGGGCTGGGCTCACGACCACTCTTGATGCCTGGTTGGGCAAATAGACAGCAGTTTCAGCTTCCGAAGACATGAAGAATGTGTTGATTACCGGTGGGACTCGTGGGCTCGGGCTTGCCATTGTGCGCCACCTTGTTGCCGAAACTTCCTACCGGATCATCGCGACAGGACGCGCGATGAGCGAACAACTGCGTGAGCTGGTCAGCCAAGACGACGTGGGGGACCGGGTTTCTTTTGAATGTTTGGACCTCAGTGAATCACAGACCATGGCGGACTGCGTCGGTCGAATCGTCGCTGAGCACGGCGAGGTCTATGGTCTGGTCAATAACGCAGCCTCCGGCCTGGATGGCGTTCTGGCCACCATGCACGACTCGGAACTGGAGTTGCTGGTGCGTACCAATATCCTCGGAACCATGCTGGTGACAAAGTACGCCAGTCGGTCCATGTTGGTGCAGCGCGAAGGGAGAATCGTCAACGTTGCGTCCGTCGTGGCCCGGACGGGGTACAGCGGGCTTGCGGCCTACGGGGCCACCAAAGCGGCCATGGTCGGATTTACAAAGTCACTGGCCCGCGAACTTGGCAAGGCGGGCATCACGGTGAACAGTGTCTCGCCGGGTTTTCTTGAGACCGAGATGACCGCTTCCATCAGTGACAGCACTCTGGACCGAATACGGCGACGCAGCGCGCTGGGCAGATTGGCGGCTACGCGCGACGTTGCCGAGACGGTGGGTCTCCTGCTCGGTCCCACCGCGAATTCAATCACGGGCGTGGACTGGGTCGTCGACGCAGGCAACACGGCCTGAACGCTACACCACTCTTCCAAGGGGACGACCGTCGTTGCGGTGACTGCTGAGAATCTTCTTGGCGGGCAGGTCCGCGTTCACGTAGGTCATGGCGTCCACGATGCTGTCACTTCCAATCGTGCGTCCTTGAAGTACGAAGGAGTTTGCACCGACTAGAACACGGTCCCCAATCTGACACGCGCCTCCAAGCTTCGCACCGGGATGCAGCCTGACGTGCGCCCCCACGTTTGCGTCGTGTCCGACCAACGCATGAAAATTGAGGATACAGTGCCGACCAACCGCTGCCCGGGCCGAAACCACGGCATGGGCAGCCACATACGAACCCTTCCCGAGCTTGGCTGAGGGAGAAACGACCGCGAGCGGGTGGACCACCGATAGGGGCTGAAGGCCAACTTTTTCGGCAGTTGCGATACACTTAAGCCGTACCTCCAGATTGGCCATGGAAACGATGAAACCGGCGTCCTCCGCAGCATCCAGATAGTCCTCCAACGCATCGATACAGAGCCGCGTGGTCCCGTTGGGCTGCTCGCTTGGGGGGACAACCAATGAGACGCGGTCCCCCGGCGAAGCCGAGGCCTGAAAGGACTCGGCGATCTCCAGAGCGGTGCTGGAGCCACCAAAAACGTAAAGAGCGGTCATGAGTCGGAAAAATCGGTCAGCTGAAGAGCATCGGACAAACGGCGATCCAGGGGCATTCCAGGTGGAATCGAGCCCGACCGCAGCTTAGTGCGATCCATCCCCCGGGCAACTCGACAGGCAGAAAAATGTTCACCACCCACTTGTCCGTCATAACCCGCAGAGCTACGCTACTGAGAATCATTCTTAATAGCATTTCAAAGCAACCTGGTTGGTGGGGTGATCTGGGCTAGCACTGCGAACCAGGCGAATCCCCTCGAGCGATGAACAGATCGTGCGGGGCGATGCCTCCCAATACCATGACGGTGTCGTCCAAGACGCCGGAATTTCAAATAGCCGTATGAAACCTGCTTTGCTCCCACGATGGGAAACGATCATTTTTGGCCACCGGTTGATTATCCCTCGCTTCACGTGCCTGTGTGCATTTCTGACGTGCGCTATGCTCCTAGGGTCAGGCGACGCCTTTGCATCGACCTTGACCTATGAGGACTTGGTCAATGCGCCCCCAGGTTCGGTCATCGGTTTGCCACCGACCTCCGACATCAACGTCCAGACTGACGTGGTATACGCGTACGACGACAGTGTTGATCAACTAACCATCACGGGAAAAACAAACAATCTTCGCTATGGCGGTAGCGGCGGCAACCTGCAGACCGCTTTCCTGGAGCCGATTTATAGCGCGATTGGTCCATCGGTGCCGGGTTTGTTCGCGCCGGGGGATTTCTCCTTGACCGCCAACGTCGATGCCCAGGGCCAGTTCAGTGGCGGTTCCTTTCAGATCACTGGGGGAGTTCTTGGCACTTTGAACCCATCCGCGACCGGGCCACTGGGCGCGATCAATTGGGTACCTGATAACCCCGGCGCGCCCGGCTTCGCGGGCATCTTTGGCTCAGCTGGCTCCTCAACCTTGCTGGAGGGCACGCTGACGGGTTTCTTCTTCGACACGAACTCAGCCAACGGTTTCGATGATACGGCATTTTTTAGTTACGACGTCTCTGGAGGGATTCTCCAGAGCTTTGGCGGTGGTTACGCACAGGGTTTTGGACTCGCCGGCAGCCCGGGTTTCATTGCCCTGGATGGGTTTGATCCCGATGGCAACAACGCCACCGCAATTGATTTCACGCAGCCGTTCACCGACGTGGCTGGCAATGGGCTTGATGTTGCGGTTCCCGAACCGACTTCCATGTCCTCGGTGATGAGTTTGCTGCTTTGCGGGGCAATCATTCGACGTCGAAGGCGGCGTCAAATCTGAGGTCCGCTGAGGACCTAATCATCGTGCTCGCGTCATGATTGACGCCTGCGCAAGGGCCACCTTGTTTCGCAATTCATTTGGAAAAGCATCATGTTTCGCACTTTGTCCGGACGTCCGACGCGGCGCCTCGCAGGCCACTTCCAAAACGCCCGTCGTCGTGCACGCCGACGCCTCATTGCCGAAGCACTCGAAGATCGTCGGGTGCTCGCGTTGCTGGGTGTCGAGCCGCTCCTACAAGCCCCTGAGATCGCCTACAACAACGGTGGCGTTGCCAGTTACGATGCACAAAGCGATGTTTTCTCGGTTGATGCGACCGCACTGACGTTCGACGGACAGATTTTCTTCCCCTTCGGCGCCACCCCGACCTTCGATATCAACATTGAGGTGGACGACACGGGCATGGTGGTGGGAGGCGTTTCCGGGGATGACCTGATCGTGACCGGCGACCTGGACTTGGATTTTGACTTCATCCCCGAATTCTCGGGGACACTGTTGACGGGCGAAGTCATCGCAACCCCATCACCCCAATTTCCGCCCGCTGGTTTCGGCTTCCAAGACGGAACAGGTAATTTCGACGATTTCGATTTTCGATTTGTTGTGACCGGCGGCGCGCTGGCAGGTTTCTATGCGGGCAAAGATTTGGGTGTCACACTCAATCTCGAGAACTCGTCCTTCACGGGTGATTTCACAACCAGCTTTGGGGGTGGTCCCGCCAAGGGCGATCTGGGGGCCATCGAGCCGGACGTGGTCGTGAGCAATCCCTCGATCGACATTGAAAAGTCGACCAATGGTTTCGACGCCGACACGCCGACCGGCCCGAATCTGATCGTTGGTCAAACAGCGACCTTTGAGTACGTCGTGACCAACACCGGTGATGTTCCTCTGCAGAGTGTCAGCGTTGTCGATGATCAGGGTATTGTCGTCAGCTTTGTCGGTGGCGATGTGAACAACGACAGTTTGCTCGATCTTGATGAAGTTTGGACGTTCACTGCGAGTGAGACGGTAACGGCGGGCCAATACGCAAACATTGGCACGGTCTCGGCTGAGGACGCTGGTGGCCAGCAAGTAAGCGACAGTGATCCAAGTCACCACTTTGGGCTGGTTGCCGCGATCGATATCATGAAGTTGGTGGACGTGAACGTCGTCACCGAAGAACTGGTCCACTTGGACTTTGAAGGTGTCGCCGCGGGAACGATCGTTGACAGCCAATTCCCGGGCGTAACCATCTCGGCCGTGAATCGCCGTGTCCCATCCGCGGGCAATCGAGCGATGATTTTTGACAGTGCGAATCCAACGGGCGGCGACTTGGACCTTGGAACGCCGAACCAAGATTTTGGTGGTCCTGGTCAAGGGCATGGCGGCGGTCTGTCCAGCAGCTTTCCGAATGATCAGGCTTTGGACAACATCTTGATCATCTCTGAGGATGGTGACGCGAGCGACCCGGACGACGAAGCGCGAGGCGGTGTGTTCACCTTCACCTTTGATGAACCTGTACGGATTGATCAGATCGAATTGCTGGATATCGACAGCAATGAAGCGGGTGGCTCGGTGGTGACCGTCACAAGCAGTTCGGGAACCCAGTCGTTCCCGGTGCCCGCTTTGGGGAACAACAGTTTTCAAACGTTGCCGATCGACGTGTCGGACGTCACCTCGCTGGAAGTCGATTTCGTCAGCAGCGGTGCCATCACCGAGCTGAAATACACCACCTTCGACGAGGTCAAAGACTGGGTCGACGCGAACGAAGCTCCCGGAGTCGGTTTTGATGTCGGTGATGACATTACCTTCACGTACAAAGTCACCAATCCCGGCGACGTCGAAATCGAGAATGTCCTGGTCGTCGATGACAACGCCTCTCCAGGGGACGGTTCCGATGATTTCTCGCCAGCATTCTTAGGTGGAGATTCTGACAACGATGGCCTGTTGGATCCCGGTGAGACGTGGGAGTACGAAGCCACCATTACAGCGACGATCGTTGGACAGTTCACCAACCTTGGTCAAGTCGAAGGGAATGCTGCCGGTGACCCCGACGCGATGGTGGAAGCGGATGACCCAGCCAACTACCAGGTTTTCGGGTTGCCGGGAATCGCCATCGAAAAGCTGACCAACGGATTCGATGCGGACACGCCAAACGGCGCGGATACGCCGGAAATCTCGCCCGGTGACGCAGTCACCTGGACC
>JBCCYK010000160.1:0-15356 GCA_039189905.1 Planctomycetota bacterium
ACACCACTCCCGGGAATCCCTCGCCCCCACGCCGCTCATACGTGCTGCCTAACGGAACACTGGAAGACACATCGGACGTCGAGCCCAAGTCTTGCGACAGGCGACAGGCCCAGTCAAACCAAAGCACCAACGAGTCCCCCCACGAGCGAAATTGAACGCTCACACTGAAGTGACTGGTCCCACAACAGCCCACACCCATCAGTGTCGGCATGCCCTGAATCGACTCCATTGACAGTTGCTGCAGCACAGGGGACGTCGGCCAATCATCCGTCGCCGTAAACGCCCCGACTTTGCCATCGGACCGGTCAACGCTTTGGTAGCACCACGACACGCTTTGCGACCCAAGCGAGCCCGAACAATCCACCTGATGGCGGTAGCGGTCGCCCGTCCAGTCGAACTGAACCGACAAAGGCGAACGCAGGCCTAGATCGGCCAAGTGTGACCCATCGAGCGATAATTCATGATCAGTGATGAGTCAGGCCCCAAGAGCGAGTCGATGTGAGTCGGGCGCCAACCCTTGACGCAGCCGAGCCTCAACCATGTCGGTTCGTGACCCGGCTTGCAAGCACCCGTGGAGCGGACGCCGAGCTTACCTCAAGGAATCGAAGCGCCCAGGATTCCCTCAGACGGACGCCTCAAGCAATTGCCCGCTGACAAAACGTTCAATCAAACGCAAGCCATCCGCCTGGCTTTTCTCGGGGTGGAACTGCGTGGCCAGAAGTCGTCCACGCCGAATCGCCGCGCAAAACGGACCGCCGTAATCACACGTCATCGCGACCACGTCCGGGTCGGAGGGCTGCACGTGATAGGAGTGCACAAAATAGAACTGCGTCCCAGCCTCAATGCCAAGATCCACGCCAGCCGGTCCTGACGTGACGCCATTCCATCCCATGTGAGGAACCTTGTAATCCGAAGGCAAATCAAATCGTGACACCTTGCCACCGATGACGCCCAAGCCTTCGTGTTCGCCATTCTCATACCCGACCTCGAACAGCATCTGCAAGCCGAGGCAAATGCCAAGAAACGGTCGATCACTGTTAAGGAAATCTTTGATCGGGGATTCGAGATCACGCCGCCTGATCTCTCGAATCGCGTCGCCGAACCCACCGACACCAGGCAAGATCAACTGGTCGGCGGACGCAATCACCTGGGCATCGGAGCTGATCACGGCATTCGCCCCAAAGCGTTCGGCCGCTTTCTGGACGCTGCGAAGATTCCCCATTTGATAGTCAACAATCACCAGCATTCGGACACCTTCTTCGACGCGTCATCCGGTTCCAAGTACTTCACCTTGTCCAGGCCTCCATTATCCGGGCCAGCATTGCCTCCGCTGACCTGGCCAGGAGCGCAAAATCGATACGATCCTTCGGCGTGTCGCAAACAAGAAAATTGGCGGACACCGTGAAAGCAACCTAAATCGCGAGGGCTTATCAACCGGACACTCGACCCCGTCTGCTTGTTCGCAACTTTTGCGCCCGCGGTCAGCATCGTTGCCTGCCCCGCCCGATTTGAGAAGTGGCCATGGGAATTCCCTGGCAAGCCGCGTTGAGATTGCCCCACAACTGGCTGAGACGTCGCACGGTTTTCAACCTGCAACCCGTGCCCAACCCTGCCGCCTGCTGAGACTGATGATGGGACAGCTCGACGTTACCTATCGATTGCTGAAGAACAGCCCTTCGACGACCGCGACGAGTGTGCTGGCGCACGGTGTGGAATTTGGCAAACCTGAGGTGGTTCACCGGAGCCTCGTCGCGATGGCGGGGCGTGATGACGCGTCCGCCAGCGAATGGCTGGTTGCCAACTGGCCCGATCATGGCGATCAGCATTGGCGTGATACGCTCTCGCAGTATCCAGGCAAGTTCCCAAACCATCTGTCGCTGTGCCTTCGCGAAGCCCTCCGCGAAGCGGCTCATTCGCGGTCAAGCTCCGCGCCATTGGACCGCAATCCACAACATCTGCTTGCGTTGGTTGAGAAAGTGGGTGACCCACGTCCCTCATCCGTCCTCATCGATTGGATGACCAGCGAGACGGTTTCGGATGCGAAGGTGACGGAGCTCGCATCGACCACGTTGATACGTTTGTGCGAAGCGCTCGGTCAAGAATGTCGCGCGGGATACGAACTGTCCGCGGACGATCGAGCGCAGGAACGCCATGGGCGTCTGGATCTTCCAGAACGGCGACGCCTTCGCGACGAACTGCTCCATCGCCTCAGTCGCGAGGTCGAGTCGGGGTCGAAGCACAACCATGAAGCGGTGATCGACGCGTTCTTGGTGATCGCCGATTGGAACGATCGTGACCTACGCAAGCACTTGGATGAATCAGCACCTCAGGTCAAACCCATCACCCGCCGTTTGCGACGATCCGACAACCCCGCCGTCATGCAGCTCCTGGCCGGGTTCCTACGTCGACGAAAACCGCCGATGCACATCTTGCAATTGGTTCTGCAAAGACACGATCCCGGTTTTCGAGCGCCGCTCCTAGCAGCAATCAGTCCCACGCCCGGCCCTGTGACCCTCAACAACCTGGCGGAATACGGTTTGCCCGAGGCCCTTCGTGGCACCGACATGGAATCGCTCAACGACGTGACCTCCGCGGACCAGGCTGCTTCCAGGGCCGCCGCGCAAGCTGCCGCGTTGCCGCAGTCCATGGAGTCATTGCAATTGGTCTTGGCGACGCTCGAGCGACATGGGGAATCCATTCGTCCAGCGCTGGAACAAACGTTGGCTCAAATGCCCGTGCCCCCCTTTGAAAGCTGGGCGCGGGCGGCGACGGAGTGCGTTTCGCATCCCTCACGCGTCAACGAGCCTCCCGTCGGCGATGACGATTCAGCGAATGGCAACAACGGTCTGGAATCACACCAGTCACCGGGGTGGGCACTGCATCAGTTAATTGGGTTACTGGACCACGAATCGGTGTCGCTCCGCCGCGCTGCCCTGCGACTGCTTAGTAGCATCAACGCAAAAACCATCCTCGGCCAATATGACTCGCTTGACGATCGTGAGGTGAAGGCCACGACTCGCGTTGCCTTGCAAGTGGATCCCAATACCATGGACTCGATTCGCGATGGCCTCCGTCATGCGGTCATGGAACGACGCGTCGCCGCCATCTCCATGGCGGGCGAACTTGCCATGGCGGAGATGCTCGCCGACTCGCTGGAAAACATCGCCAACGAAGACCACCAGGCGGTGCGTGTCCACCTGGCCGGTGTACTCAAGGGTTGCTCGGGACCGCGTTCTTCGGCTCTGTTGCAAGAGATGACCCTGTCGGACTCGGCCCGTGTCCGCGACGCTGCGGTGGCCGCAATGGCGTACAAGACAGGCGGACAACCTTCCAAGAGTGCGGACGCCGAAGACATGACCGAAGAACAGGCAGGTACCCGCGAATGATCCCTGAAACGAACCCCCTCGTCGTCCGTGCTTCCGACCTGGCACCCGAGTTTCAACCTGCGGTGGAGGCAGGAGGGATTCCGCTGGCGACCATTGCCATCGTCACCGTGCTCCTCGGGGCGATCGCCGGGCTTCTGTGGTGGATGCGATCCGAGTCCGAATTGGAATCGCCGGCATCGGATCTCCTCACGACCGACCTTTGTGATGCCCATGGACTGGGTGCTGCCCAGCGCGCCACCGTCGAACAGCTGGCTAAAGCATCCGAGTGCGGGCACCCGGCTGAACTCTTCTTATCCGTTGAGATCTTTGATCGAGCACGGGCAACCGCGGAAGCCAACCGGCCCGAAACGGGCACTCTGTCTCAGGCAATCGGCCAACTGCGTCGCATGCTGTATGACCAACAAACGGCCCGTTGATCAGCGACCAGCCCCCAGCTGCATCGCGCGGCTGACAAGCACGACAAATTCTTGCCGTAAACCGTGCACGTCCTCGCCCATGGCTTCGATCGCCGTGCGTTGGACATCTTTCAGGGTCCAGCTTCCCGCGTGTCGACTGCGACGAAGCTTCATGCCGAACGCGGCCACTGATGCGGCGAATTTCAACTCGGGATCCGTGTTTTCAAAGGACTCCCCCGAGTCCACCAACGGGTACGTGATCCGCGTGCTCGTGTCGCCTTGCGGTTGCTTGTAACGGATCTTCAGTGCCAAGGATTCTTCCCACCTCGGATCATCAGCGTCTTCCACCTCCTCCGCCAGCGTGCTGTCACGGCTTCCATATCGAAGCTCATCCACGGGTGGCGCGATCGAATCCGGTGACTGACCGGTCGGCACCAGTTCATACAAAGCGGTCACGCGATGCCCCGCACCAATCTCACCCGCATCCTTGGTGTCATCGTTGAAGTCCTCTTTGGCCAGCAAGCGGTTCTCGTAGCCAATCAAACGATACGAACCCACGATGCGGGGGTTGAACTCCATCTGAATCTTGACGTCCTTCGCAACCGTGACGAGCGTTCCCACCAGTTGGTCCGCCAGTACCTTGCGCGCCTCGAAGATCGAATCCACGTAGGCGTAGTTGCCCTCCGCATCGTTGCTGACGCGTTCCATCATCGCGTCGTTGTGATTGCCCATGCCAAACCCGAGCACGGTCAAGTCAACGCCAGTCTTAGCGTTGCCACGTGCCAGCTCCACCAGCTGGTCCGTTCCGGTGACCCCGACATTGAAATCGCCGTCGCTGCACAAGATCACCCGATTGACGCCCTCCTTGATGAAGTTGGATCGGGCGACTTCGTAGGCCAGTTGGATGCCTTGGCCACCGTTCGTGCTGCCGCCCGCTTTCAGCTCCGTTAACGCCCGGTTGATGCGTTTCCGCTTTGACGCCGGCGTCGATTCCAAGACCAAACCGGCCGAACCCGCGTAGACGACGATCGCGACTTGATCATCGGGACGCAAATTTTTCGTCAGCGTTTTCATGCCATCGATCACCAAAGACAGCTTGTTTGCCGCCTGCATCGATCCACTGGTATCGATCAAGAACACCAGGTTGCACCGGGGGCGTTCCTCTTTCGACAACGTCTTCGCCTGGATACCGACTCGCAGCAGACGGTGCTCCGTGTTCCAAGGGCACGACGACACGGCCATGTTGGCGGCGAACGGATGCTCAGCGTTCTCCTCCGGTGCATCGTACTGATAGTCAAAATAGTTGACGAGTTCTTCGATACGAACCGCGGCGGGGCGAGGCAGTCGGCTCTGCTGCAACAGGCTGGCCCGCACCTTGGAGTAACTAGCCGTATCCACATCGATCGAGAAGGTGCTGAGGGGATGTTCATCGACACGCTGGAAATCGTTCTCCTCGATGGGCTCGTAGCGGTCCCCCGCCATGCCAGGGCCCATGCCGCCCATCATCATGCCATCCATGCCCATGCCCAAGTCCATGTCCATGTCCATGTCCATGAGCATTTCCATATCGCCCAACTCCATTTCGGCGTCCATACCCATCATGAACGCGTCCGCTGGTGACACCTGCCGCCCGCCGCCAGCCAACGGATCTTTGCTCAACAGGGGCGTCGCCCCGGCGAAAGCACCCTCCGCGGGTGCCTCTTTCAACCGCTTGCTCTTCGCTTCATTCCTTCGCACACCACCCGGCATGGCGGTGGACGTTTCAGCCGGCACGGCAGCCTTGGATGCGTTTGCCGTTACCGGCGAAACCGCTATGTCTGGCGGAGAATTGGAGTTGGGGTTGGTCTCGAGCAACTGACTTCGTTCGACCCGTCGACGACTTATCTCCATCTTGCGGCGATCGAGCGTCTTCTGGCTTTGGGCTCCAGCCGTGGGAACAAACTCAATCTGCGCAACCTCTTCCTCCATCTCTGCCAAACGCGCTTCCAAACGCTCTTCTTGCCAAGCTTGCAACATGGATCCACTGGCTGGTGCCGGCTTCGATACTGCCACACCCTGCTCGTCCACGAAATCCAATTCTTCGCTCGACACATCCTCTGCCTGATAGCGAAGCTCGATCGCGCCGGGATCTTCGTCCAGAGGACCGTCGTCTGCATCCAACTCGCTTAACGACACCGGATTTTCCGTGGCATCCGACGAAAAGCGGGACGTGACCTGTCCCACGCGACGCGCCGCACGGTTCGCGGGAAGCATCAGACCGACCAAAACGAATGCGATCCCGACCGCTACCGCGAGCTTCAACCATCCTGAAAGCTTACGTGGGCTCGTCGGCGTCGATTCACCCGCGACGGAAACCCGCGTTGAGTCCAAGATCGCTTCACGTGACGCGTGGGAAAGCGACTCACTCGGCTGGCACGTGAAATGAACACCAAGCTGGTCCGCAACAGCACGTGCCTCCTCGACCGCCCGCCGCAAGTCAGCGGATTGCTTCATGGCCGATTCAAACTCCGCGCGATCCGTATTCGAAAGTTCATCGAAGACGTAAGCCGTGACGCGCGCGTCGTCCCATGCATCCACGGGAGACGGTGTTGGTTGGATGGGTGAATTCATGACAATCAAAGACCCGAATGAAAGATGCCGACTTTGGAGGGTTCACGCGTGACGCGTGCAAATGAAAGTGTTCGATGGCGGTCGCGTTTCCGCTTACGTGGCGACCAGCGTCTGGCGAAGCGTCTTGATCGCCTGATGCAAATGAAAGCCCACGTTGCTGACGGACAGGCCGGTCACATCGGCGATTTCGCGATACGACAATCCCGCTTGGATGCGCAGTTGCAGCACTTCTTGTTGTCTTGGGGTCAGGTCACTGACGCATCGAGCCACCTGATCGGCCGATTCCCGGTTCGCCACGATGGTCTCGGGTGACGGCGTCGGGTCGGTGACGGTTTCGGTGTGTTCCATGAGATCCGCTTTGCGTTTGCGTTGCATGTCGATGATCTGGTTGCGACAGACGCGAAACAGCCAGGGCGCCGCGTGCTCACGATCCGGTCGCTGTTCGCTGCGAAACCAACGCAAGAAGGTCTCTTGGACGGCATCCTCAGCGGCCTCGCCGCTGCCCAACATGCGACGGGCATAGGCAATCAAGGGGCCCTGATGCCGATCGACCAGCGTCATCGAAGCGTCCGAGAGACTGGAATCGCCAGAGAACCGATGCTGTGCATCGGGCCCGGACCGACCCACCTGGGTTCGTTCCGCCACGGAGGAGGGTTGAGAAGCCATCAAAGAACCGTTGCGAGATCAGAGAAGGAGTCGCTGGAGAAAAGGGCCCTCGCCATTCACGATTCGTGACCGCAAATCCGAGCAACCGCTTTCGTCCGTCGCACCCGGATTAACGAAAGGCCGGCGGATCTCTTAGTTGATTTGACCAAAAAAAAGCGCTGCATTTCCACTTCTGAACGAATGCGAGCCAAAATGCCCAGCAGCTTTATTGAAAATCATTCGCAACAAGGGATTGCTTCCATCGTGGGCCCGGGCTATTCTTTGGGAGGCTCGGGAGACATGCCTGATGTCGGTTTGATGCAAGGAACGATGACGCCTATCCACAGCACGATGCCAAGCGACGCTGGCTTGCACGCCAAACCGCCTACCGTGAACAGAGCGGGAATCATAGAAGGCTCAGCGGATGCGGTTCTCTCAGGAAATTCAGACTCTGCTCGCGAGTCGGATCATCCCAACGTGATTCCTTTCCACCGCCTGGCTCAGTGCAGACAAGAAGTGTGGATTGAGCATGAGGGGCAGATTTACCGGCTGAGACGAACGAAGTTGGGCAAGTTGATCCTGACAAAATGATGCACATGGCAAACGCCTTGGAAATCGCCCTCGAAGACACCATGACCCGTTCAACGACGATATGACCGGAAACAAACATCGTGTGTGCTGAAGAAACCATCTTGGCGATCCTGCCAGGGACATCCGAGAGCGAAAGAGTCGTGGTCGTTCAGTACCATAACGAGCAACCCGCATCGGGACGGGTGAAAGTTCTTTCATTCGATGAAGAACCTCAGGGCATAGAGCCAAAGGAGGATTGCGACGCATGCGAGCATTGCGGCGACGCATCTCACCCGATCGTCCTAAGACAGGAATCCTTTTCGCCTGCGGTCGGATGGTTCACGCAGAGCTGTGTTCAACTCTCGACACATCAATGGGCCGCAATGCGTTACGTGGCCGTCCCGGCGCAAGCCCCGGACATCCGCGCGGCGCGTCGACATCCCGGAATCGGGGCAGCAGCCAGCCGTACTGGCTCCCGTCGTGTCACCACGTTACGAATCGCCCCAGAGACCGCCGCGACGGCCTGACTTTGCCCTCCCACAGAATGGGGCGCTGCGGCACGAGACTCACGAGCCCGCCAGCTTTTGACCCGCTAGCATCGCCAGCGCGAGCAGAACGGTGGACGGATTACCACGGGTTGGTTCCGGCAAAACGGATGCGTCAACGACGAACAAGTTCTCACACCCAAGAAACTGAAAGTTGCCGTCCACGACCGACCCGAGTGCGCATGTCCCCCCCGGGTGATACAAGGTCTGTGCGTAACGTCGTACCGATGCCAAAACGGCCGCCTTGTTATCCCGCCGACGTCCGGGAACGATCTCCGATCGGATCAATGGATGAAGTGGCGCCTCGGCAGCAAGTTCCCTGCTCCGCGCAACGCCCTCGATGAACCGAGTCGCGTCACTCGCGTCCGTCAGATAGCCGGCATCAATCCGCAGCGATCTTTCCCGGAGGCTAACTCGCCCGCGCGATCGTGGTCGCGTCAAACTGACGCCCAATGTACAAGCCGGATGGGCCGACGCAGCCGGGTAGCGGAGGTAATCGGTGGGCGTGACATGCCACTGAAAAACGTCATCACTGGAAAAACCCCCGCACTCAGCCAGATTGCACGTCATCGGGCCTGTGCCCGCGTGCTGCCATCTTGCGAGTGACTGCATGGTATCTTCAGCACGCGGTGAATGATCGCGGTGCGTCCCAAACACCACAGGCATCAGGAGGTGGTCGTGCAAGTTCTGACCGATCTGCGCGTTGGACTCGCGCAATTCGTCCGTCGCCAGCAACAATCGCGGGGTCTGAACGGCTCCCGCGCAGAGCACGATCGGTGACTCCGTCACGTGCGATGCCTCCTGTCCAGATGCGGGGTCCCGTGAGACCCAGCCGCAAACGCGATTGTCTTTCACAAGCAGCCTTCGGACCAACGCCGGAACCACCTCGACGCGTCGTGCGAACGCCTCATCCGCCAACAGATCGGCGGTCGTCCAGCGTCGGCCATCGCGATTGAACCGACGATAGACGGACGCATCGATGTCTTCGCGCCCTCCTGCAGCATCCAAAAATCCGGCGGCAACGGGACTCAACCATCGAGGCGATTCCCCTTCGATGGATGACATGATGTGCCCGACCGCCTTTCCGAGTTCCCTTGCGTTCAGGCCTGATTCTGACAGGAGCCGCAGATCCGATTCGCAAGGCGGCATCCAGATCATCGCATTGATCAGGCTGCTCCCCCCTAGCCCACGGCCGCGCGGCCACGGCATTTTTCGCCCAGCCAGATTTGGTTGCGACTCGGTAACGTGCTGCCAATCATGACCGCGACCAAGTAGGTGTATCCAACGTGACGGTCGCCGCACATCGCTCTGGCGAACCGTCCCTCGCACCGGAGCATCCACAATGACGATCGGTTGATCATCAGACGGCGAACGCCACCGATCGTAAGCGCGTGCCAACATGATCCCACAGGTTCCACCACCCAAGATCGTGATGGCAGCATCGACCGGAGGCGCCTTCACCACTCGTCAATCGGCTTGAACCGCGCGATCGTAGCCGAACACGCAAAGTCTTTCGGCTTTCTTGCGGCAGACCAGCACGGACTATGACGCGGTGGGCTGTTGCAGTCCGTCCGGAAGCACACCTTTGGACACTTCTGCATCCCACTCATCCATCAGCGGCCAGCCGTCCGCAAGCGTCCCGAAATCGGCCATCTTCAGATAGCCCTCGACGCGCTTGATCACGCCATCCAGCATGGCGTTGTCCTTGGCGAAAATCGGTCCGTGGCTCGGAGCGAGCCATTTCACATCGCTATCACGAATACGAGACAAAGACTTCACAAACGCCTTGATGTCGCTCCCGTGATGAGCGTCGATCGCGCCGATACAACCATCTCGGTAGATGTTGTCACCCGACAGCAACACATCCCCGCTCCGGAACGCCAGCTGGCTGTCGGTATGCCCGGGTGTGTGCCACACCTCCAACTCCAAACCACCAACCCGGATCACGTCACCATCACTGACCTGATGTTCGATCTCCACAGGGGGCATGGGCATCTTCAGGTCCTGGGCTTCAATCTCAGCCAAGGTCCGCAGCGTGTCACCGGTCTGCAATGGCTCCACCGCGTTGGGATGCGCCGTGACGGTAGTGCGAAGGGCCGCTTTGGCCTTCGCCAACCCCTGAATGTGATCCACGTCTGCGTGGGTCGCGACCAGCGTCTTGCACTTCGAGAGCGGGAAATCCAACTCGCGGATAATCTCAATGAAGTCGTCCACGGTCTCTTCATAGCCAATGTCGATCAACGCCCACTCATCGGCGTCGTGGACCAGATAAACGTTGCACCCCAAGACCTCACCAGCCTGAAAGTTCAACTCGATGATGCCGGGAAAGATATTCTTGCGAGCGAGCATGATGCGGAAGAAGAGCGTGTCATGGGAGCAAAGGGGCCCTCACCTGCAATCCAAGGCCCACCCCTGACAGTGTACGAATCCGTTGCCACCCTGTCACGGGCAGTCAATTTCGCGGGCATCCCAGCACTGGGCAGCGGCTGACAGGATCACCTTAGCAAGCCCTGAGCCTGAATGGTCCCAGCATCTTTTGCGGGGTCGCAGCCAGTTTCGTGACGATGAGCGAAGCTCGCCGTCGCTGCAGAAGTCTGTCGTGGTTTCTGCTTTGCCTAGGCCGCTTCGCGCTGGCCGTCTTCTTCGCGTGCGGTGGGCGGAATCAAACCGGCGGCACTCTTTTCGGATGGTTCCGTGAACCTGCCTTCCGCCAACGGACCATCCGTCAGCATCGGAACTGGGCCCGTTCCTGGACGCTCGACGCTCAAGTGCGACGTGCCGGCACCCGATTCCGTCGCTGGCCGCGACATCTTGTCCACTGGAATCAATGGCTGGCGCCGCCGACGTTCAGGAACCAACTTATCCAACAGAGACCCCAGCAATCCGGGATGAAAGCAGACGTAGGACCAAAGCAATCCGAACGCCACGCCGCCGCAAACATCACTCAGGAAATGCGATCCGGCATTCAACCGCTGCAACAAGACGCCCATCCAAACGGTCGCAAACAGCACACGGCCACGCGGGAGCACAATCCACAACCCGATCGTCAACGCAGTCGCCGTCACAACATTGCCGCTCGGAAATGCCCGTGTAGCATGGTCAAACGACGCAATCTGGGACAGATCCCAGTCGAAGGCCCACAGCCAAGCGGTTTCTTGACCCGCGTAGTACAGGTTCATCTGATTCGGACGCGGACGGATAACAAACATCTTCACGATCGTCGCGATGGCGCCACCACCCAGGGCCAACGTGGCCAAACGAGCCACATGCCAGCGACGCCGCGGCGCCATCAGAATGACCGACAAGAGGACCAAAAACACGCCCGTTCCGTGCGAGAACACCAGGGACAGTTCCAGCGCAGAATCCAAATCCCGTGGCAACGGGGAACCACTGAAATAGCGGGCCACCGGCAGATCGATGAGCGTCAACAAAGGCACCAACAACATCGTGATCGCCGCCATGTAGAGCAGCGTCACCGGGCGATAGAGCGTCGCGATGTCGGCGTAGCGATTGCGGGATGGAAAATTCACGGCTCAGAACGCTAGGCAACAGGAAATTGGCACGGACAATCCAACTGAAACGCTTATTCGCACCATTCAGCCAGGACGGTACAGAAGCGTCACGCACAACCGAAAGGCCAATGCCGATCCGTCAGGCCCGGCCCACGGTCCCGTGCGACCCCGGCAGAGAAGGACGGATGAGAACCGCAAGGTCAGGTGCCCACCTCGCGGTGTCTCCCAGTGTCCACGGTCCAAACCCGTCTTCTGCCCTGTTCCATGCGGTTTCCCGTTCGAAATGTGACACGAAAATGAGGCAACGGTCTCGTTTTGCACGGCTGAGGGTGTCAACGCATGCCTGCAAACCGTGAGGTGAGCCGTTTCCGGTCGACCCTGTATTCCGCCACAGCGTGGTCTCGGGCAGCGGAACTCGCCAAACGTCTTTCTGTTGCGTCATAACCCGACGCGTCAGCGAGGCACGATTCGACATTGATACCTTTTAAAGGTCTTCTCGCAAACGCTACAGGTTGTAGCTTTGATTCCGTCGACATGACCCCACCCGTTTCGGCCTGCCACGGGAAAGCCGAAAGACTTGGCGTCTTTCGCTACGGTGAAGCCCCTTTTCGGCTGCCAAGGAGCCATACAGGACGCCTGCACGCAACGGGCGTGGGCTAAGCTTGCGTAAGACGGGGACGAGGGAACGGGCAATCGGTTACTCCATCACCATCAAAGCCTTGAATCTCAACGCGAGACACGATTCCAATTTGCTCTTGGCGGCATTGGCGCACCAACGGCAAATCATCTCACCGGAGCAGTTGGCTGACGCGATGGCCGAGTTGGCAGCTCCGGAACTATCGCCACGGAACCAACCATCACCAACGGCGTCACCCGACCTGGGCGACGTTTTGCTGCGTCGAGGCGCCATCGACGCGCACACGCTGGCCCAACTTCGCGATCAAGTTCAACAGCAAGTCGCAAGCAATGCTCAGCATCGCGGTAACGATCAAGAAGACAACCGCGATCATTTTCAAACCAGAGTGGGGCCGCCCGACACAAACGTGACAAACGAAGCGAGCCGCGCCGAGCTGCGATCGAATCACCCCACCCCGCTCGACACGCAGCTGGTTGATTCCAAGCAGCCCGCATCGCTACCTCAAGCCATTCGTCGGCGCATCAGTGATCGCTATCACGTCTTGCGAGCGCACGCGAAAGGTGGCATTGGCGAGGTGTTCGTCGCTGAGGATCGTGAGCTATCCCGTGAGGTGGCGCTGAAGGAGCTGCAGGCCGATGAATCAGAGAACCCCAACAGCCGAGCACGATTCCTGTTGGAGGCGGAGATCACCGGCAGCCTCGAACACCCTGGCATTGTGCCGGTTTACGGCCTGGGGTCCTACATCGACGGACGCCCTTACTACGCCATGCGATTCATCCAAGGGGAAACCCTGCATGACGCCATCGAGCGGTTTCATGACGCCTCCGCAACCATGGACCTGGGCCAGCGACGCTTCCACTTGCACAAACTGCTACGACGCTTCATCGATGTCTGCAATGCGATGCACTACGCGCACAGCCGCGGCGTGCTTCACCGTGACCTCAAGCCGGCCAACATCATGTTGGGACGTTTCGGCGAAACGCTCGTCGTCGACTGGGGACTGGCCAAAGCCGGGTCTCGTTCGGAAACGGATACGGCGCCGACCGAACCAACGCTAAAACCTCGGTCGGCTAGCGGCAGCAACCCAACGCGGGCTGGCTCCGTCTTCGGCACGCCCGCCTACATGCCGCCGGAACAAGCGACCGGGGACGTGGACCGGCTCGGCGTCCACAGCGACGTGTACTCACTCGGTGCAACGCTCTATCACCTTTTGGTCGGGCATGCGCCGGTGTCCGATCGCAGCGCCAGCGCGCTCTTCGAACGCATCAAGAAGGGTGAATTTCCAAGCCCGATCGAAGTCCATCCCAATACACCCCGACCGCTCAACGCGATTTGCTGCAAAGCGCTGGCACTGCGACCTGAGCAACGCTATGAGACAGCGGGCCTCCTCGGCGAAGACGTGGAGCATTGGCTGGCAGACGAACCGGTCCGTGCCTACGCAGAACGCTGGACGGAACGCGTGCGTCGGTGGACCCGTCATCATCAAACGCTTGTTGGCAGTGGCATCGTCGGCGCGATCGTGTCCCTTGCATGCCTCAGCATCGGCCTCTGGGTCGTCAACGGTGCCCGTCAACGCGAAGCGACCGCACGTCAACTCGCCGAAGAACGCTTCCAATTGGCCCGAAATGCCGTTGATCGCTTCTACGTCCAAGTCAGCGAAGAAGTCCTGCTCGACGAACCGGGCCTGCAACCGGTGCGTCGCGAACTGCTGCAACAGGCCCTGACCTACTATCAAGACTTTGTTTCGCAGCGTGGCGACGATACGGCATTGCGCGGCGAGGTCGCGATCGCCTCGTTTCGTGTCGGGGCGATTCTGGAGCAGTTGCAATCGCCAGGTGCCGGCCTGAACGCCTATCAACGCGCCCACCAAATGCAAGAGCTGTTGGTGGAACAAACCAATGCCCCCACGCAACGCGCCGCCTGGGCTGACACACTCAATGCCATCGGTCGCGTCTACCATCAACAAGCCCGCTTTCAAAAGGCAGAGTCTTTCTTTGTCCAAAGCCTCAACCTGCGCCGCGCAAACGCCCAAGCCAACCGGGGCGATCTCAGTCAGCAACGCAAACTCGCAAGCAGCCTGATGAATGTCGCCATCGTGAGACGTCAACAAGGTGATCCGGAACAAGGCTACGACTTGCTCAGGGAGGCACAAACCCATCGCTTCAATCTGCTGAACCAATTCAACGATGACGCAGACGGTCTCAATCTCGTTAAGCGAGATCTCGCCATGGGGCACTACAACGAAGCCGTCTGCCACATGCAGGATGGCAATCGTTCGGAGAGTGAACGCTGTTTGGTCTCGGCAGTCGAAGCGTTCTTGCAGGTACTGGAACGGTCACCGCGCGACACGGCGGTCGAACAGAACCTAGCCCAAAGTCTCAACTTGCTGGGTGACCGTCGCATGGAATCAAGTGATTTTGCCGACGCGCGCGAGCACTACACCCAGGCAATCGAGATGCTGGATACCCTGACCGTCCGCAATCCGGATGTCATCGAGTTACGTTCGCGTTTGGCCGCGACACATATGAATCTGGCAAACGCGTTCGCAGTGGACGGTCTTCTTGGCAGGGCTGAATCGTCGATCCTGCCCGCCGTTGAAATCCTCCGTGGCCTGGTCGAACAGTCCCGTGACGTGCCCCGCCATCGACGCGACCTGGCGGTTTCACTCCGTACCCTTGCGGCCATCGAAGCCAATCGGAACCTCACCTCCGCCCAAAGCAAGCTGGAAGAAGCGGTGGAACTGCTTGAACGTTTGGTCGATCAATTCCCAGATGAGCCGGACTACACCTTCCAGCTTCAATCCACCCGGCAAACCCAAACAAGGGTTCTCGATCTGCAGGAGTCCATCTAGACCTCATTCAAGCAAAGCTTGATTGCAAGTGCTTTGACTAGCTTTAAGGTTGGGGTTCCCGAAATGGTTCTTCCTCGAATTTAGTGGCTGATCGCCGATTTCTCGAGGTTTTCGTATGCTTGGGGGATGAACGATCTTAACGAACACTATCGATCTTTGCTTGGCTTGGATGATTCTTGGATTGTCGACGATGTCGACCTCGATC
>JBCCYK010000161.1:0-15354 GCA_039189905.1 Planctomycetota bacterium
CGTGAAATAGATCAACTCTTCAAAGAGCTCCCACGCGGCCCCTCGGCGCGGTGACCAGCGTGCGCTGACCACGGGGCCGCGACGTGTGCGGTGGCGGTGGATCTGGGTGCGACGAACCAACGGTTTCACCACGCGAACTGGATGCTTCTACAGCAAGACCCGTATCTTTTGACGTATTGCCGACAAAGACGCGCATTGGATTTCAATTAGCTCTTCGCCGCGGACCACATCGATGCGGTAGGCACCCAAGGCGACTTCGGTGAAAGCATCCGATGGGGCGTAGTGCCGCTTCAAATCGCGATGCAACGTTGTTTCAGTCAAGGCATTCCTGCTCGCCAACAGTGTCTTTCACACAGCAGCCCAACGATGTCGAATGAAAAAAAACCGTTGGAGCGCAGCTCGGATTCCTTCGTGAAACTTATTCCGGCTCAATGCCAAAGTCCCGAATCGTCAAGAGAGTCTTCAACTCCAAGTCAATCTTGGCGAATGCTTCCGCACCGCCTGCCAAACGGTCAATGATCCCGATCACGTACAACACGTTTAGTCCAAATTGACGTGCCGCGTCCACCGCAGCGATGGCACTTCCGCCGCTGGTGATGACGTCTTCCACAATGACAACGTCTTGCCCGGCACGAACGGGGCCTTCGACCTGTCGACCCATGCCATGCCCCTTGGGTTCCTTGCGAACCATGAAGCCTTTCAGATTCATGCCCCGTTGACCGGCTAAGGTCACGACGGATGCCGTGATCGGATCGGCGCCGATCGCCATCCCGCCGACGGCCAAGGGCATCCTTCCCGACCCGGACGCCGAATCCTGGATGACCTCCAACATGGCAGCCCCAATTAGGTTCGCACCCTGCGGATGCAAGGTCACCTGGCGGCAATCCAGGTAGTAGGACGCCTGCTTGCCGCTGGCCAAAGTGAATTCGCCTCGCTGCAATGCTTCCGCCTGCATCAGTTCAATCAGTGGGCTCAAAGTCATCATCGTGGTTGCCTCCTGTTGGTTTCACGGCTTCGTTTCCCGTTCGGACTTCCCGGATTCTCTGTCGCCTCCTTCTTCCGTGCAATCGGTCAACTTTGGGCGACCGCCATCCGATACAGACGGTACAGTCCGCGCCCTCCGGAGATCCCGACGTGCCAAGCAACCAGCGAAGTCTATCCCCATCCAAGCGTTCCAGACGCCACGCGCTTGCCATGGCGATCGGGCTGAGTACATCGCTAGCTGCCCTCAACGTCGGAATCGCGGAGGATTCGAATTCTTCACAGCCAGCATCAACGGAAGCGACACCATCGTCCCTATCACAAGGGAAGTCGCAGCTTCGATTCCGGGATGCGCGGCGAGGCTGGACTGACGGGGAGCAAGCCAAGATTGAGCCTCCGATTCGCCTGATCCCCCCTGCCACCAGTGCAGAAGAACCGTTGCCTGCAGGAGACAGCGAATTCGAGCAACAGGTGGGAGTAGAAGCCAATGCTGAGACGCGCCAAACGCCTTCACCCACCCAAGTAGTGCCCAGCCGATCACCTCAGGCGTTGACACCTCTGAACGCGCGCATCGGAACGATCAAACGAAGCTGGGAATCTGACACACCGCAGACGCTCGTCCCCGAGGCCACCCAACACGTTGCCGCTCCGGTTCCGCTGCAAACGCCACCGGCTCCTGTTGCCGCGCGCCAGCCGCTGTTTGCGTCACCCCATGCCAAACTTGACTCGCCTCGCGTTGGGATCCCAACCCCTGGCGTTAGCCCGAATGTGCCCGATGGTTGGCATGCCCGCGGGCATTGGCCACAAGTGCCAGTCGCTCAGCCGGCGAAGGGTAGAAACGGCTTGTGGGGGCCGCCGACCACGCTTCCGGGCGGCGCTTGGCAGTACCCCTCCACACCGAACGCTATGGCGGCGCCTGAATCAGACGACGAACCCTCGTCCTGGGGCTCGCCGATGGATGTTCGTTCCAAGGCCGTCGAGTTACTCGCGCCAGACCTTGTGCCCCGAGCAGCAGACTTGGCCCGTCCCGAAACCAACCTTGGCGCCATCGACACGCCTATCGGTAGCGGGCTTGCCCAACCCAGCGATGCGCGGCCAATCACGCAGCGACCACCCACGGTTTCTCCAGGGCAGCCTTCTTCAGCGGTTGACCCACTGCCAATGCTCCCACCCGCGAATCCCGTCGCTTCCACACCCAGCGGAGAGCCTCCGAGCTCTCAGCAGGACCAACTTGCACCTGAGACACGATTCCATGAAGACTCGCCAAAAGGCAAGCAGACGTCGTCGGAAGCCAACGATGATCCCGACCTGAGCACGACCCCAGAACATGAGTTGCCGCTGCTGCCCAGTCGCGGGCCAAGTGAAAAGCAGCCTGACGATCAAGGGTCAGATTCCACCAAATCGAAACCGCCCATTTCATCACGGCGCACGACCGCGGAACCAGGGGCAAACTCCGATTCCCCGAGTGACACGACGGGTTCTGAAAGCGTGAATGCTGGCAACGCGGGGCCTGCCCTGACGGACGAAGACGAGTCACTGTGGCGAACATGGAGAGATAGCTTCTCCGTCAACGACGCTGCCGACGATCCGAGTCCCGGCGGTGAATCAGACGCGCCGGGTGTGGCGAGCAAAGAGCTTGATCTGGAGTCCGCCGCGCGCGATGCATGGACGGTCGTGGAATCGGACCGCAACCAAGCAGAATCAAACGGGAATCTAAAGGCGATCGACAGCGAGTCACTCCAGAAGTTACGACGCCTCGATGAAGCCGAAGGGAGTGACCCGAGCGACAACGGTGTCGACAGTCGTCCGATCGACAACGCCGCACCGAAAGTCGACCCCGCACCTCACGGTCGAGACTGGACAGGCCGCGCCAAGTTGCACGCTGGACCGGGTGCCCTGCGGAGTGTCCCGTCGTATGTTGCCCGGCTTCGCACGCCGATCTCCCAAACCCTTCGTTACTACCACCAAAACGCGGAACGTGCCGACAGCCGCAGTAACTGGGGCATGATGCATGCGATCATGGTGTACCGGGGAGACACGCGTTTGATCGCACGCGGTCGACAGTACAACGCCGTCGCATGGTTGGCGGGAAACAACGTTTGTCGAGGCAAACGATTGATGACAAGCAACAAGGGCCAGCTTGAGGTTCGGGAGGGTGTTGGTCTTCAAGGACACCAAGCGCAATTCCTGGCGGTGATGGCCATGGCAGGTGTGCCTTCCAACTACCCACTCTACGTTGGACGCCAGCGATTTTCGATCCAGGACTTGGTCAAGAACGAAGCGAGTGCCTGTCGTGATGACGCCGAACTCACGTTCACGCTGATTGGCTTGTCCTACTACCTCGATACCGATACGACTTGGGTCGGTGCCGACAAAGAGGCCTGGGATTTTCAACGTCTGATTGCGTCGGAACTTGATCAACCGGTCGTTGGCGCAGCATGCGGGGGCACGCACCGGCTGATGTCATTCGCCCATGCTCTTCGTAAACGTCGACTCGAAGGGAACGCCGTTGACGGGCAATGGCTTCGCGCCGAACGCTACCTCGACGATTTTGTTGACTACACGTATCGCTTGCAGAATCGCGATGGCTCGATGAGCACGAAATGGTTTGAAGGACCGGAAGATAACGGCGACCTCGATCGAAAAGTGCAGACGACCGGACACATGGTGGAGTTCTTGCTGACGCACCTCCCAGACGAAAAGCTCAATGATCCTCGACTCTTGCGCTCGATCACCTTTCTGCTTAACTCAATGAGCCAAAACACCGATCGCGAATGGTCGATTGGGCCAAAGGGTCACGCCCTGCGTTCTCTCGCTCTGTATCAAAAGCGAATCTTTAACGTGGACCCCGTGACCAATACGCGCCCTTCGACGGCAAAACGCCGCACATCCCGCCGCTAGTGCTTTGTTCCAGTTGAAAACGTGGGTTCCAGCTAGCCGTTGCGACCCCCTAAGGAAGTTTCCCAGCGTCGTGGGATCTGTTCACGAAACCGCGTGCGGATCTTGAGGGTCGAATCGTCGTTCGCCCGGTTTTCGCGTTCATGGGGGTCCGATCGATGGTCGTACAACTCTTCGGATCCGTCCGGGTATCGGATGTAACGCCAATGACGCTGTCGTAGAGAAAAACGACCTTCTCCATAGGTCGTGATGGCAGCATGTGCCCAGTCGGTGCCTGGATCTGCCAAGAGGGGTGAAAGGTCACGGCCGTCAAGCCGCTGAGGCGGTGACTCCAGCCCACATTGACTGACGAGCGTTGGGTACAGATCGATGAGACCAACGGCGGCATCGCAGCTTGTGCCCGCACATTGATTCTTTGGTAGACGGACCAACATGGGCACGTTGGCCGACTGTTCCCACAACGTCGACTTGCCATAGTGATGTTTCTCGCCAACGTGATAACCGTTATCCGAAGTCACAATGACGATCGTGTTGTCGGCGAACGGGCTTTGATCCAATGCCTCCAGGACCCGTCCGGCATTCCAGTCCGCAAAGGAGGTGCATGCCAAATAGCCGTGCATGATCCTTCGCCACGCGTCAGGATTGGAAGCACCAAAACTATTCCAACGCGAACCGAAGATGGCTGACAGGAAATGCCCCCCCGGCGGAACGTCGTCCAAGTCATCCTCGGTGAATCCCGGGGGCGGAAAGGCAATCGTCTCAGGATCATGGAGGTCAAAGAAACGTCGGGGGGCCGTCCATGGGTTGTGAGGTCGCCAAAGCCCATAGGTCATGAAGAATGGCTTCTCACCTTCGTAACTCTGCAGGAATTGAACCGCCGCGTTGGCGCTGATGACATCCGGAAAGTCGTCGTCTGGTCCGTCCCACTCCTGAACGGAAAAAAACTTGCCCGCAAACTGATGGGCTTCATCAGCGAAAGGTGCAAAGCCCCCGTTTGCGCTGGCGTCATTGTCCCACTGTTTGGGACGTCGCTCGTCCGGCAACTTGGCATGGAATAACTTGCCCATTCCCCACGTGTGATAACCACTTCGACGAAACAACTCGGGCATGGTTTCCGCCGCATCAAGCTGCGTCGATGTTCGCCACGGATCGGCTCCGTTGAGGTACGCGCCGGTGTGATGAGGATATAGACCGGAAAACAACGCGGCCCGCGATGGCCCGCATACTGGCGAAGCGCAGTAAGCCTTCGGAAAGGTGATGGCCCGAGATCGGAAGCGATCCAAGTAAGGTGTTTGGACGTCGACGCCGCTGCCTTCGGACGCGTAGTCGTTTTGATCATCGGTGATGATCAAGATGACGTTGGGTGGCTCCGCCTGAGCCACACACAGCGATGAAATGACGATGACAAACGAGGCAAGGACAGAGGTTCGCACAGCAGCCTTTCAAGTTCAGTGACTTCACGCGTTCTCGGACGAGTGCTTCCGATCCAGCACAACGTGGAACGACTCGGAGGGATGGTGGTCCCGACCCTGCCGGGGTGCAACGACCCCGCACGCTATCTCCACAAAGATTCTCGAATTCAATCAAGGATCTTTGATGGAATTACGTTCCCACGTCAGATGCACGTGGGTCACCGGATACCCAGGTAAACCTGTCGTACCATCAAGAGTTTTTCGCTGCTCGCTTGGCAAACAGTCGCGAGCACATCCCGTGCGGTTCATCATGCATCCAACAGTCAAAACCCGCCTGGTTGTAACGGGACTCGTTCTGGCGGCGTTCGTGACGTTTCGGCCGTCATCCTCGTGTGGGAAGAGTCCTCGCCCGAACGTTCTTTTGATTCTTTCCGACGACCACAGCGTCCCGCACGTGAGCTGCTACGGCGATGTCAACGCGATTCGCTTCAACATCACACCGCACCTATACGCTTTCGCCGAACAAGGGATGCGTTTTGATCGCGCTTACACGTCGGCACCCCAATGCGCGCCTTCCCGGATTTCAATCTTTGCGGGGCAATCACCGGTCGGCCTGGGCGTGACACGATTTGCCCAACCGGCGCGCAGCGACGTTCTGTTTTTCACGGATGTTCTCAGAGCGAGCGGTTATTGGGTGGGGCTGGATGGACGCCATCAACATCTCGACCGCAGTATCCGCGAATCCGAGCACATCGACCAAGCGTTGAGAGATGCCGGCAAACTCGTGCTGCCCCGAGACTGGCCTGACCTGCCTGAAGTCCGCAGCGACTTCGCCCGTTATCTCGTATCGGTCCGCGAGCTGGATCACGGTTTCGGTTTGATCATGCAATTGCTGGAGCAACGCGGCCTCCACGACGACACCCTGGTCATCTTCATGGGCGACAACGGTGAAGCCCTGTTGAGAGGAAAAGGAACGCTCTTGGATCGAGGCACGCACGTGCCATTGCTGGTTCGCTGGCCAGGCCGCGTGCCGGCCGCATCCCATTCCGATTCGCTTGTATGCGGGACTGACCTGGCGCCGACGATTTTAGAGGCCTGTGGGCTGACGCAAACACCGCAGATGACCGGCCTCAGCTTCCTGCCGCAGCTGCGAGGGAAAGATCATCCAGGACGGAAGCAAGTGTTCGCCGAACGCGGGTGGCACTGGGGCCCGATCACGCGCACGGACGGACTGGACCTTTCCCGATCCATCACAACGCGTCGCTTCCGTTATATCTACAACGCACTCCCCAATCGAAGCTACACACCCGTGGACATGCCAGGAAAGCCAGCTTGGAAAGCGATCCAAGCTGCCCACGCAGCCGAGAAGCTGTCGCCGCTCCACCGCCGTCTGTTCTTCCAACAGCCGCGACCCATCGTCGAACTCTATGATCTTGAGAGCGACCCGCTCGAACTGCGCAACGTGGCGGGCCAAGCGTCCCTCGTCGAAACCGAACAAACGCTACGTGAGCGGCTGGAGAGTTGGATGATCCGAGAGCATGACTACCTGCCGTTGCCATCCCATGCGATTCAAAATGCAAAGTAGTCCTGCAACGGTTTCAAGAGAACGCTTCTTTGTGGCAGGACGCTCGCTGTCGGAGTACGCTCTTGGGGCTCACCAACCTCCCGCCAGAATCAAGACTAGCGTTCCATGCGTCCCACTTTGCTTGCCGCAACTCTCGTGGCCTTGCTTTCCACGACAACCCGGGCCGAATTGACGGTCCCGCATTTTTTCAGTGATCACATGGTTTTGCAGCGTGATCGAACGGCTTCGATTTGGGGAACGGCCGATGCGGGCGCCCGCGTGAATGTCGGCTTCCGTGGAGAATCGATCGCTGTCGCAGCCGATGCTGACGGGAATTGGAACGCCGAGATGCTGACGGGTGATGCGACCGGTGTAGGATCCGACCTGACGATCACGACAGAGAAGACATCCGTCGTGATTCGCGACGTGGTCGTCGGCGAGGTTTGGTTGGCATCGGGACAGTCCAACATGGTTTTCACGATGAATCGTGTGCCAGGCTACGCTGACACCATTGCGAATGCAGACTACCCCGGCATCCGCATGTTCAATGCCCCGACCGTCACGGCGGTGGAACCCCAGGACGACATCGAGGGTGAGTGGACGCTCTGCAGCCCTGAGAGCACGGCTGGCTACTCAGCGGTGGCGTTCTTTTTTGCCCGAAAGCTTCACACCGAACTCAACATCCCCATCGGTGTGATCAAGACGGCGTGGGGCGGGAAACCCGTCGAGACGTTCACGAGCCGAGAAGCGCTCAACACCCTCGACGGGACTCGCAAGCTCGTCGAGGCCGTGGTTGCCGCCGACAAGAGCTTTGATCCTGCGAAAGCAGCGTCGGATTTTGAATCCCGTTTGCAGCAGTGGCAGACGCAAGACGCGGCGTGGCGTTCGCAACCCGAGGATGCTCGCGGTCGCCGACCACGTCGGCCTTCAAAACCGAAACGTCCCCTCGATACGGAAGGGCGTCCTGGTGTGCTGTTCAACGCGATGATCCATCCCTTCGTCGGCTACACCCTTCGCGGCGCCATCTGGTACCAAGGCGAGGGCAACGCGAAACCGGGCGCCGTGCCCTACGACCAGACGCTGCCGCTTATGATCAACGATTGGCGGGATCGTTGGGGGATCCCAATGTCTTTCTATTTTGTGCAGCTGGCCAACTTCCGATCACCGTCCACCGAACCAGGCAACAACGATCCCTGGCCGCTGCTTCAGGACCGTATGCGTCGTGTGCTCGATTCCACACCTGACACGGGGATGGCGATCATCAACGATGTCGGTGAGGCCAACGACATTCATCCCAAGAACAAGCATGATGTTGGGGAACGACTTGCCTTGTGGGCGCTAGCGAAGAACTACGAACGTGACATCACCTACAGCGGGCCACTCTTTCAAGACTACGCCATCGACGACAGCGTTGCGAGCATCACCTTCGACCAAGTCGGCAGGGGACTGAGGTCACGCGACGGCGCACCACTGCAACGATTCGAAATCGCGGGCAATGACAAGGTCTGGCATTGGGCGGATGCGGAAATCATCAACCCCACCACGGTTAGCGTGAGCAGCCACAACGTGCCGCATCCGGCAGCGGTTCGCTATGCCTGGGCCGCCAACCCTGATGGCGCGAACCTGGTCAATAGCGAAGGCCTGCCGGCCTCCGTGTTCCGAACTGACGACTGGGACGACGTGGAACCGTTCGTCGACCTGCAGGCTCAGAAACGCTTGGAACAGCGCCGATCACTGGCAGCCAAGATCAAGGGGATCGCGGCGGAAAAGGCCAAGCTCCAGCGCGGGAGTGACGCGTTCAAAGCCACGCTCGCAAAGCAGCGAGAACTCCTCAAGCAGCTCCAGTCGCTCGCTCCTCAGCCGGCGGAATAGTGGTCCGTCTCTGATGCTCGGACCGCTAACTCAATACGCCGGTGGCGGCGGTAAATTCATCGTCACGCCCTGTGGAATCAATGCGGATTCCAGGTGTTTGAGAACGCTGTGAACCGATCGAAACTCGGGACGTGATGCCAGTATCGCAAACTGCGGGTCGCTAGCGACGCGGTCGTACTTCGCCAATGTCTGCTCAATGGCACTCGCATCCAGACGATTCCCGCTACCCGGATTGAGCGGCAGTGCGAGGTAGTGCTGCCATTCCGGATCCAGGATTCGGAACAAATCTGGTGCGATGGCCAAGAGTTGCTGCTGCACGATTTCCGGTCGTTCCAGCCGGTTCTGCTGCGCGTACTTAGCATGATCCCCCGCTGCGATCCCCTCGGCTGCGTGTCCCGCGTAGCTCGCAACCGCCTGGGTCAATTGCATCGCGGCAGGCGGGATGAAAACGGGTTGGCCCGGAGCGGGACTCCGGTAGTACATGCCGTTGGCCAACGGATCCACGGTCAGGACGGAACCGTCGATGGACACACCTGCGAATAAACCACGACTCCGAGAATACGTGTAGATCTCAGCTTGCAGTCTCCCGTCGGTCGCGACAGCAGCTTGACGGCCCACGGGGCCCGCAGCCGCGGCCGCATCCCCTCCGAGTGTCAGTTTGCCAGACAGGATTCCCTGAACACTACGAGACGTCTTGAAAACCAAGATCAGATCACTCGCCTGCACGCCGACCTGCCACCCCACATTGCCACCCGTCAATGTGACAAAAACGGGCGCATGCCAGGTTCCGTCGGGATCGCGCACGAACAAAAGGCCATGTCCGCGACGAGCGCCCACGATGAAACTCCCTTTGATCACATTGGGAATGATGGCCACTCCGTGGCAATCCTTGAGCATGGCCGCCGGTACCCGCCCCAAAGGCTTGGAAATCGTTTCGCTAAGCACCAAGCTGGCAGCTTCAATCGTTGCGGCCTCCTGGTTCTGCGCGAGCCCAAACCGTGGGCTACCGAGTGACCCGACCAACACGATCCAAAACGCGACAAATCGACCGTTGCCCGTGGCGGTGAAGCGAAGCATCGTTTCCTCCTTAACGAAAACAGCAGATCCATTGCTCGCGAGTTTGGCGAACACGTTTCGATGCGTCTAGTCCAGCCTGGATGAAGCCCATCCAAGTCTCCAGACGCAAGTTGATCCGCGAGGGTGGAAACCCGCGCACGCTGAAGGACTGACACACGCCACGCCTACTGTGAGAGCATGAAGGCGGAACGGACGCCCTCCACTAACAGCCACGTCTTCCTTGACTGGAGATATTGGAACTCCTGACGTGCACCACCAAACCAATCCACCGTCACTGCCAGGACGGCGTCGCCGAAGTCGCCCAACCCAAATCGTATCAGTCGTTCGTTTGAACAGAGATAGCCATCCCCTGAGGTCACGTATCGGGTGAGCTCGCGATCGTGCAGCTTGAGTCGCACGATGGCGCCGATGGCATCCCGCGAAGAGCGGCTCCCCACCATCTTGAATTGGATCCAACTCCCTGAGTCCTCGGTTTCATTGAGCAACAAAGCGACCGGTTCCGACTGGTGGGTCACCACTAAATCGGATCGTCCGTCGCGGTTACTGTCGACGGTCCACAACGATCGTCCGATGTGGGGTTGTTTGACATAGGAGCTGCGAATCAAGTCGCTTACAAGCTCGAAAGGGCCCGATTCGGTCCGCCGATAGATCTGCATGGGCTGGGCGTAGGGTGCTTTGCCTTCGCCAGGGTATTGATCGACATGCCCATTGGTCACCACGATTTCGTCAACCATGTCATTGTCGAGGTCGACGGCTTGAGTACCAAACCCGACCAAAGGAAGCGATGACTCAAACATTCCCAGTGCTTGCGTCCGATCTTCCCAGACACTTCCCGTCATCTGCTGATGGTAGGTGTTGGCTTCTCCGGCGAAGTTCGTCACATAGAAATCCGCATCGCCATCATGATCAAGATCACCGCACGCAATTCCCATGGAACCCTGTGCGGGCGCCCGATTGTCGGAGGCGAGACCCAGCAGGATGGCAGATTCTTGGAATCGTCTATCCGACCGTCCTGACTGGCTCCAAAGGTGGTTGCTAGAAAGATCGTTGGCGATCAACAGCTCCAAGCCCGCATCGCCATGGAACTCGCCAACGCTGATCCCGAGTCCGCGCCCGAAGAGGGTGGGTTCCGGCCATTGATCGGTGACATCAACAAGCCCACCTGATCCATCATTGAAGAGAATGCGGTCTTTGGCTGCCGGAAAGACAAGGGGTGAGCAAGCTCGTGCCAGCCCCTCAGGTCCCTGTCGACATACCTTGTTGACCGGCTCCAGCCCCTCCCCGTACGTCAGCACCACCGCATCGGCCAAGCCATCCTGATCGATGTCCGCAATCGCGCCACTGGTTGACCAAGAGACCTCGTGCGTCGCGTGCGGTTGCATATGATCGCTGATTCGCTGAAACGTGCCATCGCCGTTGTTGCAAAGCCACTCGTTGGGCCCGTAGTTGAGCAACAGGAGGTCGGGGAAACCGTCCTCGTTCAGGTCGCCGACGGCAACCGATTGACCAAAGCCATGGTCCTGCGTGTGCGAAGCAGCAGTCACATCACGGAAGCGACCACCGAGGTTGCGCCACAGGGTATTGGATTGCGAATCAAGAGCCGCCGGTCGTCCCCCTGCGGCAACCAGGTAAAGGTCAGGCCAACCATCAAGATCCATGTCGACACAACCACCGCCACAACCCAGTGTCTCGAAGTGTCGGACGCCCGGCTCTTCCAAGCGATCGCCGGTCGTTCCAAAGAAACGCAAGCCCTGTGATTCCGCTTGATTCGCGAGGCGGATCACCGCTTCTGATCTCGGAAACGAGCGCGTGGTCCTTAAGCCGCCTGCTCTCGCAACCGAGACCGTGGCATCCGAGCTTGGCAAGGGGAATTCTTCCATGGCCGCAATCGCTTCTGTGCTCAGCGTGGCACTTTGCCAAGGTGTTGCACGACGAAGTCGCCGCGTGATTCCGCCACGCACGTCGGCGACCGAGACCACATCCACCCTTGGAAGCTGCGTCGCCATGGCGGCCCAAGCCTCTGCCTCCCAGAGACGTCCTAGATCGGCTAGCGACTCCGCGATCTGGCAGGCAATCCTTTGGGATGCTTTGCCGGATCGGCTGAATTCATGGAGCAACTGGCTGAGACGCGTGAGCTGGACTACACCGGCATTCACCGATTGGATGGCTTCTTGGCAACCCTGATCGGGCTGCTTGTTGGTCGGAAGTCGCCGTAGCGAGACGCTCAAACGCTCCCACGCTTCTCGCGAATTGGCGTTTCGCTGAGTCGCTTCCCAATACCCACGCACGGCTTCTTGATGAAGGCCACGGTCGCGAGACCAGTCGCCCCAAGCAACCCAATAGGATTCGTAGTTCTGAGCTTCACGATCCGCCGATGCAACGAGTTTCGTGAAGGCATCCGAGTTCCCGACCCGCACCAGGGACTTGCAACACAGTGCAACGGCGGGGCCATGTGTTGGATGGCTCTCACAGATCGGCAACAGCAGCATTGCCGCGGCTTTGTAGCGAGCCTGATCGAAATGAACCCGCGCTTGAGCAACTAAGGGACGTGTGTCCCCCGGATTCCGTTTGACCATTTCGACCATGGAGTCCGGGCTCTCACGACGCGTGCCGTCATGGCAACCGGCGAGCATGAGATCGACGTCAAACTGACGCTTCCGAATGAGCTGAATGTAATGTGGCCGCGAGCGTGGCAGGTCCTCCACTCCCCAGTACATCTCAAAGAGCCGCCAACGTATCACATGAGCGTCAGGCTGCTTTGCAAGGACGACTTCAAGAAAGTCCATGCAATCGAACAATCGCCCGAGAGATAACAACGCCGCCATCGCTTGCGCGACCCGTTTTTCGTCCGCATAGGAATCAGCGGCGCAAGCGTCCATCATCAGTTCGGCCGCGATTTCCGTGCGACCCAAACCGTATTCGGTTCGCGCCACCAGCGCGATCGCATCCGCATCGTCCGGGTGGAGCGTTAAGACTTCACTGCAGAGCCTTTGACCCGCGGACCAGTCACGCGCCGCGACCGCCTCATACAAACGCTCGATCGGCGTTCGTTCCCTCGCTCGACTGGCGGCTTGACGGTGTTCGACGGACCCCGAGCAACCCAGGATCGCCAGCAGGGTCCAAGAAAACCAACGGCGCCAAATGGGCCAGCGTCTCATGAGAGCATTCTTGAAACGAGTCCGGCGGGACGAGACCGCTGCATACGGATCTGAAACGAAATGGATGACGCATTCTCGTTAGGACGAGATTTCAGTCAGCGAGCGATCCCCGTTTCGTTGACACGAAAAGAAAACCCGCGTCCTACGAACAAACTCGCGGACGCGGGCCCTCCATTGGGAGCCGGTTGAACGCTCGGGAAGCCCGAAGTGGTTATCTTTTGCCGTACGCTTCTTGCATCGACTTGGAGTACTCGGCTTGCCTGGCCATTCCCTCCGCTTCAATCTGTGCCGCATCCGTGGGCATCTCAACGACACCGCCGTTGCCACCGCATCCAGCAACGCCCAAGGACAGTGTCAGCATCAGCGCAACGAAACAGAGTGGAGTCTTGATCAACATGAAATAGACCTTTGTAGTGGGGAATCGGTTCTCGATTGGATTTGGAAGTACCCCGCCCGGATCAAGCCAGGCGGGGCACTCCAAGATGGGAAGCACAGTGACGGAAAATGCAGACAGCGTTTCGCTCTAGAACTCTCCGTCGATCACTTCCTTCGCGCCGCGAGTTCCCAAGGCACCCCACAGGCCATAGGGACTCTGCGAACCCGGAACTCGATTGCCCGTGAAGCCGAGACCGACTTGACCATTCGACTGATTGCCAGCCTCAATCGAGTCGGTGATGAACTTGACGGCTCCGTCACCCATCAGCACATGCACACCACCCTGGTGGCGACTGCTCGGGGGCGTGATGCCTTCTTGTCCCGGCCAATCTCCCCCGTAAGCGACTTCCGAGTTTGGCGGTCGGATCGTCATCATGCCCGTGTAGTAGTGCTCTCCATTGGCCCATTGAAAACCGCGTCCCAACGTGGCGTTCACATCCGTCATCGTGTTGGTGGCGGGAAGCCAGAACTGGGGTCGTTGCGGATCGATGTACGCACCCTGTGACGCCACCGCGGGGTTGTTCATCGGCGGCGCCCCACCCGCGTTCAAGCTGCGGACACCCGTGGTTCGAATATCGTCATCGCCCAAATCAGTCGCGATCTCCCCCGCCATGATGGTGTTGGCGAGACCATCCAAGACATCACGGAAACGCATTTTCTGGTGACTCACGAACATACCGCGGCAGCCGGCTCGAGCTTGCTGCGCGGCTGTGCTATCAGGAGCGTTCAGGTTGGCGCCGAAGGGCCCCGTTTCCACCTTGAACATCGAGTCGCCCATGCAGGCGGCATAGTTCGTGCGTCCTTGAGCGGGCAAGCCAAAGCCCGGGTCCGATGGGCATCGGAAGGTCTGGACACTCGTCATGTAGGGCCCATAGGTGTAGCGCCAATCGGCAGGCTTGGGTCCCATCGCTGGCCAAGGCGGCGTGCGAACGCTTTCGTCCGTGTTGAATCCAAGCGGATTGGAAATCTGCTCCCAAAGCGCTTGTTGTTCCACGAACGGTGTCAGCCCAACCAGCCAACTCAGTTGACGATTGTTGGCCAAGGTCGTGTCATCCCACCAGGCCCCGACGCTGAAGTCATACGTGCCGTTCTTCTGCATCGGAAGCTGATTGTAAGCCGAGTGATAATTGTGAACGGCCGAACCAATTTGCTTGAAATTGTTGCTGCAACTCATGCGGCGAGCAGCCTCGCGTGCCGCCTGAACCGCCGGCAACAACAGGCCAACCAACACACCGATGATCGCAATCACGACCAGCAGTTCTACCAGCGTGAACGCAGAACGCGGTCGCTGCCGAAGTGGATTCCGTCTCATGTCAAAAACTCCAAAACGGGGTGGGAAGATGAAAGATCCAACAAAACAACTAACGGGAAATACGGGAAACGGTCTCCCGCGCGATAAGACACGCCTTCATTGGCGGGACACTGGCAGGCTCCTCCTGCATCAGACGAATAAGGGCGGTTGCCGCGGCCTGCCCCATCTCCACCGCTGGCTGACGAACGGTCGTCAGCGGTGGCGTCAAGAACGCGGCTTCCCCCTGGTCATCGAAACCGACCAGGGAAATGTCGTTGGGCACGCGAATCCCGTGGCGATACAAGGCCAGTTGAGCGCCGATGGCCGTCGCATCGTTGGCGCAAAAGACCGCGGAGAAGTGAATCCCTCGCATCAAAAGCGAGTTGATGGCCAAGACGCCCGACTGCGCTGAGAAGTCGCCGCCACAAACCAACCCATTGTCAATTTCGATCCCGGCGTCCCGCAACGCATCGTGGTAGCCGGCCAATCGATAAACAGCATCGGGGTGATCACCTAAACCCGTGATGGTCGCAATGCGTCGATGCCCAAATGAAATCAGATGCTCAACGGCTTCGCGGGCCGCTTCCCGGTTGTCGACAGCAACACACTGGTGTTCCAGTCCGATCACCTTGCGGGCAACAACCATGACGGGAACCTGATCACAAA
>JBCCYK010000162.1:0-15301 GCA_039189905.1 Planctomycetota bacterium
CTCCCGCCGTCATGTGTGACTTTCATTTCGCCGAAAGCGCTACCGGCGTAGATGGTGTTCAACTCTCCCTGCTGACCATAGTGATTTGAGAATGCAGGTTTCACGCCTGTATTGCCACGCAAATCACGGTAGTGAAAAATCCTCCAATGCTGCCCAAGGTCATCTGAGATGTAGACAGCGCCCATATCGCAGTTGATCAACAAGTGCGGATTTGGATTCCCGTCATCATTGCGAACGACTGGGCTCGCAGCTGGGGTCACCATATTGCCAAATCCGCCCAATCCTTGGGGTTCCCATTTCACTCTTGCCATCTTGCCCTCAAGTCTAACTTTGCGATGATTGCCGCACCGACGGAATCGACGAACATCTCCTGGCGATCGCTCGTGTGGCATTGAAGATACAATTTGAAGGCGACCGATTTTATGAAGACTCAAGCTTTTTCGTGAGAAGGGCGCGGTCGGCTACGTAGAAGTCGATTCGATGGGATTCCAGGCCGACTTGCGGCAACGCCAAATCTGACCGCATCAAGCGGGTCCAAATGCGATTCCAGAAGGGGAAAAGGGTCGTTTTAATGTTGAGTCACTCTGTCTCGGGTTGAACCGGTGGGCGTTTGACTTTTCGCGGACGCCCGATCGGACGGGTCGTCGACGACAAACCGGTGCGTTCGCAAGTGTTTCCCAGCCACTCAACGTCGCCATACGGTGTGCCACGCTTGACCGAAGTCCGTATCCGCGAGAGTTCCTTCTCGCCGCATGGTTGGTTCATGCGATCGACCCAGCCTCTTGGCCAGCGAATCGGCCAGGTGTTCAGCAGTTTCGGATCACGATCCAGGCGACAAGTCCGTCGGCGGGGCGCTCCATAGACCCGGTCTTCGGCGGTGGCAAATAGCCCTACCGAAAACGCATCTCGTTGGACTTAACAACACAACTTCAGAATGTGGGCGTCGTCTTGAGCGGGAAAGCTCTTGAAGGGCCCTTGCTACACGTATCCGGTTCCTGCCGTATGGTTGTCGGCGTGGTAGCGAGCGGTGTGAATGGCCGTAAGCCATCCGACGAGTTTTCCCATTGCACCGTCCATTCTGGGCCTTAGGAACAGGTGCCAGTGACTCGGCATCAGTGAGAAGGCCACCAGATCGACGGTGTAGTGCCTGAGGGCTTCGCCGAGGCACCGAAGGAAGGCTTCGTAGTCGGTTGGCCTATCAAAATCTCAAGGCGTGCATTCCCGCGATTCAAAGCGTGATAGCAATGTCCCGCTTCATCGGCTCGCCGGCTGCGTGGCTTGCAAAATTCCGGCCTTGCCGGGAAGATCCTCGAACCTAAGACCATCGCAACGCTCAAACGACACCCTGCCCCTTATCTTCTCAACAGTCTAGACGACAACTGCGTTTTGTCCTCAGATACCAACCGTCAGGTTTCTTGTTCGGGTACTCATCGCATCCGGCAACAGCGAGCGATCGTCTGCGCATCGCACGTCAAACTCGTTCCAGGTCCCGCCGGGAAACGGCTTCAGGTTGCCTTGCTGGTCAACCTCAGCGACCGACGGAGAGTCGACTGCCGTCCACTGAGGCATGCTGACGAACACGCGACCCTCGTCCGTAACGGCAACGCCGTTCATGGCGAATTAGTCAGCGTTTCCGATGGACATTTGAAGTCGCCACGTAGTCGCTGCTTCTGCTTAGACGCAACAAATGGGCCGGGCCGCGATGTTCGAGCGACTGGACTCGCATGCCCGGAGGCAATTGCGAATACACCTCACCGACCAGGATGTCGCTGCGAACGACCAAGACCGCGACATCGTGATCGTTTGCGAACTCAACAAGTGAAGGGTCTTGGCTCGATCGTAAGTTAAGGATGTCCTCCCGCTTCAAATAGAACGGCACCTCGGAGAACTCGTGGCCGATGGTTGCCACCGGAGTTGAGGGTTCCAGCCCGATTTCATGGACACTGCGACGAGCCCCTGCGAAAACCGTCCGGGTATAACTGTATGCGGGAACCAGTTGGTGCAATGAAAATATCAGCAACAAGATGGAGACCGATGCTGTGGCGGCCCAGTCGATGTGGCGATGGCGGCTGCTGAAATACAGCAAGGAAGTTCCGACTAGCGTTGCACCCAGGGGCATGACGGAATCGAGTGAAACGAACGCGAATCCGTTTGTCGATTGGCCCATGTAGTACACGAAGAACGCGACCACGGTGACACACCCGGTAGCCGTCGCCAATCGGGCTGACCAAACTCGAGCAAATCTCTCCCAAGCGTCCAAGGTTTCCACGCGCTGGGTCAATCGATCGAGGTACATTCCCAGCAGCATCGCGAATGCAGGTGCGGTAGGCAGCATGTAGGTTGGAAGCTTGCATCGCGACGCCGAAAAGAAGGCAAACATCCATACAACCCACAAGCACAGAAAACCTGTGATGACGCCACGAGATTTTCGAACGGAACGACGACGTGTCACCAGATGTCGCACAAACGGGATCGCGAGAAACGACCAGGGGAACCCAGCCGCTAGCAATACAGGAATGAAATACCAGATCGGGCGATCATGGTACTGACCCGCGAAACGCCGAATATTGTGATTGACCAAGAACTCGTACAAGAATGTTTCATCGCGGATCGACACCGCGATCATCCAAGGAAGTGTGATCCCGCACACGATTGCAATCAGAGTCGCTACCTGAGCGATGCGCAAGCGGGCCGTGTGTCTTTCCAGCCAGGTGAAGGCAAAGACGACTGGCAGAAACAGAACGACCGACAAGGGGCCCTTTGTCAAACACCCCAACCCACATGCGATACAAGCAGTGATCCACCAGCCCCAATGACAGACACGGTCTTCCCTCGCATGAAACGCCTCGTAAGCTGCGATCAAGGAGGCGGTTACAAAGAACGTGAGCACGCCGTCAAGCAAGAGATAGCGACATGAGAATGCAAACCCACCGGTGAGCATCAACACGCCACCTGATATCAATCCGATGCGTCGACCAAGATGGCGGTTGGAGAACCAAATGACCAGGAGCAACGTGCCGAGTGCCGCGATTGCTGGCACCAGTCGGGCGGACCACTCATGGACTCCAAAGAGCGAGAAGCTGGAAGCAACGAGCCAGTACAGCAAAGGCGGTTTATCGTAGTAGGTCTTGAAGTTCAGCGTGGGCAGGATCCAATCACCTGTCACCAGCATCTCTCGTGGGATTTCAGCGTAGCGTGTTTCATCACGATCAATGAGCGGATACCCGAGGTTGGAAAACAACAGGATGCAGGTCATCGCGATGAGTGCGAATTGCATCCATCCGAGGCGTCTACTCTTATCCGGATCAGTGTCCCTCACTCCGGTTCCATCGCGACCACCGAATTGAACTTCGTTCCACCAGAACCGTGCTAGCGATGCAAGGACTCGCGGAATGTGTCGAACGGACACCGTGCTTTGCCCCGCTGGTCTCGCGCGGTGGCTGACCCCGACCTCAACGATGCTGCCACCCAGTTCGCCTATTTGGGTCAGCAAATCGGAATTGACCAGGAAGCCATCCGATCGAATCTCCACTCTCTGTAGTACGTGACGACGAAAAACCTTCAACGCGCAATCGACGTCACGGACACGGATGCCCAGAACGAGTCGCACAATCCAGTTGTAGACGAACGAATAAAGGCACCGCAGTCGCGTGTCCCGTCGCTCAATCCGGTAGCCGCAGACAGCGTCGTAGCTCTCGGCTAGCAACAAGAAGCGGTCGAGCTCGTTCAGGTCGAATTGACAGTCGGCGTCCGTGAATGCGACCAAGTCCTTCCGCGCTTCCGCGAAACCATTTCGCAGGGCCGCGCCATAGCCTTGGTTCGATTCGTGACGCAAGAGATGCACCTTTGGATCACCGCTGGCGACGGACGCGACAATGGAAGCCGTTCGATCATTGCTTCCATCGTCAACGACGATGATTTCATAGTCTGAGGCAACCTTCGACAGTGCCTGGGTCGCCTCGTCGATCGCCAGCGCGATCACCTCGGCTTCGTTGTAGGCCGGGATGACGAGTGATATTCCCGGTGTTGGAGAATCTTGGTAGTGCTCTCGTTTTGTCATGGTTCGCGTCCTTGCGATGTTTTGAGTCGCGGGTTGTCAGGTTAAGAACTTGCTGTGATTGGGGAGCGAGCTTTCGCCGCGAACGTGGCTGTCATCAGCCGACTTTGTTCGGAGTGGTAGCTCACATAGGCATTGTCTCGTGATAATGCCATGGATGCGAAACCCGGGCAGGCTTCTGCAAACAGTGTCGCGTCAATCCAGGAAGTGCTCCGCAGTTTACTGCCGGCACCGCTGACGATTTGCCGCCAGCCGCGTTGGGAGTCCAAGAGTTGCAGGTCGTGATCGTGACCCGACAGGTAGAAATCAACAGCACTCGTGTCAAAGATGGGTTGGAGTGCTGTGGCGATCACTGCATTTGACTGATGCCGGCCCCCGGTCAGGACGGGATGATGACCAGCAACGATTTTCCACGTCGCGTCGCTCTCTATGAGGGACTGCCTGAGCCACATCAGTTGTCGTTTTGATGCGGGTGTCTCTTCCAACAAGAGGCTCGTGTCGATCACGCAAAGAAGGACGGTGACATCGCTTGATCGAAGCGTCTCTTTGTAGAATCGAGAAGGCATCGTCCACCGAGGATTCCTTGCCGTGTACTCGACCTGGGCGTCCGGGTTTTGGTGACAGTCATGATTACCAAGCGCCACATAGAAGGGCATCACGAAAGTAGACGCATCGAAGAGAGCATTGAAGTCTCTCTCGAAACGGGGATCGTCGACGGACGCAACACCGTGGTCATAGAAGTTGTCTCCCAGGAGTATGGCTGCATCGACTTGGTGCTCTTGGGTATGAGCCCGCATGGATGCAACGACCCGTCTCCTTTGCAGGCTTGGTTTGCCTGTGTCACCCACGAGCAGCACGTTGAGTGAAGCGGTTTCAATTGAACGGGCTGGTTCGGTACCGCGTTGAAATGCGCGCGCATTGCGCGTTGTATAGAGCCAGCCGTTGTGAGCCGCGACACGAAAGCCAACGTAGCCTGCTGTGATCGCCCCCGCGATCCAAGCAGCACTCCGCAACAAGAACTGTCTTCGATGCTTCATTTCAATTGCTTCCACGTGAACCGCCAAAAAACTAATACCTTAGTAGTTGAATTCAAATAGGAGCTCGGAATGATTTGGCCGCGAACGGAATCAATCGCAGTCGTGAGTTGGCGAACTTGGTCTTTTTTGGTGGCCGTGGCCGACGGCTAGGCGAGCCGCCGATCATCAATCGTCTGGGTTGAGAAATTCGTGTGCTTCGCATCGATGGTCGAACGGCTCGAAGTCACGTACAGTCCAGCCAACATCATGAAGTGCCCCGGCAGTCCAAGATGGCCAGGGTGACAACCAGTCGTGTCGAGACGCCAGCACGTTGACGGGCAGCCAGAGCTGCGAAAGCAGCAGCGCTGCCAGGATGATCAGGTTGGATGGCATCTTGGCCCGCGAGAGACTGTCGTTGGATCCGGGATTCCAATCTCTCTGTTGCATGAGCTTTGCCAAGCGATGACTTCGCAGAACAATCGCGCTTTCACGATCTGAAATACCGAGCGTGCACGGTGGCGATTCTGCATGCTGTTCACTGACGATTGCCAGGGATCGCAAGTAACTTGAAACACCCTCGCGGGACTGAGCCGCCACCTCGTCGCACCAGTATTCTCGCGTGATTTCGGCACGACGAGCGGCAAGTCGAATCGCAGGATGAAACCACAGCAGTGTGTTGCAAAGCCCCTGAAGAAAATGCTGCATCGGATGTTCGGCCGCTAGGTGCTCAAGTTCATGACGAAGCACGTGGCATTGGACTTCATGATCAAGCTTCAAGAACGAAGTTGGAAGAACGATTGTCGGACGCTGCATCTGCCAGCAAAACGGTCCGTGGGCTTTATCGGAGAGCAGCCATCTCGCATGGTCGGGTGCAAGAGCCGTAACGTCAGCGGGGAGACAGGCATGTTGTTGCTCGCTCATGCTTCGACATCGAACGCCCAGAAAGTAAACGAGAGAAAGATACCGGTGTGTTTGGTGCAACAGCCCGATCACGAAACCAACCAGCCAAACGAGCAACATGCACTTTGCTGCGAGGATCTCGTAGTGCAAGATCGTACCCATCGTCGATAGTTCAACGAATGAAGGCAAACGAAACCAACGAAAATGCGGAAGCGAAAAGGCTGCCAGTGACAAACACAAAATAGCGACAAAAGTCGTTGTCCAAGTTTTGGTTGATCGACGAGCAGAATGACTCGACCGGTCGACAAGCCACGCGATTCCCACCAGCAACGACACCTGCACCACCAATGATATTCCTGTCTCGAAAAGCAGCGATGGGTTCATTGGTTTCTCTCCGCTTCAGCTGCCGCTTTTCGCACCGCTTCGAGATCATCCGGCGTGATCTCATCACTATGGATCAAACTGAGGACAAGGGATTTGACACTGCCACCGAACAGCTGATCCGAGAGTTCTCGAATCATGCCCTGACGAACCTCGTCGCGTGTCACCGATGGGAGGTAGGTGTTGGCGCGACCGATCTTCTCGCCCCGATGAACAATGCCCTTCTCTTCGAGGATGCGAATCGTTGTCAGCACGGTCGTGTAAGCGAGATCCCGTTCGATCCCGTCGACAACGTCCGCGACCGTGACCGATTCGCGTCGCCAAACGACGTCCATCACTTCCGATTCACACTTTGTGAGCTGGTGCTTGGGCATGTTAGTCTCGTCCATCGGGTCGCAAGCGTGCATGTTTGCGATACAGCCGGGGCTCCATCTGCTCGGTGACAAACGCGACATGACCATCACCGTGTAGAAAGTGCGCTCCACCGGGATGGCGGCTCGAAAAGTCGCATTCCTCGCCATAGGTCTGATTGATCCCCTCGAGCGCAGAACCAACCAAACGGGCCAAGGAATCTTCCCCTCGTCGGTCAACGCCATACCAGGTCGATGACGCTTGAGCCATGGTCCGCTCACCAACTACGAACGTTCGCGCGAGCCCGCGTTGAAAATCGCGGAATTGAATCTTGACGTCGCCAGGGAACGTGCCGTCAGCGAGCGTCGGATGCTGGCCACGCGACGATTCAATGTCGGCTGGCTCAACGGTGCCGTGGACCCCAACGTAGTTGGACGATGGTAATCTCAATAACGCGATCCGGTCGGCGCGGAGCGTTCCCCATGCTTTGCTTGTTCTGGGAGTTTCATCGATCAGATTCTCATCATCCTCGAGCAGCATGAAGCTCGGCTCAACGATATCGGATGGACACATCATTTGAGCTAATAGCGTCTCGCGAGATACTCGGTTTCTGGGATCGCCGACAGGCAACTTGAGGTTGATCGCATCGCGCAAGTCCGGCTGGCCGATATACGGCAACAGCGGAACCGCCCAGCCATAGGCTGTCGTTCCAGAAGGTTCCCACTGCCAGCCAGTGGGGAGGCAAGACTTTGCATTGTGGTGGCAATGAAGAGCCAGTCCCAACTCGCGCAGTTTGTTCGAGCAGGCCACACGCCTGGAGGATTCCCTGGCGACACCCATTGCCGGCAGGACAACTGCAAACACGATGCCGACGCTCGACATCGTGACCAGCAGTTCGAGTACCGTCAGTCCTCTGGGCGAGTGCGTTTTGGCGAGCATCGATGATTCATCCCTGACAAGTCTGTCTCATGCTCGACGCTTTTTACTAAATTATTAGTTGTTAGGCAAGACCGCTTGCTTGCGAACCGGACAGTCGCCCAAGTGCGTCAACAAACTCACGCCAGTACTTCGCGTACCACGTGACCATGAACGTCCGTTAATCGATAATCACGCCCCTGGAAGCGGAAGGTCAGTTTCTCGTGATCGAAGCCAAGCAGGTGCATCCAGGTTGCTTGAAGATCGTGGACGTGAACCGGTGCTTCGGCGACCTGAAATCCAAGTTCATCGGTTTCGCCGTGGGTGTAGCCGCTCTTCACACCGCCTCCAGCCATGATCATGGTGTAGGCATCCGGGTAATGATCGCGACCAAGGATCTTGCTTGACGCAGTGCGGCCTTCCCGGAATGGCGTTCGGCCGAACTCGCCGCCGATGATGATGAGTGTGTCCTCGAACATGCCGCGTTCTTTGAGGTCGTTGATAAGCGCTGCGATGGGCTTGTCCGTCGCGGCGCACTTTTTGGTAAGCCCTTCTTCGATCCCGTTGCTCGCGTTGGTTCCGTGAAAGTCCCATCCCCAATCGAACAGCTGCACAAAACGCACGCCTTGTTCAGCGAGTCGCCGTGCCAGTAAGCAATTGTTGGCGAAGCTCGACGTGCCTGGTTCCGCTCCGTAGCGTTCGTGTGTCTCCTTTGTTTCGCGATGGATGTCCATCACTTCCGGTACCGATGTCTGCATTCGGAACGCGAGTTCGTACTGAGCGATTCGCGTGAGCGTTTCCGGGTGCGAAAACTCCTGAGCGGCCTGTTCATTCAGATCGCGAAGCGCGTCGAGACTGGATCGTCTCAAGTCACGGTCAATGCCGGGTGGATCCGAAACGTAAAGAACTGGGTCGCCCTTGGAGCGGCACTGGACGCCCTGATACACCGAGGGAATGAAGCCGGAGCTGAACGAGTTCTTACCGCCGTTGGGCTGCGTGCCGCTCGAGATCAGCACGACATAACCCGGCAAGTCCTGATTTTCCGTGCCCAGTCCGTACGTTGTCCAGGCGCCAAACGAAGGTCGCCCGGGCTGCTGAAAACCGGTGTGGACGAACAACTCGGCAGGGGCGTGATTGAATTGGTCGGTGTGCATCGACTTGATCACGCACAGATCATCCGCCACGTCATGCAGATGGGGAATCGCGTCCGACAGCCAGATGCCGTTCTCGCCGTGCTGTTTGAACTTGCGGCGCGTGCCCATCAACTTGGGAGTGCCGCTGGTGAAGGCAAACATCTTGCCTTTCAGGAATTCGTCAGGGCACTCTTGCCCATCACGCTTGACGAGTTCCGGCTTGTAATCAAACAGGTCAAGATGCGGTGGCGAACCGGTCAGGTGCAAATAGATGACTCGTTTCGCTTTCGGTTCAAAGTGGGGTGCTCTGGCCACCAAAGGGCTGGGCGGCAGTTTGTCCGCAGCGGTCTCACGTTGCAGGAGGCTCGATAGAGCGACGGAACCCACTCCCACGCCGCAGGCTTGGAAGAAGTGACGCCGCGTGTTGTGATGGATTCGGTTCTGCGTCAGTTCGAGATTGAGATTCATCGTTTCATCAACATCTCATCGAGGTTCAGCAACACGTTTGCCGTCAGGGTGAGCGATGCCAATTCGGGTGCATCGCTGCCTGCTGGCAGCGGGCCGATCGGGTCGGTCGCCATCTTGTTGGCAAGTTCTTGGTCCGCTGTATATCGCTGGAGCGTCTGTTCGTAGAACGCGACAAGGCGTTCTAATTCTTCGTTTGAGGGTGAGCGCGACAGGCACAGCCTGACACCGAATCGCAGATGTTCGTTGGGAGAGTCCCCGGCGTCCAGCATCCGCCGAGCCAACGATTGTGCGGCTTCGATGTAGACCGGATCGTTCAAGGTAACGAGGGCTTGCAACGGAGTGTTGGTGCGATCGCGTCTGACGGTGCAAACTTCACGATTGGGGGCGTCGAACGTTGCCATGGATGGATACGGGTTCGAACGGCGCCAGTTGGTGTAGATACCTCGACGGAAGCGGTCTTCGCCTTCACTTGTTTTCCAGTCAATCCCGGAGCCGAAGGCGGCTTTGAGTCCCATGTCTGGTTGAGGCGGTCGTACCGGCGGGCCGAACATCTTTCGACTGAGCAAGCCGGACACGGCCAAGGCCTGGTCGCGGACCATCTCTGCCGACAGTCGTACCCGAGGCCCGCGTGCGAGCAAGCGGTTTGCGGGATCGCGTTCGGCCAGGGTGTCAGTGACATTGGACGACTGTTGGTAGGCGCGCGATGTGACCAACAATTTGAGAAACGCCTTGGTATTCCAGCCCGACTCGCGGAACTCGATCGCCAACCAATCAAGTAGTTCGGGATGGGATGGCAACTCGCCTTGGGATCCAAACTCCTCGCTGGTCGCGACAATGCCGATGCCAAAAATCTTTTCCCAGTAGCGATTCGCAACGACGCGCGGCGTCAGCGGGTTGTTCTCGTCTACCAACCACCGAGCCAACGTCAATCGAGTGATTGCTGCATCCGTCTCGGGTGCCGGCGCAAGTGAAACCGGGAATCCGGCTTGAACCGCGTCGCCGTGATTCAGATAGGAACCACGCAAATGGATGTGGGTCTCGCGTTGTTTCTCCTGAGCGACCTCGCGAAGAACGGGCACCGTCGTCTTTGGTTTGATCGCATCGAACTCGCGCTGGAGCGCCGCCATGCGGCGGCGTTTTCGTTTGCCAAGGTCGCCTACCTTTGCGTAGTAAGCTGCCAATCGTTGCTGAGACTGCTTCGTGCGTTCTGTGACCGGAGTGGCGGCGATGCTGGCAATGTCGTCGGGCACCGCGGCAACAGGTTCGATTGCGTCCGTGACCGAAACGCGGAAACGACCAATCGGGTGATTGGGATAAGTCTGTTCCAGTCGCAAACGCAGGGACTTGGCAGCGAGCGGCTTGGCCAAAGGGAAGACGGCGTGGTGGTCGCTTCCCGCGCCTCCCGCAATCCCCCAGCCCGAATCCTTGTTCCGGTCACCGTCGATGGCTTCGGCCACTCCAAAACCGGACTGTTCAAAGCTGGCCGAAGCGTCCGTGAACACCGCCGTCTGTCCGCCATCCAATGCGAATGCCAGTTCGCGTTCCGGCGCTTTCTCGAAAGTCTTCTCCAAAACGGGGCGACGTTGTTCGTCAAGCACGCTCAAGCGAAACCCGTTGAGCCGCTGCTGTAGCCCATTGTCGGTGCGGTTCCATATCACGATGCGAGTGAGATCGTGCTCCGCGCCTAAGTCCAGTTCCCACCAAGGTTCTGAGTCACCGTTGCCGGTGTGGCTAACGGAGTTAGACGCGTAATCGCCATCGGTGTTGCCGTCGATCGCGCGATCCGCGGAGGCTTGCCGATACGTTGTGCTTTGCGTGGCCGATCCATCGAGCGCCACGTTCTTCTCGCCCGCGAAGACTTGCACTTCCGCGAGGTGCAGCAAGCGATTCTTACCGGGTAGCTCCAGTCGAACAAATCGTCCGCGCTGAGTGCCATTTTCCGATTTGGCATCGGCGACCACCGAAATCTCGTTCAGCACCAGGTTGGGCCCCCGACCTGGCCCGTTGTTCGGAAGCCGCTCGTCCGCCAGCAGCTCAAGGCGGATCGCCGTGACTTGTTCGAATGGCGATGCAGCGCTGAATGCATACGTCTCGACCTCGCTCTTGTTCCCAGTTGCAAGCACCGAAGCGTCCGACTGGACCGTTAGGTCCGCTCCGGAGGTTGCTTCCAGGTCGGACAGTTGGAGTGGTTCCCAACGCGTCGAGCCAAGTTTGGCTTCCCAAATCGCAAGTTCCGTTGCGAACTCGGGGGATTCGTGGAGGAGTCGCAAATCCTCCTTGAGTTCTTCGATCTGCGCGGCCAGCTCTTTTCTTTCATGCTGTTGTTGTTTGGAGTAGATCGCTAGGGTCGGCCGTTCGTCTCTCTTGTCCGCGTCCTGTGTCTGGTTCAGGATCGCGAACGCCTGATAGTATTCCGCGTGCGTGATGGGATCGTATTTGTGTGTGTGGCACTGCGCGCACGCCATTGTCGTTCCCATCCACGTCGCAAACGTCGTGTTGACACGATCGACCACGGCGACGTTGCGAAACTCTTCATCGTTCGTTCCGCCTTCGTTGTTGGTCTGGGTGTTGCGGTGAAACGCCGTTGCGACCAGTTGAGCCTCGGTTGCATCTGGCAGCAAATCACCCGCGAGTTGTTCAATGGTGAACTGATCGAATGGTTTGTTTTCGTTGAAGGAACGGATGACGTAGTCGCGAAAGGCCCAGATAGTTCGTGGGACATCGTCGGCGTAGCCAGCGGAGTCAGCATAGCGCGCGAGGTCGAGCCACATCCGTGCCCAGTGTTCACCGAAGGCATCGTTCGCGAGCATTCGGTCCACATACTTCTCGTAGGCATTGGGCGATCTGTCTGCCACAAAGCCATCCACTTCTTCGACGGTTGGTGGCAAGCCGGTCAAATCCAGCGACAAACGACGCGCGATGGTCGGACGATCGGCGACCGCCGCGTACGTCAGCCCTTCCTCCGCGAGTCGCCGCCCAATGAAATGGTCGACCGGATGGATACCAGCGGGAACTTCCTGACGCACCGGCTTGACATACGACCAGTGCCTTTCGTATGCGGCACCCTGATTGATCCAGGTTGCAAATAGCTTGGCTTCCTTCGTCGTCAGCCGGTCTCCCTTTCCCGGTGGCGGCATGACAAGGTCTTCGTCGTCGGATGTGATCCGCAGGTAGAGTTCACTGGCTTCCGAATCACCCGGTTCGACGACCCACTCCAACGCTCCTTCTTGGGTATCCAGCCGGAGGTCCGCGGCCCGGTCCTCTTCGTCAGGCCCATGGCACGCAAAGCAGCGGTTGGACAGGATCGGTTTGATGTCGCGGGTGAAGTCGACGGCCCGATCCCATTCCTCCTGTTTCGACGGGCTCTGCTCCTGCGACGTGGCGAAGCAAGTCGGGACCATCGCCAGCAACAGCAGGGCGGATACTGTCCCTCTCGCGAGTATCTTGCAAACTCGAATCAAATGGATTGTCACAGCATTCATGCGTATCAAGTCAGCTCAAACGACCCTTGCCCGGGTACGTCGGATTGGATTGAGCCCGCCAAACGCCTTAGTCTAACTTCTGCGATCTGGTTTGGGCTCGGCGTCGCGAGATTCGTCACCTGGCCAGGAAGAATCAAGCCGCGACCGATGCAGGCTCAGTCATCAGTCAGTTTCTTGAGCCTTTGCTGCAGGATCTCGTCACGGCGACGCTCGCGGAACGCACGGTGCAATTTGACCAGCTGAATCTTGAGAATCGACGCGTTCACACGTGCTTCGGTTTTCTCTTGCTCGAGGTCGAATTGCTTCTGCAAGAGCGCCTTGATTTTCGCCTTCGCTTGGTCAGGCACCTCACCCTTGCCGGTGACGCCTGCCTTGGTTAACAAAACCAACTCGGACTCAAGCGAGTCGAGCCGTTGACTGATTTCGTTAATGCCATCGGTCAACTGGTTCAACCCCAGATTCGTCGCTTCAACGGATTCTTCAAAATCAACTTCGAAGATCGACGGCCGGCTCCGTTGACCAACTTCATCCGGTTCGATTTCGGGGAACTGAACCGGTTCGGCTCGTTTCTCGGCATCGGACAGCAGACCAGGAATCGGTTCTTTGGCTTGCCGGTTGGTCAGTTTGCCCCGTTTGCCATCCAGAATCAGATAACGGGCTGACTCCATCCCCTGGAACGTTGATGCCGTGAGCCCGGTGATATCATGCAGCATGCGTGCCATTTTACGACCCTCATCGGTGTTCCAAGCAACCGCGTAGGCCCAAGGCTCGCGGTCGACTTTGTCGTCTTGCTGGAAGTAAGTCAAGGTGATCATCGGCACGTCGCTTTCGATGACCGTGGCGACCTGGGCGAAGTAGCCGGCAACAATCACAAGCTTGACGTTCGCCTCCGGGTCAATGCGAATCCTCCAGAGAGCCTCGCTGTAGGCGGATACCACGACGACCATTGGATTGCCCGTGGGTTTCACGTCGACGTAGATTTGATCGTCGTTGTCTTCTCGCGATGCCTGATACACGCCAACGACATGGAGTTCACAGTCTGCCAGATCGTTTTTTGAGAGACTGACCGCTGCGAGTGGATCGGGTTTCGGAGGTTCGACGGATGGAAATCGCGATGCGTTTTGGGAACTCGGTCTGACTTTCGAAGCGTCCGATTCCTTGTTCTTGTTCGCGATTCGCTCCGTGAGTCGTTTAGCAGCGGCTTGGATCACGGACAATTGCGTTTTGGCGTCATTCGTTGCGAGCTTGGCTTCGATCACCGCGAGCTCTGCCGCATCGACTTGTGATTTCGGGGTCATTCCGGTTTCGTATAACTCCTGGATCCGAGACTGGGTTTCTTCCTTCGTTTTGCGGATGCTATCGAGCATCGTCAGTCGTGCTTCAAGTCCGGCGGCGAGCAGCCGGGCTCTCTCAAGTTCAGCCGCCGCATCCTCAGCGTCGAGATTGACCCGGCTTGGTGGCCGTGTGGCAAGGAGCTCTGGTGATGGTTGCACATCGATTTGAACGCGGGGCTTCGCCTGTTTTGACGCCTGCACCCGTTTGGCAAGTTGGGCGATGGACTGCTGGGCCAGTTGTAAAAGGGTTTGAGCTTCGTCGGCTTCCAATTCCGCCTGCTTTACCTCCAAGGCGAATGCGCGCACTTGTGTTTCGTCCTCGGAGGATTTGCGACGATAGTTGTCTTTCACGTAGGCCAGTTCTTTCTCCTTGCGTTCGAATTCCCTTTCCAGTTGGGCGCGCGTCCTGCGAGATTCTTCGTCTTCGGGATCTGCTTCATCGAGCTTCTCCTTCAAACCCGCGATGGCCGCCTCCGTGGCCTGAATTCGCTCCTGCATCGCTGCATGAGCGCGTTCTTTGATGCCTTGCAAGCGAGTCTGCTCGCCAAACTTGGCGTCACGGATCTCCTGGGCCAGTTGTAATCGTTTCCGATAAAGTGCCGTCAGAATTTCCGCCCGCCGCAACTCTGCCTCCGGGTCAACTGCCGCAACATCGATGCGATCGTCCGTTGGTTCGGAGGCCACACTGGATTTCGAAACGGACGTGTTTGGAGCCTGGCTATTGTCCTGTGCGATTGAAGGTGGGCCCTGAGTCGAAAACACGAGGACGCAAAAGACTAGGATCCACCCCACGCCACCTTGGTTCTCGCGTCGAGCCCTCCCCGGCCTCGCTGTCGCGGGCCGACCCTAGTATATCGCTGTCGTGACGTTTCGGTCTGATTTGGACCCACTTCGTTGTGATGACCTGTCCGTTGACGTTCGACGGCCAAGGTCGCTCGCTGGCAGATCGTTTCCGACCCAACTCGGCCCCGTGCCAGAGCAAGTGGGAGCTTGGTCGTCAGGGGGTTCTTTTACCCGAACGGTCGCAAGGTCAGCCGTTGGGCTAGACCGCATTCACTAGGGAGGGATTTCAAAGATGATCAACAAAGTGCCTGCAAGCAGTTCTGAACCGGTAGGACAATCGCGCACCGGATATCGACGCGTGATCGGTATCGATGTCGCCAAAGACAAGCTCGATGTGTTTGACTCATCCGGGGCACTCACCGGCTGCATCGACAACGATCCAAAGTCAATTGCGGCCAAGCTGTTGGCTTCCATTGAGCCA
>JBCCYK010000163.1:0-15219 GCA_039189905.1 Planctomycetota bacterium
GATATCGGCGGAGCCATGGAAGGCGCAGCCCCGCTCTGAAAGTCGTACGCGGCTGGCACCACGTCGCCATGTGACCGAACCTTTGGTCTTGATGTCCCCGATTTCGTAGCGAAAGTCTTTAAGCATCGACAGCTTTTGCAGTTCGCAGGGCTGGCAACCGTTTGATGTGACGAGAACCAGCCGCACGCGAGATCGCCAAAGTGGGATCGCGTCGTCGGTTAGTGTTCCCGTCGCGATGAAACACTACGCAATGGCACGCAAGGAAGTCTTTGAAGCGGCTGAAACAAAGCCGACCGGCATGATGCGCGAAGGGGCACCAACGCCAGATGACGAAGGCGAAGCACGTGCGAAGCAAAACCCGAAGCAGCAGGCGGCGGCAGCGGGTGGAGTCGACGAGCGGAAGCAAAAGAAAAGCCCGCGAAACGCGGGCGATTTGCAAGAGAACACCGTTAGGCTCCACGCGGAGCCTAACGGCGTGATGGGCGATACAGGATTCGAACCTGTGACCTCCGCGGTGTGAACACGGCGCTCTAACCAACTGAGCCAATCGCCCGCTAATCGCAGTCGCATTTCCGCTGCTAGACCGGGAATACGTCGGACAAAATATCGTTTCTTCGTCTCGCGCACGCAAGCCCGAGCGAACGGGAGATTCAGCGTCGGCCTCGAACGAGCTGGAATCGCAGGTTTGAATCACACCGAGCTTCCTCGCGAACCCTTGGCAGCAGGACATGGGGCGATTTCCGATGTTGGCTGATGGGATCGGGATTCCGTGGTTCAAAGGCCATCGTGATGTGTCAATGGGTATCCTGAGAAAAGGCCCCCTTCTGACACAGCGAACGGACGGTTCGAAACGATGACGATCCTCTGCTTTGTTCTCTTGTCTGACGACACCAAGCCGGATGCGGGTCGTTTGCTGGCGGAAGACGAACACACCTGGCACCACGGGGCCAAGCTCGACAAGATCGATGTGCTTGATAGTGGCATCACGGACGTTCAATTCGTTCGCGAAGGCGAGGGCGAAGAAGAACCGACCACCGGTTCGGTTTTCATCGCGCCGATGCCTGCGCCGATTGAACCGAGCGACGAGGGCAACCTGCCGGGTCGCACGCTTTGGCCCGAGGACAAGTTTGACGAGGTTCGGGCGCATGAGACGCACTGGGTCATCACCTCGGTGGGCACGGGCTTTGATGCCAAGGATCAGGCATTGATGGTGACTCAGGTCGTCGACATGGCGTTGAGGTCGCATCCAAGCGCGCTGGGTGTGGTCTGGGGACCTGACGTTCTGCGCGTCTATGGGCCCGCCTTTCAAGACCTCGCCCGCTTGCACAGTGAGGATCATCTGCCGGTGATGCTTTGGATCGGACTCACGTTGGATCCAAACGCATCCGATGGGTCACCGGTCGGATTCACGGGCGGCATGGAGATGTTCGACTTGATGGACATCGAGTGCCAGGAATCACCGGAACCACCTGATGAGCTCCGTTCTCGCCTGATCTTCCTTTGTGAGTACCTGATCGAGAATGGCCTGGTGATTCGAGACGGCGACACGATTGGCGAGAGCGAACGCGAGAGGCTGAAAATCACCTACGGCCCCTCACAACGCGACCCAGCTAAACAGGTGATGCACCTGAGTTATCCCGACGGGTTCGCCGGTGGTGACTCACCGAGTGGTTTCAAGTCACTCCTGGTCTTACTGGGCGTGCTGGTGGTCGTGTTCAGTTTGATCTTTGGAGTTGTGATGGGGGTTCGCAAAGTCGCGTCACGGTTGTTTGACCCAGCTCCCCTGCAGACAGTCTCCGAAGCGATGCCACAGCAGCCTACGGGAAACGCCTCGGCGAACGCACCGACACAAACAACCGACGTCCGGAGAACCGAGTCACAAATCAAACCCAACCCGCCGAATCCTATTGTTCCGATTCCCAGCCCATCGACGATCGCTTCCGATGCTCCCGTTCCAGCAAACCGTCAGATCGCGCGACCGGCAGGCGGGCGTTTCAGCGCACGTTCCGCTTCGGTCCCTCCTGCCAGCGCAAACTCCAGTCCGTTTCGTCCATCACGGCCTTCAGTGCCGCTGGGTGCATTCGGATCGGCGGTGCCTGCGCTGCCGGAGACTCGAAACGAGATTCCGCGTCCCCAGTCCTCGCAAGATGCCGGGGTGGCCGATCGTGTTGCGCAGAGTCAAAGAGTTTCTGAGGCGCGTCGTCGAATCATGGATTTACCGACCGCCTCGCTCGGAGCGGAACCCGAGGCGTTTGCATCACTCGATCGCGTCGCCGTGTGTGCCCCATTTGAAAGTCCCATCATTGCGATGGCCTATTCGCCAGACGCATCGCTGTTAGCTGTCTCGCATCGCGGTCACTTGCGCTTGTTGCAAGGCGAAACGCTAGCCGAGTTGGCGGTTGGCAGAACCGATGCGTCCTTCGGGCGATTGGTGTGCATCGCGTTTGATTCGGCTTCCCGCTTCGTGATCGCCAGCAATGGACGAGGGGAATTTCGATGGTGGCGTTTGAACCAAGATCCGCCCGGGCAGTGGACCATGGAGCGCTTGCCAAATCACGTTGTCTCAACCAACGCTCCGGCGACGGCCATGGCGATCAACCGGACCGGAGATCTTTTGGTTTCCATCAGTCAAACGGGGGAGTTGCGATGGCAGCAACTCGACTTTCAAAAGTCGGGGCGATCCGCCAGCATCGCGACGGGTTGGAAGAACGTTACGAATCTGATCCTCGATGAAAAGAACATGCGAGTTCTGCTGGCGAATGACCAACGTCGCGGAACGGTTGACCTGAGAAACAAGGAAGTACTTGAGTTACAAACGCAGTCAAGCGCTCGGGCGGCTATGTCTGCGGACGGGACAAGGGTGGTTTCTCATCAGGGTCCAAGGGTGCACGCACGCGACTTCACAACGGACGGTGCCATCCAATCCGTCTCGTTTTCGTCTCCGATGATTTGGCGAGTGGGATTCATAGGGACCGAACACACGTTTGCGCTGAGCCAGTCCTCGATTCGTGTGTGGGACCTGTCATCGGGGAGCGTCGTCGCGGGTATCGACGGACTCAACCTGCCTCGGCCGACGGCCAGCGTTGACTCAAAACGCAAGAGAATCGCGGTCACTTCCACAATGACACCTCAAGGCGTCTTGGTGCTTGGGCTGCCAAACCCATCGACGCCCCCTAATCACTGAATCGCTTTTCGACGATGCTGCGGTGATGTCTGAGTCATCGCAGCACGATCATGAGGCGCAACGGTTCGAGTACGAACTGGTTGACTTCGGTGCGGATCGCGCAGGTTGTGGGCGAAAGCTAGAACGGTTCGGAGAACATTTGGTCGACCGGCCCTGCCCTGCAGCGGACCGTGCGACAAGGAAGCAAACGCGTCTATGGCAGGACTCTACAAGCCGCTTTGACGGGCAATCCAAAACATGGTCGCACCGCTCGGCTTGGCCCGACGACGCGGCGATTTCGGTTGGCTTGTTCCGGATACCGGTGCGTCCGACGCCGCATGGTCACGTGGGTGTGTTTCCAGAGCAGGCAGACAACTGGCGTTGGTTGGCCGAGAACGCGGCGGACCGCCCTCAAGCCGAGACGCATTGCGCACTGAATCTGTTTGCCTACACCGGCGCATCATCGATGGCCTTGAGTGCGGGGGGCTACGCCGTGACGCATGTCGACGCGGCTCGACCCAACGTCCTCGCCGCGCGCCGCGTGGCGGAGTGCAATGGCTGGCTCGATCGTCCGATCCGCTACCTGGTCGATGACGCACGTGCGTTCGTCCAACGGGAGCATCGACGAGGCCGCCGCTACCACACGATTGTTTTGGATCCGCCCACGTACGGCCACGCGCCCAAGGGACGAAAAGCGGCGGCGCAAGGTACTTGGCGGATCGAGCGGGATCTGTTCCCGTTGCTACGTGACTTGCAAGCGATCACGGCCTCGGGGCCCGCCCGTTGGTTGGTGACGGGGCATTCGGAAGTGCCTTGCGATCGCGATGTGGCCAACTTTGTGGGCTCGGCCTTGTCACCACGGTTTTCGCGGGCCAGGATCTCGTGCGCACGCTTGACCTTGCTGGACCGCGAACGACGCAGGCTTGATGCAGGGTGGAGCGTTCGCATTCAAATCGACCCATGAAAAGAAGCGCGTTGCCCTTCCAGTGTTAACCCACGTGTGGCCAATCGGAGTGAATCGATGCCTGGACCTTTGTTGCGTTTTGAACCGCTCCTGAAACGAATTCTGTGGGGAGGCCGGCGATTGGGGGACGTTTTGAAGAAGCCGATCGGCGACCATGTCGATTACGCCGAGAGTTGGGAGATCGTTGATCACGGGACCGATCAAAGTGTGGTTCGCGAAGGTGTTCACGCGGGACGCGCGCTCGGCGATCTGTTCCACGACGAACGCGAATGGCTGATGGGACAGTCGTGGTGTGCGTCGCATCCCGCCGCGGATCGCTTTCCGTTGCTGCTGAAGTACTTGGATTGCAACCGTGTGCTGTCGGTCCAAGTCCATCCCAACGATGAGCAGGGGGCTCACCTTGATCCGCCGGACCTGGGCAAGACGGAAGCGTGGTATGTCGTCCATGCGGAACCAGAAAGCGTGATCTACGCGGGCCTGAAGGAAGGGATCAATCGTGATCGGTTGGCCGAATGCGTGGCGGCGGGCACAACAGAAGATGCCCTTCATTCGTTCCGGCCGAGCGCCGGTGACTGCGTCTTCATCCCAGCAGGTACCGTGCACGCCCTCGGAGGTGGTCTGCTGATCGCGGAACTCCAACAGTCCAGTGACACGACCTTTCGTTTGTTCGACTGGAACCGCGTGGGGGCAGATGGTCAGCCCCGACAGTTGCACATCGAAGAATCATTGGCGGTCACCGATTTCGAGCGGGGCCCCGTTGATCCGGTTAAGCCCAGTGCGGACGGGGGCCTGGTTGCCTGTGATAAGTTCGAACTGCAACTGCATGACGAGAGTGACGCGTCCCGTTTCACGATAGGTGGTGACGGCAGGTGTCATGTGCTCACTATGGTAGGCGGATCAGCTCAGCTGATCGATGCGGAGGGTGCCACGACCGATGTTTGCACCGGAGAATCTGTGTTGTTGCCAGCGGCGTCGGGCGTGATCCAGGTGACGCTGAGCGAAGGTGGACAGCTGCTGCACGGGGTTCCCGTCTAGCTGGACAGCGCCACTTTCGTTTAACGGTTAGACGAAGGCGTACAGTTACACGGTTACCAGTATGTCTACGGCTAACCGTTAAACAAGAACCGGCGAAAAAGGGTCAGGTACCAATGGCCGGGACGGCCCTCCGGGTGCTTCGCACCTTTGGTACCGTACCCTTTTTCGCCTGCCGACCGCGATCTTTGTCAAACACTGCTGTCGCGCAGGCTGAGGCACGCGTCGCGAGCCACGATGACGTGGTCGAGGACTTGAATGCCGATCAGCTTGCCAGCCTCTGTCAATCGTTTGGTGACCGCATGGTCTTCCCGGCTGGGCGTTGGGTCGCCCGAGGGATGGTTGTGAACCATCAACACAGCAGCGGCGGCGTCACGGATGGCAGGGCGAAAAACCTCACGCGGATGCACCAAAGAACTATCGAGTGTTCCGACCGTGATGCGGTGATTCGCAATCGGTTTGTGCTTGGTGTCCAATGTGACGATGTGAAACTCCTCTTGCACGGCGTCACCCGCCAAATACGCGAAGGTACTCTCGCAGTAATGAATGGCTTCGACCGTGCTTGTGATGCGCGTCGTGACCGGGGTGCGATCGGCCGCCGCCTTGGCCGCACGACGACCGATTTCGAGAGCGGCCATGATTTGGCAGTAGCTGGCCTTGGTCACCGATTTGGTGATCGAGCGGAGTTCGGGTATGCCGGCATCACGGATTTGGTCGATTCGACCGTGAAAATGATTGGCCAATTTGGATCCACCGGTTGTTGCCGATTCACCGACGACCCCGACGCGGATGAGAATCGCCAGGAGGTCAGCGTCGGACAGAGCCACCGCGCCGTCGCGCAGCAGACGCTCGCGCGGGCGTTGCTGCTCGGGTTGCTCTTTCACCTGGTCGCCATGGAGTCGTTGCTGAATCCACGCTTGGACTGCCTGCGTTGGTTCCGAGCCGGTCCATTCGTAGTGCGTCTGTTCACCTTCCCGTACGATCTGGAGCACGCCAGCACGAACGACCTCATTGAGCGTGCGTGTGACGAATCCGCTGCTGGGCTCTTGAATGAGATCAGGCAAATCATCTCGCGAGAAACGAGGATGATGGGTTAACGGATGAAGCAGGTCTTCGTAACGTTGGCGTCGGTTATCCGTGGTGGGTAGCGGAGTTTGTTGCATGGCTTTTGCCCGAAACCATCAATTCGATCGAAGAACACGTTTCCCAATGCGAGAACGGCTCCATGCAAGAGCCACGTTCTCAACAGTCACGCCCCAGCCTTTTTTCATCAGGAGCCTTCCCAGCATGCCCAGCATTTTTACCAAAATCATCGCCGGCGAATTACCGGCCGACATTGTCTACGAGGACGAGGTTTGCCTGGCGTTCCGCGACATCGCACCCCAGGCCCCGGTCCATATTCTGGTCATTCCCAAACGGGAGATCGTCTCACTCGCCGATTTGTCGGATGAGGACGAAGCCGTCATGGGCCGCTGTGTGGTTGTCGCGAAGAAGGTTGCCCAGGCCGAGGGTTTGGCGGATGGATTTCGCCTGATCGTCAATTGTGGTGACGACGGAGGACAGGAGGTGCCTCATATCCACTTCCATTTGATGGGTGGCCGCAAGATGACCTGGCCTCCGGGCTGAGCGGGCGACGGCCTCGGTGGCCGACGGGCCCTCCGTGTTCCGCAAGGCTATCCGTGCGCGGCGGGCCCATCGGTGGGCGGCGGGGCTCGGCGTGACGAGACCACTCCCGCCCCCCTTCTCACACCCCACCCCCTAGGAGGCGGCGCGGTTTTTCGAGGCCGAAAAAGAACCAGTGACTCTTTGCATCACCCTCCCTACGGATGGTCTATCCAACCTAGGGGGAGGGGTCAGCCTAGGTTCGTACGTTCCCTCCCCGGACGTAGATGCATCCGACCCTCCCGGAGGGAGGGTGACAATAAGAGTGTACGACCCTCGATGCGTCGGCGTCTCTGGAGCCGGCATTCGCGCCAAAACAGGGTGCGTGAACGATTGGGTAAAGTTTGCCGGCCAGGTCGTCGATAACGATTTTGCGGCCCGAACTAGCGCGTTCGGTCGCCGCATCCATCTGTCCTCGCGACGCCCCCCATCAACGAAGGATCGTTGAGATGTCCCGCTGGCTTTCGACTCTCGCAATCGCGTCCATTTTTCTTGCCTCCGGCTGCTGCGGGCCGCTCTATCGACCAGGAGGTTGTGGGAGTGTGATTTGCGATGGGCCCGCCTGCGGATCATCCTGTTGCGACACCGGATGCGGGTCGTGCGACGTAGGCTGTGCCGATGACTGTGGCCCATGTGGTGGGTGTGGGGAACTTTACGTGGACCCCTGGATCAATCATCCCGCCGACTGCTGCGATCCCTGCGACCATTGTGGCAACTACAACGGTCAAACCTGTGGGAAGTGCCGGCCTGTCTTTGCAGGAATCAAGTCACTTTGGGGCTACCGTTGTGCTGACAACTGTGGCGGCGGTTGTGACGCGGGTGGTTGTCACGCCGGGGACGGGTGCACCGGGGGCTGCGAGTCAGGCTGCTGCGGTGGCGTGGGGCACGGCACCGTCATTCACGAAGGAGGGGTGATCAGCATGGGGCAAGGCCCGGCAGCGATCGTGGAACCAGGTGCCCGTATCCACACAACAACCCGTGTGCACGGGATGGCGGCAGCGGCTCCCGTCCATCAACCAGCGGTGTCCCCCCAGGCTCGGAACCCCATCAGCCGTATCTTTTCGCCCCGCCAAGAATCTCAGAGCCGCGCTTTGGCGTATTGATCTGCTGGTTGGTGATCCTTGATACCGAAGGATCGGTTTCTCGCAGCTTCAACGCCCAACCTGCCATCCCGGATTGTGTACAACGGGGGTACACAATCTGAGAACGACTTCATTTGGTAGGGTGGGTATGGTGATAAATCGATGGTTTGCGTTGGTCCTTGGTTTGGTCTGTTTTTTGGCGACGTCAGGCTGGGGTGCCGAACGGCCCAATCTTCTTTTTATCTTGGCCGACGATGTTGGACAGGAAGTGCTGGGTTGTTATGGCGGACAGTCTTATGCGACACCGCATCTGGATCAGCTCGCACACGATGGCATTCGTTTCAACCATGCCTTCAGCATGCCGGTTTGTCATCCGACACGTTTGACGCTGATGACCGGCCAATACCCCTTTCGCCACGGAACCGTGGGTTGGGGTGACTTTCCAACGGACGAAGAGGGCCACACCTGGGCCAATTTGATTTCGCAAAATGGTTATGCGACCTACATCGCGGGGAAATGGCAACTTTGTTTGCTGGGTGACGACACGGATCACCCTTTGCGATTGGGTTTTCAACACCATGACCTCTTTGGTTGGCACGAAGGGCCCCGTTTCTACGAGCCCATGATTTATCGGGACGGCATTGTTCGCACCGATACGCTTGGACACTACGGTCCGGATCTGTATGTGCGTGGCCTGATTGAATTCATGAAGGCGAACAAGGACGAACCGTTCCTGGCGTACTACTCCATGGCCGTCTGCCATGAAGTCACCGACGACCTGCCTCAGCCCGTGCCACATGGTCCGTTCGATCGGTATGACAGCTACGCCGAAATGGTCTCCGAGATGGATCGTGCTGTTGGACGACTGATCGCGGCCTTGGAAGCGTTGGGCCTGCGTGAGAACACGCTGGTGGTCTTCACCGCGGACAACGGCACACCACAGGACCTGATTGTGCGGGCCGAGGGCCAACAGTTGATCAAGGAACCGATCGTCTCATTGCAAAACGGACGGCTTGTCCCCGGTGGTAAGAAGAAGCTGACGGATGACGGCACGAATGTTCCCCTGATTGTGAACTGGCCCGGAACGATAAGACCGGGCCAGATTGCGGACGATCTGGTTGACATGAGCGACTACTTGCCAACGTTCTTGGAACTGACGCAAACCGAGATGCCAGCGGGGCGTTCTTTCGATGGCGTCAGTTTTGCGTCTCGAATTCGCGGCACGGCGCCATCGGAAAAGAAGTGGGCCTACGCGGAAGAAGCTGTTTTGCCCAAACCGGGTGGAACGGAGCCGGACGGAAGCAGCAGTGGTTTGAAGTGGGTACGCACGACCGACTGGAAGCTCTACAACAACGGTAGCCTGTATCACATGTCGATGGACCCACACGAGAGTTGGCCAGTGAGTCCGTCCGATCCCAATCCCGAGGCAGACACGGCGCGTCGTTACCTCAACGAAGTCCTTGCTAGCATCCAGTGACCTGCTGACCAACATGCAACCCAAAGTGCAATCGAACCTCTGGAAATCAACAGAAGGACGTGAGCGGCTTGCCGGGTGGTACGATCACTTTTTGAAGAAGGTCGACCTGCCGATCGATCGTGTGGTCGTAAAGACCTCCATTGGGGAATCCGGATTACTGATCGTGGGCGACGAAGAGGCTCCACCATTGGTTTGTTTGCATGGAATGCGGACGGGGGCCGCGTTCCTGCTTTCAGAGATCACGGCTCTGGCTGTTTCTTTTCGTTTGTACGTTCCCGACATTCCCGGACAATCCGTCATTGGGCCCGACGTCCGAATGCCAGTCAGCGATCACGCCCACGCCAACTGGCTCAAGGATGTGATCGATGAGCTTTCGCTGGCCTCGGTACACTTGTTTGGTGTGAGCTGGGGTGGCTACGTTGCAAGACTCATGGCAACCGCCTATCCGGATCGGATTTTGAGCTTGAGCATGCTCTGCCCGGCTGGTGTGGTCAACGGATCGCACTTGACGGGGCTGGCGAAGATGATGTGGCCTCTCATTCGGCACAAGTTGCGGCCGACCGAACGGAGCCTGCGAACGCTCCTCGCCCCCATCATGACCACTTGGGATGACGACTGGGCCGGCGCGTTCGACTGTGCGCTCCATCACCTCAAGATGGATGCGCGCGTCCCACCGCTCGCGACGGATCACGATCTACGAGAACTTGAGATGCCAATGCTGGTGATGGCGGGCGAAGAGGACATCTCATTCCCGGGCGAGGAACTGATTTCGCGCGTGCGCCGACTGGTGCCGGACGCGGACACAGAGCTGATTGAAAACTGCAAACACTGCCCTCCGACGACGGACGCTTTTCGCAGTTGGCTCGCCACCCGCGTGTCTGATTTTGTTCAGCAACCAACAATCGAAATGAAATAGGCACCCATCGTTTGCGCCCCGTTTGTCACGGAAATCAGCCTTGCAATCGCGTCAACAACACGAACGGGAGCAACACACATGATTTTCCGCATCCAAGAGAAATTCTGGTCGCTCGGTGGCAAGTTTGAGATCACGGATGACCGTGGCACAACGCGATACATCGTTCAAGGCAAAGCCTTTTCTTGGGGAAACAAACTCTCGTTTCAGGATCCAACCGGGAGTGAGATCGCGTTCATCAACCAGAAAATGATGTCTTGGAAACCACGCTACGAGATCGTGATTGACGGAACCGTCTTCGCGGAGGTTGTCAAAGAATGGACTTGGTTCAAGAAGACCTTCACGCTCGATGTGCCGGGGCCTAACGATTACACGATCAACGGTTCTTTCTGGGCTCACGAGTTCGAGTTTGAACGTGGTGGCCAGCAGGTCGCACGGGTCAGCAAGAAAATCTGGGCTTGGACCGGTAGCTATGGTGTCGAGATCATGGATGGCGAGGATGAAACGTCGATCCTCTGTGCTTGCATCGTCATTGATCAGGTCTTGCATGATGGCACCGCCCAAACAGGTGGCGCGTCGTGATCGAGCGGCTAATCGAACTCGGAAGCTGTTTGCTCACCTAGGAGCCAAGCAGAAACCTCGGAAAGCAGCCGTTCAGGCGGGCTCATGGTGGCTCGCTCCTCCAAGACGCGTCTTGCGAGCGCCGGACGGTCGGTCAAAAGACCATCCACACCGCGATTGAGCATCTGGGACATGGTGGCGGCGTCGTTGACGGTCCAAACGTAGACTTCTTTGCCGGCCGCATGCATATCGCGAACAAAAGCATGCGTTGCGAACCGGGAATTGATCGCGACAAAGTCGACATCGACGCGTTTCAGGTTTCCAGCGTGGATGGACAACAGTAGCCCGCACTTCCACGTTGGTCGTAGGTTCTTCGCCTTGAGAACCCCTTCTTTCTTGAGCGACATGATCATCACCCGATCCGACATGCCAGCCGACTCGACGATCTCGACGACGCTATGTTCCAGGCGTTCATCGTGTCCGTAGTATTTCAATTCAATGATCACGCCCACGCGATCACGACAGAGTTCGAGAACCTCGCTGAGCCTTGGCACGCGTTCCGCCGCGAAGGACGGATCCATCCAACTTCCGATATCGATCCCTTCCAGTTGGCTTTGGTCGGCGTCCCAGACCTTGAGCGGCACACGCGCCTGCCGCATGAAGTCGCTGTCGTGCATCACGATGACTTGGCCATCCGCTGATTCCTGGACATCGAGTTCAATCCAGTCGGCCCCTTCGTCGATGGCTCTTTGAAAGGCCGCCATCGTGTTTTCCGGCGCCTCGCCCGAAGCGCCACGGTGTGCCATCACGGCAGCTTTGTCTTTCAAGGGTAAGGACCAAAGTGATCGCACACCCAGCCAGGTCGCAACCAGGATCCCAAAGCAAAGGATCACGAATGCGCGGGAACGGTTGATTGAAACTGGGGCTAGGCTCTGGGATGCAAGCTGGTTTCGCTCGACGGAGTGTGACTCGGGATTGAAGCGAAACGTTTGGTAACCCGCGTGGACCATGGCCGCAAAGGTCACATTGGCAATCAGATTCAGCAGTAAACTGATGCACGCCAACGTCAGAATGAGGGTGCCCACACGTGCCGCCAGTGTCACCAGAGAACCCACGTCACTGGGAAGGAGCAGTCGACCGATCCATCCGCCCACAGCGGCAAGCAATAGGTTCGATAACAACACGGTCGCGAACCAAGTCACCAGCCATGCCAAAACCTTGCGCCGGACCGGACGCAAGTGCTCATGGCTCAGACGGAGTGCCTTCCGTGCGGGCAAATTCTCTAGAACGGCGATGGGCAAGGCCAGGAACCAGGCCGAACCCAACCCAAGAATCCCAACCACGGCCAATGCGGCCAGGACGACTCCGATACTCAGGGCAAGACGAAACTCGTCTGGTTCGCTGTGCAAGTAGAAGTTGATGTCGAATTCGCCAAGCAAACCGCGATAAACAAGGAACGCAAGGCCTGCCAGGGGAAGGATGACCGCGAGGCTCGCGGCGGAGAGCGCTGCCGTCAGTTTCAATACGGTCTGGGCGCGCGCCAGAGCGTGGCCGATCGCAGCAAAGCATGTCGTTGAGTCGTCGCGATGGCTCGACCACAACACAACCAACAAACTGGCTTGCTCCAAACCTGTGATCGCCAGCCAGATCGATGCCACGACGACCAGGCCGATTAGCCCCACAGGTTTTGTGAGCAGGAAGACAAAATCGGCGTCCGAGAGGAGGCCTTCACTGGCCAGCCAGATCGTGGCGCGTTGGCAAAGACCCAACAACGGTGTCAGCACGCAGAACGCGAATGCCTTGTACATGACATCCGTGGCAACGAGCACGCGCCAGTTTCGGCGGATGCCATGCACGATGTCACGGAGCATCTCCTTGGGTCGCATCAGGAATTTCCTTACTTGCGGTGCTCCCGTCAGGTCGACTGATCACCCGATGTGTGAGTCTTCGAGTCAACGCCCCACTCATGGACACGAGGGAGATTTCGGTAGAGCAACCAATTGTAGAGTCGTCGTGGGAGTGAGCGTCGAAGCAGTGAGAAACACATGGCATCGAACGTTCCGTAAACGCGTAGGGGAGGCGAACGCTGATTCATGACCCGCATCACCTTCTTGGCCACGGAGTCCGGGGTGCCGACCGCGCGCTTCATGAGCTTGGCGATAAAACGTTCCATATGCCGGTAGTGCGCGTGATAAGGATCCGTCGGGTCTTGCATGGCCTGCTTGCTAAGGACCGTGTAGGGGACCTTCTCAAACGCATCGGACCGGAGGAAGCCTGGTTGGATCAACGTGACAGAGACATTCCACGGTCGTAGCTCGTAGTACAGCGCTTCGCTGGCACCTTCCAATGCAAACTTGGACGCCGAATATACCGACATGGTCGGCATGGCCATCATGCCCCCGACCGATGAGATGCTGATGATCTTGCCGGCCTTTCTCGCTCGCATCCCGGGCAACACGCACCGTGTCAACTCGATTGGGGAGCGAAAGTTGATGTTCATTTGATGGAGCCGTTCGGGTTCCGTGACGTGCTCCACACACGAACGGTAGGCGACGCCCGCGTTGTTGATCAGCACGTCCACCGCGCCGAATGCCTGGGTGACTTCATCGACAAGCTTCTGGCGTTGTTCCGGGTCGGTGACATCGAGCGGTCGAATCCACACGTGTTCGTTCTCTTCAATGCCATGTTCGGCGAACCGCGCTAAGGAAGACTCCCGCGCCGTCAGCACCACCTGTAGTCCGGAGGTTGCGCTGGCCTGAATCAAACGATTTGCAATGGCGAGCCCGAGTCCGACGGAGGCTCCCGTTAACACAACCACACGCCGACGCATCATTTCAACCTCAGGGGTCGGAGAGCTGGATAGAGACGCCACATGTCGTTGCCGGATTCAGCGCGTTCGCGTTTCTCGCATGCGGGTTCGTCCGCGTCATCGGCCTGCGGACTATAGCGAACCGAAAATCTCAAATCACGCAAAACTTGCATCGGTTTGTTCTCTGTCGTGGAAGCGATCGCCGTGTCGCCAGCTCCTCTCACAAGCAAGCCGCGGCAAAAGAACAGCGTGATCCCCGCGGACACTCGTTTCGCCGAAGGCCTACGGGACATTTACCTGCCCTGGCGGCAGGCCAAGGGATTCTTCTGGACACCAGTGAGACCCGATACGCGGCAAAAGCCATGTCAGTCACGCAGAATCCGACTTATAGTGGGGTGCAGAAAGAGCTAACGAGCCTGGGCCGCGAAGTGCCCGGGCGGATGAACGCCAGTTGGATCGTACGCGATGTGGGTTGAAAGTCAGAGTCTGGGCGAGCCGATGGTGGGAGAAGAGTCCGAATCCCTCCCTCGCGGTGCGACGGGGGCCGAAGAAATGAGAACAGCTGAGCCAATGAGTTCGGCGCTCGTCCCGAAGTTGGAAGCGGAGATGGCGACGTCTTCGCGCGCGGAGAAGGCCGTCAAACGCGTTGAACCCGCTCAGGACTTTGGTTGGTTGTGGATCACCCTCACCATTGTGTTTGGCGGGTTATGTTTTTTCTTTGGACGACGGTCCAAGCAGCCTTACCTGGTGGATCAGGATGTCTTGGGTCCCTCCCTTGCCCGTCGCCGCATGCGGCAAGAAGGAGACGACGGATCTGAAAAGGAACTTGTTCCTGGGGAGGTTGCGTCGGATACCGGGCCCCGGCGTTCGGTCTCGCGAGAATCCAGCAAGGACAAGGCGAGGGTCCAGGCCCTGGAATCCGAGAATCAGGCCCTGGAGTCCGAAAAGCACACTTTGGTGCAAGAGCGGGATCGCTTGAGGACGGAGATTCAAAAGACGACCCAAACGACGGAACACATTCAGAAGTCACTTCAGAAACGTCTTGAACAAGCGGAGTCCCAGGTTGCGAAGGCGGAACAGGAAACCAAGTCGCTCCGCACCAAAGTTGGCGAGCTCGAAAACAGTGGCCCTTCAGGACGCAGATCGCGGGATCTTGAGTCGCTTCAGAAGGAACTGCGGGCGGTCAGGAAGGCAAATCGCATGCTCCAAACCAAGCTTGATTCCGCCCAGAATCAGGTCGAGCAGGCCGGTTTAGAAAAAAGGGCATCAAACGGATCGGCGGCATCCTCCCGGCGTCGCGGAGGAAGTGCCCCGTCCGGCGGTTTTGTTGCGAATTCTGTTTCCAAGGCCGAGACCGCCTTGGCTGAAACGCTTGCTCGTGTTCGACATGAGTTGAGCGAACGAAAGATGGAGCTGTCGCGGTTAGGAAAGCAACGCGACGCGCTCATCATCGAACGTGATGCGTTGGCGGGGTCTTTGCACTCAACTCGTATGGATCGCGCTCATTCGCCCGGACTTGACAGCCATCAGCGGACGCAAAACCGCGGCGCCAGTGA
>JBCCYK010000164.1:0-15016 GCA_039189905.1 Planctomycetota bacterium
AGTGTGGATGAAGATCCGCTTGCTGACAAGGGTGGGTGATGGCTGTGAAGGATGAATTTGGGGATGCTGTGATTTGCGTCACGATTATTCGTCAGAATCCGCATGGAATGCGTGCTTGAACGGACACGTCGTCCGTTCAACAAGCGGGTTTTGGATTGTTTGGCTCGTTTTCGGTATCATGCAGCGTGGGTATGCCTGGGTTGGCTGGTCGCGTTTCGGCTCAAGCCCCGCCGTCATGCCCTCTTTTCTCCTCCAGGATTTGCTTTGAGTTCCGTCGCATGAGCGCCCAAGAACCCCCAATCAGCGAATCTTCGGGCTCCATGGGGAATGAGCCGGTTCCATTGTCCCCGAAACCGCCCCCACCGCCGCCACGGGCGACGCTCCCGCCGGTTCGCCCCCCGACATCGGCACCCCTGAGATTCATCGCGGTCGAAGCAGAAGCCCCAGCGGATTCCACGGCTCCGGAAGTCTCGAACGAAACCCAAGGCACGCCAACGACGCGTGGAACGCAGCCTGCGCTCGGGCTTGGCGCGCAGGTTCCTGTTGCCGTGTCATCCAGAAGCCGATGGAAGAACGAGCCGTCGCGCGTCATCATCCGGGTCCGTGATCGGGCCATCCAGGATGAATCATCGGGAGACAAAGACAGCAACCGTTCCGATCTAGACCTGGAACCCGTCCGTCGAGACATGCCTGCGTGGCTGGTGAGCATGATCATTCATTTGCTCGTCCTGCTGATCTTGGCTTTGTTGACGAGCCCCGTTGGGCAGGGAATTTCGCGAATCGTTCTGGAGTTTGGGGAAGCCACAGACGCGGAGTCGGTCGAGTTGGCAGAATTTGCGTTGGATTCGTCGGACGCCGCGATTGACGCAGAGGCGTTTGATTCCGATGCGCCTGTGAACTTGAACATGCAAGAACTCTTTGAATCGACGGCTAATGAAAACCCGATGGAGTTGCTGGAGATCGAGATTGGCGACGGCCCCACCGTGGACACTTCCCAACCGATGTTCGGTGGTCGAACGGGCGCAATGAAACAAGCGCTCCTAGCGATGTTTGGTGGAGATGAGACGACTGTCGAAGCGGTCGAACGCGGGCTTCGATGGCTGGCCCGCCAACAACGCCCAAACGGTTCTTGGAGCTTGGTTGGACCCTATGACGACGGCGCGGTCAGTGAGAATGACATCGCCGCGACTGCGATGGCTCTGCTAGCGTTCCTTGGCGACGGTCAAACCCATGTCAGTGGTGAATACACGCAGGTGGTTAACCAAGGCCTCCGGTGGTTGGTCAAACAGCAGAATCGCAAAGGCAAGTTCACCGGCAAAGGCCGTGGAGACGAAGTGGCCTATGCTCAAGCGCAAGCCATGATCGCGGTTTGCGAGGCGTATGGGATGACCAAAGAGTCATGGCTCAAGGTGCCGGCCCAACTTTCCGTGGACTACGCCGCTTGGGCTCAATCGAGCAAAGGCGGTTGGCGATATCAGCCTCGATTCGATGCCGACCTGTCGGTCACCGGCTGGTATGTGATGGGGTTGGTCAGCGCGAAGTCGGCGGGACTGGAAGGAACGCAATCCCCGCTGGAAGGCGCCCGCTACTACTTGGATGCCGTTGAATCCTACGACGGAGCGGCTTACGGGTATCAGCAGGGGCGTGCTCCAAGCGCCCCGATGACGGCGGAGGGACTCTTGTGCCGCCAGTACATGGGTTGGCCTCGTACCGACAATGCCATGGATGAGGGCGTCTCAACCTTGCTGGCCGAGGCACCGCTGCAAGCAAACGATATGAATGTCTACTACTGGTACTATGGCACCCAGGTCATGCATCACTTTGGCGGTTCGCCATGGGAGCGTTGGAACGCGGAGATGAAACCCACGCTCACGAAGATGCAAGTCAAACGCGGCAATGAATCGGGGAGCTGGGCGCCGCAGGCCGATGACTGGGGACGCCATGCCGGACGCCTCTACACCACGTGCATGTGCCTCTACTGCCTCGAGGTCTATTACCGGCACATGCCGCTCTACAAGGACGCAGCGAAAAACACGGCCATCGAAGGCTGACCTTTTCCGTTTCGGTCCCGAGCAGCACTCCCGGCAACAATTTAGATGCCCAAGTCGCCAATTGGCCGCCTACCTCCCTCAGGCGACCCTCGGAAGCCCTGAAGGGACCAAACCGCGGGGCTACCATCAGTGAGTCACTTGGTGACGGAACTAGCGCCAACCACCACAGCGGGGAATTGGCATGGCCACACCAGCAGAGGCGGACGAAACCCCAACCGACAACAAGTGCCCCGCCAGAGTCCGCCCATGGAGCGATCGTAAGAGAGCGGAAGAAATCCCGTGCCCTGCCCTACTTAGCTTCTATAGCAACGGGCTATTGGATCCTGATGAAGATGGAATTTCTAGCACCGAAGCGTTGAGCCAGGCTCTTGAGAAGGCTGGCGTCAATAGCACAGTAGCCAAGGTGCTTGTCAAGCAAGCGGACGAGAGCGATGGTGCGAGCGACAACCGCTTCGACCTTTTAATCTGCGGAACACCAAGCTCAACCACAGCGGGAGCACAGGCATTCGAGACTCGAAAGTGGACCCCACCAAACTCGAAAGTGGGCTGCTCAACTTCAGCGAGAACGGTCGCATGTATGCGTAGCACTTTGCCGCGGCAGCCAATCACGCTCGCGCGAATGATCCAGGCCTCAAGGGCACGGTGATCCAAACGTTGGAGTTCACTGCTATCCTGGAGGTCTTCGGTCGAACCGATGAGTCCGAGAATCGTTACCTGACCACGGAAGATGTCAAACGCCTTTGGCTGGATGGCAAGTATCCCGAGGGATGGCACCCGCGCGCGGCCGAGGACATGGGTTTGGGTGGCCTGGGGTTGAGCGTCGCCGACCTGCTTCTGAAACGCGTGCTCGAACGTATTGGCTTCTAACCAATCCGGTCGATGGGACGGAGAAAGACTGGCTTTGCCAAGACCGTACAAGCGCATGCTTGCATTGCTGCCAGGTTGGTTGCAGATCACTCTCAGCCGGAAATCCCGGGCGTTCAGGAAGCGAGGAGTGATTCGTCGGAGGCGCGCCGTCCTATCACCATGAAACGATCGTACTTTTGAAACTCCAGTGTTCCCAGGCAGTCGACCGTTCAGCCAATGTTGGCTGCAAAGTCGGCTGCATCATGATGGCAATTGACGTGCTGGTGGTGGGAAAAGTAATTGTTGCTTCGCAGCACGACCAGGCTCCTCGTGGGAATTCTGCCAAAGATCGTCACGCTGTGGCCAGGACGCGGTGTGCCTTTGCTGTTGAGGTAAGTCCCTTCCAAGACACCATGCGGAACGGCTCGGATAACCAGCTCCTGATCTCGTGTGTCTGTGATGGAGAGGGTGCTTCGCAAGAAAACGTCCGCAAAGGTTCTGCACTGTATTGGTCGCGACTTGAACTGGGCTTGATTTGAACACCGTAGTCGCCGTCACCCTTTCGTCGAAGTTCAACGCGCAGGTTGGCGACTGGCTCACCCTCCACATTGAGTACCGTTCCCCGCACCACCGCGCCAGGCTGAACCTGGATGTCGCCCCATTCCCCACGTCGATCTGCCAATCGAAGCGCTTGCGGTGCGTGGTCAGGGGGGAAGACCCAAACGACGCCATCTCCCGGTGTCGGGATCATCAATTGAAGTCTTCCTTCTTCGTCTGTTGAGCTTCGATGCCAGGCACCCGCCCCAAAGCCCGTGGCTTGGTCCGACGCCGCGTTTGAATCGGAGTCCGCCGCCTCACCTGCCTCGGTGCCCCCAGTTTTTGGTTGATCCTTGGCTGCCGACGCTTCGTCGCTCATCGGTTCATCGGCCTCAAGGCGTATCGACGAACCGACCAGTCCAATCACCAAAGCAATCGAGGCGATCACAGCCGTCCGACGTTTTGAGCACGAGTCGCGTGTTGGTGTTGTGTTTTGCAAGAGTTCTTCGACACGCTGCTGGATCGCGGGTGGCCGCGACGAGACACCCAGTGCCAATCCGGTTTTGACACCCTGGGTCTTTCGCGCGAGCTCAATAAGGAACTCCGCGTAGTCGATGCGACCAGCGACTTCGCCAGCAGCTTCCGCATCCGCCAGTTGGTCCATGGCAACCAACAGCTGTCTCCGGACAACCCAATAGAGTGGCTGGTAATAGAGCATCCAATGCCGCGGAACCGCGATCAGAATGAGGCCGGCCAGCGAGATTCCCAGCGACCACTGCAGCCCTCGCAAGCGGTCGGAAGGCTGTCTCAGCCAAGTCGCGGCAACACTTCCGATCAACAGAACAACGAAGCAGAAGCCCGCTCCCTGCAGGAGCCAGATAAAGACCTCAAACAACCAGGATCGCAATGGACAGCTACCTGAAATCCCCCGCCGTTGATCTCACCGTGTGGGACGAACATCCTGCAGCAGCTTTTCAAGCGTTCGGACGCATCGTGATAGCATGACCCGCACCGCGACATCCTGCTTGCCCATCCGATCGGCGATTTCTTTCGTTGGCAGTCCTTCTAGGTACCGCAACGTGATCGCTGTGCGTTGATCCTCGGGTAACTGAGCGATGGCTTCGCTCAGACGCGTCATGCGAACATCCTGGCTCAACGCGGCACTCGGCGAGGTGATGCTTGCCGCTAACATCGCCTCCAAGCCACCGCTTCCACTGTCATCACTCCCGTGGATTGCCTGCTCCTTGTCACTGTTGCGAATGCCCGCGCTCACATACCGGCCACCATCGGCAACACGTTGGACCGCAAGTGCGCAAAGCCAGCTCCACACGCTGTACTTTTCAAAAGGGGCATCAGCCAGTCCTGCGAGTGCGGCGCGTGCGAGTTCCTGGTAGAGATCATCCGCGGTCATCTTGGCGGCCAACTTCCCACCCATCTTCCGTTGGATCATCGCCAGTAAACGCGGCTGGTTCGCGTTCATGTAGTCGCCCAACAGGTTCGCGTCCCGTGTCTGGGCCACGCGTGACTCCAAATCGTGCGATTCGGCGTCATTCGGACCTCCGAAGTTCCCCTTTTCGAGTGGGTTTGAATCCGACATGCTGTGGTTTTCCATCAGTGAACCAAGACGGGCATGGATGCGAGCGACGCGATCCCTTGGGCCGCAGTTTAGCGTCTTCGGTTGGTACGTCGTCAATTGATGGTGTGGTTGCTGCTGGGAACGATTGTGCCGCGGCCCTGGGCCGCTTAGCAAGGTTTGCCAGGTACGCCGTCTTGGCCGCGGTTTTAGTTGAACGAGGTCTTGTTTGATTCCCAACGATCCTCACTCGACGACGTGTCCGGGCGACGAAACGGTCGATATCGACTCGGCCGTCGAACGCGCCCTGGAACAGTTGGTGGGGATCGCGCCGGTTGCAGAGCCGAGGCAACTTCTGGAGATCATCGATTCGGTCGCTGGCGAAGGAGCTGACAACGCCAACGGCCCTCTCCTTGGTGTGGAAGGGCGTCGCGGCGTTTTGATCGAGTTGATCAAACTGGACATGGCGACGGCCGCGGAATTGGAACAACCTCGCTGGATTGAATCCTACGTACAGGATTTGAGCGGGCTCTTGCCCATGCGAGAGGTTCCGCTCGCACTGGTTCTGGAGGAACGCCAGATTCGTCGCGAGAGTGGCCTGACGGAAGTGCCCAGCGAGTATTCGGAGCGCTTCCCGCATCTCGGTGGGGTGCTGCGCGACGTGATCGGCGGCCAGCCACCGACAAGACGCCTTTCTGAGTCGCCGTCAGGTCTCAACGCCGGCGAGATCATCGATGATTTTCAGATCCTCGCGCCTCTCGGTGCCGGGGCCTTCGCCCAGGTCTACCTGGCCAAACAGATCACCATGCAACGTTTGGTCGCGCTGAAAGTGTCAGCGGGGACGGGTGGCGAATCGCAGACGCTGGCACGATTGGATCACCCCAACATCGTACGGGTCTACGATCAGAGAACACTTCCGGGCGGCGGGACCCACCTGCTCTACATGCAGTTTGCGCCCGGCGGCACACTTCACGATGTGGTTCGACGCGTCCGTCAAACACCTCGCGAAGAGCTCAAGGGCCAAATCATCATCGATGCCATTGACCAACAAATGTTGCAAGCATCGCAGCAGCTGCCGGAACGCTCGTCCGTGCGGGCTTGGCTATCCGAAGCACCCTGGCCCATGGTCGTTGCGTGGATCGGAATGCAAATGGGCCGTGCTTTGCAGGCGGCCCACGATCGCGGTGTCCTTCATCGCGACGTGAAGCCGGCCAACGTCCTGCTGTCAGCCGAGGGGGTTCCCAAACTCGCCGATTTCAATGTCAGTTTTGCAGCGGCGACGGAAGACAGTGAAGGAACGAGTGCCCTCGGTGGCTCTGTCGGCTACATGTCTCCAGAGCATCTTCGTGCGCTCGGTAACGCGTCGTCGGGACAGGACTCATTCACCGATGACAAGGGGAACGTAACCAAGGAAGACCAAGTGCGTGAACCCGCCGACATTTTTTCCACGGCGGTGCTGCTGTGGGAAATTTGGCAGGGACACCGTCCATTCCGCGACAACCAACCACGAGACACTCATACAAGCGTTATCGAGAGTCAGCTGCATACTCGTTCTCAGGCTCCTGTGGCATCGTCGCGTCTGGGCGGTGGCAGTGAACGTGTGCTGGAACAGACACTCCGGCAGTGCCTGGAGGTCGAACCCGATAATCGACCGCAATCCGGTTCAAAGCTGAGTGCGAAACTGCGATTGGCAATGCACCCGGAAGCGGCCGCCGTGTTTGACCCGCCCGAGAACAGTTGGCGAACGCGGATCACCAGTTTGTCGACCTGGTGGTTCACACTTGGCGCCATTATGTTTCCCAATGTAGCAGCCGGGATCTTCAATTGGTTCTACAACCACGAGATGATCGTCGATGATGAGATGGCTGACTTCTTCTACAGCCTTGCCAATATGGTCAACGCGGTTCTGTACCCTTTAGGCGGCATACTGATGGGCCTCGCCGCTTGGCCGCTGGCACGTGCCATGACGGCGACCAAATACAAGCGAGCAGTTGCATCCGAGGACATTGTGGCGGTGATCGCATTGCCGCGACGTGCCGCGTGGATTGGCGGCGCCTTGTGGGGCGTTGCGGCTTTGGTCTATCCCATCATTTTAACGGGTCGCTTCCCAAGCTTTCCCAGCTCGGAAGCCCTTCATTTCTTCTGCTCACTCGTGATTTGCGGTGGCGTAGCCGCGGCCTACCCGTTCTTTGGACTGATTGTTTTGGTCACTGCAGTCTATTACCCACGACTGGTACATGAGACGATGCAGGATGACGCATTTGATGCTCGATTCCAATGCGTCCAGGATTGGTGCTCGCGCTACTTGATCGCCGCGATTGGGGTTCCTTTGCTCGGTGTTCTGCTGTTCCTGTCGCGTGACAGCGTTGCGAAGCCCGTGATCCTTTCTGGTGTCGTGGCATCGGCGATTGGCCTGATCGCGGCGTTTGCGGCCTACAAGTACGTTTTTCGACAATGGATGCGGATGAGCGAAGTCCTCTCGCAGCAGGGTTCGACGCTTGTCCCCGGGACGTCTGAGCATCTCATTTGAGCCGCCTTCGACTGCACGCTTACGATTCTTTCGATGTGATCGGCTGTTGCTCTTCCGGTTCTCGTTCCAATGCGAGCCATTGCCAAACCAGGCAGTACACCAAAACCAAGACGGTCGCGACGGCACCCGTGTTTTGGATGCTCAAACGAACCACCGCTTCCAGCCGCCAGCCGGGATGAGCGATGCGACCAAAGACAAAGAACATGCCACTCATCACGATGAGGCTCATGACCACGAAACCGACGACGCGAAAAGAGACGCCTGGCTTCGAATCAAGTTGCTCTGACAGGATGCCCGGGGAACATCCCGGATCTCCATCTGAGACAGAGACGCCTTCCATCGAATCGATGTCGGCACCCGGTAAATTCGCGGATAAGCCGAGCCGCGTCAGATTCTGATAGGCCCACCAAGCAAGGGGCGGCAAGAGAACGACGCTGCTTCCATGTTGAAGAATTCGATACCATGGTACGCTCAACACGTCCGATTGAAAAACCTGCTCACGCAGCCATGGAAACGTACGTACACCCCACCGTGAGTGATGCGTGAACGTGTCCCAGAAGACGTGGCTGGCTGAACCGAGCAAAACGCAAAGCGTTGCGATGCAGATCGCTTTCAAGCCCAAATCGACTTCGTTTCGTGCGATTGGTCGCAACGGAACCGCAAATCGCGCCGGAAACAGCTCGACCAAAGGCGCTCGCAACACGATGTGGAAGACATAGTACGCGGCCAAGCCGGCCGGCACGCAGTGTGTCAACAGACCTCGCAGGCTATGTAACGCGTCATAAGGGAACAGCTTAGGGAAGAACACACCGAGGTCTGGCGTCATGCAGCCGATCGCGAGTGCCGAGAAGGGGACCGCTGAACCGAAAACGTATCGGATCGGAACCGCAGCGGCGATATGCGTGGGCGTGAAAGGCATGCGATCACAATAGCTGCCGATTGTGTCTTGGGAAGCAACATCCATTCGGAGCGCTCGGCTATCATCCGAACAAACCGTCAACGAGTCCGCGCGGCGGATTTCCTTTCCGTTTGTATCAGTTTTTTCGATTTCGTCGCCTCGGAACCGGCCCCATGACTGCGACCATCTGTCATTCGCGATCTGTCACCAGAATGAACTCCGGTGCGACGTCGAATCTCCTGCGATTGTCCGTCATGATGTCTTTCGTAGCCATCGCTTTTGGGCTCGCGCACGGTGGTTCGAACGCCAACGAAACCACAACGGATTTTGGACCGTTTCACAACTGCCCTGTGCTAGACAACGGCGTGGTGCGTGTCGTGCTGTGCCCCTCGCTCGGTGGCCGTATCCTGGAGTACTCTCTCGCAGGAAAGAACGCGCTCTGGGTGAGTGAGTTTGAATCCTCGAACAAACCGCTCCCGCGCCGTCGCGATGGGACTGCCAAGTTCCCTTTCGGTGGACCGTCAGCGGGACGCTTTGACGTCGGGCCAGAACATGTCACTCCGAAACGTCCTCTGTTATTTCTGGGGGAATGGACGTCAGAACGAATGAGCGACTTACACGTACGGCTTACCAGCCAGGCCTGCCCAAACTCGGATATGCGGTTGCGCCGCGACGTGGTTTTGGACACGGACAGCACTCGCCTAAAGGTCACGCAGCACATCGAGAACGTCGGCAGCGAGGCGATCCGCCGGTGTCACTGGAGTCGCACGTTTGCCAACAGCTCCGGCGTCACTGTCATTCCGCTCAGCGGATCGAGCAGCCTTCCAAACCAGTACATGCGCTATCAGGATGGCGGTTTGGTGATCTGGCCCGAGGATGAGAATTTGGCAATTCGCGACGGCTTTGCAATCCTCCGAGCGCCGGCCAGGACCACGAAATACGGCTTCGACAGCGAAGAAGGCTGGTTAGCACATCTGCAAGAGACCGGGTTGGTGTACGTCAAGCAATTCCCCGTCGCGCCCGAACGAGCCTACGGGGAGCTGTCCAGTTTCACCTTGGCGACCTGGACCCCGGAGAGTGGCGACAAGGTTGAGCTGGAACCCATCGGCCCGCTGGAGTGGATCGCGCCGGGCGAGTCAGCCTCGTTCACCGAAACCTGGTGGGTCTTCGATTCCGCGGAACTGACGTCTGATGCCGTTGCTGGGGGCTTGGTCAAGCTGAATGCGCTCAGGAAACGCGTGTTTGAGCTCCCCGATTTCGAAGTCACGCCCTCGTTGTAAGCCGATGCACCAGAAGAACAGAGCGCAACCTGATTCCGTCCCCGCTGACGCGTTTTGAAGTTGTGCTTTTGGGCCCGGGGGGCCGACATAGGCTCTGCCGGCGGCGTCACGGCCTGTCGATTAAAGCGAGGTTTTTGGGGTTGGGTTTTGGCTGAGACGCGCTAGATTTCGTCCAGCCCAGGAGAGCTTCATAAGATTTGCACGGGAGCATCCGCCAGAAACGATGCTCGCCGATGGACTGATGAGCAGCGGCGAAAACATCGGCGGTTGCGATGAGCGCGGCGTTGAAGTGGTCTCACCGAGTTAATCCGCGTAGGCACTCCAACCCGCCTTCGCCTTCTCCCCTAAGAATCGCTGCGCAGACACCGATTCGGGGGGAAGGGGGGAAACTACTTCCAAACTCACGCGTCGGGTTGCGAATTCGACAACCGGCCCGAAGTTTTGGCGTGCCGCAAGGAACCCCGGAGACTTGGCGTCTGTCGCCACCGCCACGCACTACGGGATGGGGTCTGCAGTTGTTTGGAAGTGCCGCACCGTTGGTAGCGCGACCCCAATCTTTGCAGCTTCAAATCGCAACGCGCGCTCAAAAAAAGGAAACGCGTACAGTGGCTTCCGACGCAACGCGTACCGCTCGACCGCCACCACCAGTCGCGTTTCCAGTCGATCGTTCTCGACTAGGTTCACGACATAGCGAATGTAAGCCTTCTGTTCTTCTCGCGTCGCTCGCAATCGATTGATGAGTTGCTCTTCCAAACGTGCCTGCGTATCGATCTCGGTGGATAGAATTCGGGGTGCTGTGATCTGGGCCTTCGCATCGCGAGACGTCATCACGAATCCCGCCGCCATCACCAGCACGGCGAGAAGGGTTCGCCCTGGGAGGACACGGCCAAACAAACCGTCGCGTGATCGCGTTCTCATTCGTTCCGTCCTTGACTTGAATCATGAATGGCTCGCCGCGTTTCCGAGCTTGTCCGCTTGAGCATATAGCCAATCAAGGGCTCGCAACTCAAGCTCATTTTCTTGTGCTCACTCTCCTTCGCGCTTGGTGTGAAACTCGCTTCGGCATGAGTCCCCACGGCGCCATCACCCCTGATGGCGTTGTCGGTATTCTCCTGGTGAACATTGCATCTGCTTCTTGAACGTCCTGCTAAAGTGGGCGTGATCATAAAATCCCGTGCGCAGAGCGATGGCCGTGATCGGTAGACGGGTTTGCAACAGCATCTCCGTCGCGTTCTCAATTCGAATGCGGGTGAGGTATTTTCTCACGGATGTTCCAAAGAGGTCTCGAAACTTTCGCTCAAACTGGCTCACGGAGAGCCCCGAGATCCTGGCCAGGTCTTGTGTTTTGAGGGCCTCATCGTAGCGAGATTGAAGATGCGCGATGACGGCTGAAAAACCGGCCACGGAATCGTTGGGACTCCGCGTCTGTTCCACGGCCCGTGAGAAACCCGCAACCCCGATGACGTCGCCCTTCTGATCCCGGAGCGGAATCTTGGTCGTCAGCACCAAGCGCGGGGAACCCGCAGTCTCCGGAGCACCCTCAATGCGGTTGATGATCGGCTCGCCAGATTGGATCACGGCTAAATCATCCGCGCGATACTCGTCGGCGCGAGACCTCGGGAAAAAGTCGTGATCCGTCTGTCCGATCGCTTCCTCTTCGCTGGCCACGCCACAGTATTCACAGCCACGTTGGTTGAGCGCCATGAACCGTCCGTCGCGGTCCTTGACAAAAAACGAGAGCCCCGGAACCAGATCCATGAGCTGGCTGAGCAGTTCTGTCGAATCGAGTCGGCCGAAAAATCTTTGGGTGAGGGGTGTAGATTGCACGCGTCATTTTTACACAGCTGTGATGCCGACATGCAAGCATCCGCGACACGTTTTGTACAGAATCTTCCCAGTGATGAGGCCAGGCATGGGGCTTGCCTCACCCCCCGCATCCATGGGAACCGATCCACGTGATTCATTCTTTGCGCAGCTAGACCGCATGCTTCCCCACAAATTCATCGTTCCGATTCTTGGCATGGCAATGACCGTTGTGTCATCGCCTCTTTGGCCTGTGCGCGTGCAGGCCGAACCGAACGCAGACGCACCCATCGATTTCAATCGCGACATCCGACCGATCCTGTCCGATAAATGCTACTTCTGCCATGGTCCCGACGAGGAGAATCGGCAAGCCGATTTGCGATTGGATCGACGCGAGGAAGCCATCGACTATCTCGAGGCTGGTGAGGTCGTGGACCGCATCCACCAAGACGATCCCGACCTCCTGATGCCTCCTCCGGAGACAAATCTCGCACTTTCGATCGATGACAAGCGACTTCTGGAGCGTTGGATCGCATCCGGTGCCCAGTACTCGGAACACTGGTCCTTCACGCTGCTCCCGGTTTCCGTTCCCATCCCGCACGTGGATGCGGAATTCTGCAGGAACAGCATTGATCGTTTCGTTGTCGCGAAGCTGAAGGACGCAAACCTATCAACATCGGAAGACGCATCACCCCATCGCTGGCTCCGCCGAGCCACCCTCGACCTAACGGGGTTGCCGCCGACACCGAGCGAAATCAAAGCCTTTTTGGATACTCTCGCGGCGAGGGGGATCGAAGAAGCCTACACGCTGACCGTGAAGCGTTTGCTCTCCTCGGATGCGTTCGGCGAACACATGGCGGTGAGTTGGCTCGACGCAGCTCGCTATGCAGACTCGTATGGTTATCAATCCGACAAACTCAACACGCAGTGGCCCTATCGCGACTGGGTGGTACGGGCGTTCAACGAAAACCTACCCTACGATGACTTCCTCACGTGGCAATTGGCCGGGGATCTGTTGCCGCATCCTACAAGCGACCAGGTATTGGCGACCGCTTTCAATCGCATCCATCGCCTCAACAACGAGGGAGGCGCCGTCTTCGAGGAATGGCGGATCGAGAACGTGGCGGATCGTGTCCACACGGTGGGAACCGCCATCCTGGGACTGACCTTGGAATGCTGTCGTTGTCACGATCACAAGTACGACCCGATCTCAATGCGAGACTACTATTCGCTATCGGCGTTCTTCAACTCGATCGACGAAAGCGGGGTCTACGACCGAACCCAGAAGGTTCCCTGTCCTTCGATGCTGCTGCCAACCGGGGAACAATCCGAAGAGCTGCGAGCGGCAAAGATCGCACTCGTGGATGCCGAATCCCAATACGCGAGTGCCCGCTCCGATGCACGGCGGCACTTTCGTCAACGGAGTGCCACGGTTGGCCTCGATTCCATCACCCGCATCCCTGACTTGCAACTGGCGTGTGGGTTTGATCGTGAGTTCGACAACTCGCTGAAACCCTCCTATCACCCAAGCCAATCAGATCGTGCTTGGACAACACCCGTCGACCTTGTCGCGGTCGAGGATTGCGACATCCCAGCGATCGATCCTGCGTCTTTGATCGACAAGCCGGAGACTGCGACCAACACTGGGAATTTGCGTGTCACACGTCTGGCCTTGCAGCTGGACGGGGAACGCGGCATCACCATCAAAGACGTGGAACCTTTTGAACGCTGGATGGGCTTCAGCGTCGTCATGACGCTGCGCGACGTCGAACGAAGTCCACTCCGCAGCATCATCGCCCACCACACACGTGGTACAGACTGTGGTTACAACGGGTGGGATCTGGCCATCGCGGATGGTTACCTCGACGTCCGTTTCGCTCGCGTCTGGCCCGGAAACGCCATCTCAGTCCGCAGCACGAAGCAAGTCCCACATGACGCCTGGTGCCAAATCGCAACAACCTACGATGGTTCATCACGCGCGGCCGGTATCAAGCTCTACTTGAATGGTGAACTCCTGCCCACGAGAGTGCTGCGTGATGAATTGAAGAAGCAGTGCAATGTGAAAGTCGATCACGGTGGCCAACTCGTGATCGGCCAGCGGTTTCGATCCCGCGGCTTTTCGGGCGGCTTGGTTGATGACTTTCGTCTCTTTGGTCGGACACTTTCCAGCGCCGAGGTGACGACTTTGTCAACGGGGCGGCCCCAATCCAATGACCTGGAAACTTACATCACGGCCCAAGACGAAGCGTGCCGCAACGCCTTGAAGTCGCTGGGAGACGCCCGGAAACGATTCGTGATGGCGGAAGAGTCGATGGTCGAGATCCCCGTGATGCAAGAACTGGAATCACCACGGCCAGCACACATTCTCGCTCGCGGTCAGTACGATGCGCCCACCGACGAATCGACTCGCGTGGGACGCAATGTTCCGCTGAATGAAGTCTTGCCGCTGCCGAAAACAAACCAATTGGATCGGTTGACCTTGGCAAAATGGGTCACCGACCCACGGCATCCGCTCACGGCGCGCGTTGCCGTCAATCGCTTCTGGGGCAACTTCTTTCCCGCGCCCTTGGTTGGAACACCAGAAAACCTGGGTCTGCAGGGGGATCTGCCGAGTCACCCGAAGCTTCTAGATTGGCTGGCCCGCGACTTTGTCGACTCGGGTTGGGACGTCAAACGACTCTGTCAGCAGATTGTTTTGTCGGCAACCTATCGCCAAGATTCGCGCACCACGAAAGCGGCCTTGGAAGCCGACCCGGAAAACCGGTTGCTTGCGCGTGGCCCCGCCCATCGTCTGAGCGCGGAACAGATCCGCGATGTGGCATTGGCTGCCTCTGGATTATTGACACCAGCCGTCGGCGGTCCGCCCGTATCCCCTTATCAGCCTGGCGGTGATCTGTGGCGTGAATCCAACGGCATGTCACCTCCCTATCAGCAATCCGTCGGCAAGGCCTTGCATCGAAGGTCGCTGTATTCCGTGTGGAAACGAACGGCGCCGCTTCCGAACATGCTGGCATTTGATTCGACCACACGCGAGGTCTGCACAATGAAACGCTCGCGCACCAACACGCCACTCCAGGCACTGGTGCTTTTGAACGACACGCAATTCGTGGAAGCCGCACGCGTGATGGCCTCCTCCCTCTTGAAGCAGTTTCCACATGCTGACGCATGCATCGAAAGTGCCTTCGTCCGGTTGACCGGTCGAACTCCTCGCGCCCAGGAACGCGAGGTGTTGCAGCAACTGCATGTTGCTGAGCTGAATTTTTACCAATCCCATCCAGAAGCGGCCGCTGCAATCATCGCTGTCGGCGAAACCGAGGCACCGCAGTCGATCGACAAGGAGGAGGTCGCAGCGATGACCGTTGTTTGCCAGGCAATCTTGAACTTGGACGCCACCATATGGAAACGATAGCGAGCATGCCCAGTCCACCTCGGGCACACCGGATGGCCGACCAAGTGATTGCGTCCAACCGTCGCGTTTTTCTTCGGCGCGGCACTTCA
>JBCCYK010000165.1:0-14922 GCA_039189905.1 Planctomycetota bacterium
GCGAAACATGCCGCCGCCCATGCCGCCACCCATGCCTCCCATGCCGCCACCGCCCAGGCCGCCACCCATACCGCCCATGCCGCCGCCCATGGCTTGACCGCCACCGCCGCCCATGCCACCGCCCATGCCGCCGCCCATACCTCCCATGCCGCCACCCATGCCGCCCATGCCCATTCCCATTTGCCCCAAAACCGGCACACCTGCGAAAGCGGCAGGCATTTCCAGATGAAGGGGTTTTTCGGTCAGGTTCTTGACCAGCAGGTTCGCACGGGTTGCGTCGTGCGGAATGAACTTCGCTTCAATTTCACCCGCGTCGATTGCCGCAAAGAACTCCCTGGCCTGAGCCGCTTTCGCGCCACCAGCGTAAGCCGATCCACCGAGCGATAACCCTGCCAACGTCACGGTCAGGCCAAGAAGGAATCGGATCCGGAGGGCGTCAGCGAAGGGAATTGGGCGCAACACGACAGTGATCCTGAATCAATGGGAAGAGAGTTTGGGGGTCGGTCGCGGCTAAGCTTGGCGAAGCCCAGGCCGGCATTACTGGGATTGTGATAGCCTTTTGGGGTCCGCAACCGCCCTAAGTCTACTCGAACAGACAAGAATTTCCAAATTTTGAACCCCCGCCTGCGCTGCAAGTTCCGCAACAGGGGAAAGTCCGTTACCGGTGGCGGTCCGTCGGGTCCTGGAGCGTCGAAGGAGCCGATAGACAGGAAATCGAAGCACCAGTCAGCGTGGCTGCATCAGGGGCGTGCCTTGGGCGGGTTTTTGGAGACGCCCGATCCTGGCTTCCGGAGCAACGCCATTGGACTCGTCGACGTGGGACCCCTCGCTTGCGAACGCGGCTTCCGAGGCCACTCCCGGAAGGGGGGAAGCCGGAATGATGGGTTTCCCCGCAGCCGGTGCTTGCTTTGGCAGTGCCAAGAGCAATGGCCAGGGGATCGACGTCGCCGGGAACAGCAGATCTCGACGCGCGTCAAACACCCGAAGCAGGGCTAGGGTTGGCACATCCTCATCCTGGGCCACCGCGAGCGGGTTCCATCCCGAAGTGACGGCGACGCCTGCGAGGACCGATTCATACCCAGGTTCCGTTCGACAAATGCCACGCATGCGCAGGCGCGTGTCTGAAATCTGGAAAGCCACCGCCATCAAATCGTAGTGCGATTCTGACGCATCCAACGGAGCGACCTTGTAACGGAGTTGTGCCGCGACGGCCTCGAGAAGATCCCGTGAGACACGCCCGTTACGTGTCACGAGACTGCCTGCAAAGTCCAGCTTCTTTCGGGGTTCCAAACAACAACGGTCGACGCGGAGCGTTCCCTCGCCCGTGATCCAGGCCGAAGTCCCCGTTGAGAGCGTGGCCAAGTCGACGTTTTCAATCTGACCCGCAACGGCATCGATGTACCACGACTCGAGCCAAGGAAGCACTTCCGCGTGCGGCATTGCGAAATGCCGACCAAAACGAAATGTGCCTTGAAACTTCGCTTTGGCACCCAGACGATTCAGCCAAGGGAAATGGTTCGCCAGCAGCCTTAAAGGCAACGCGTTTGGCCCTGAGTCGAACTCCCAAATCGAGCCCGGCGAGTTTGTCGAACGATCCCGCCGGAGTGTCAGTCGCAAGGGTTCCGATGTGACGTGCGAATCGGCCACAAAGCAGTCGAGGGTGACATCGACATGATTGGGTCTCGGCTGCACCGAACCGCGAATCTGGCGCAAGGTCCGTGAAACAGGGATCGCATCGACCTGGACATCCGAAGGCTCCGCATTGCCATGAAGCGTCACATCGTACGCCGTCAGGTGCATCATGCGTTTGACGAGATGCGGTTGTCGAAGCAGGCGGTCCTGAATCAGGGATTCAATCTCGGCCAGCTTGGCCATGTTCAATTCCGGCTGACTCAAGCGAATCGCGATCGTTTCGCCGTCGTCCGACCACCATGCGACACGCGCCTTCATCACCAACTGATTGGTCTCAGGATCGCTCAGCTCAACGTTGTCCAATCGAACACGTGAGGGGTCCAGCCGAGAATAGTGTCCCACAGAAACACCCATCCCGGTTCGCAGGGACAACTCGTATTCCACCTGAGAACAAAGCGTCTCATGGTGCCAGGGCGTCCAGGACCAAACGACCGTTAAGAGGGTCATCAAGGTTGGTAGAGCGCAGCAGATCGCGAACATCGCTCGCGCCAACGATCGCGTTGTCCGCTCATGCATTCGTGCTCGGCCCTTGTCTTCCATGCCTCTGGATAGGCGGCGAGCGGGGTCAGCTCTAATCAGAATCAGAACGCGTTCACCCCCGTGAGCCACGCTGGGATGGATGTTACCTGGCGCGAGGGCTCGGCCGACAGACTGAATTACGGTTTCGCGGCCGCATCAAACCCGAACAGGCGACCCATTGCCGGTGGCTGGCGAGATCGCACGTCGTTCCTAAACTGTTGCCATGACCGCACCTCAGCCATCGGACGACGCCAAGTTACTCGTGCATGAAAGCGCGCAGCCGATCGATCCATCGGGCGCAAACCCGAGCGCAAACACCGCGTCCACCGAACAGAACCGCGACCCCCAAGCGGGTGCGGTCGCCAACTTGGTGGCACAATTGGGCCGCCTTCCCGGGATCGGTCGCAAGAGTGCCGAGCGACTCGCTTTCCATCTCCTGCGTGTCGGTGAGGATGAAGCTTTGGCGCTGGCCGAGGCGATTCGCCGTGTTCGCGAAGACGTCCAGTATTGCCGTCTCTGCTTCAATTTGGCAGAACGCGAACTGTGCCAGATCTGCGAGGACCCCAAGCGAGATTCGACCCGGCTTTGCGTTGTCGAGCAGCCGCGCGACCTCCTCTCCCTTGAAAGCTCCGGGGTGTTCGATGGTTTGTACCACGTCTTGCTCGGTCGAATCGCGCCCCTGGACGGCATCACGCCCGATCAACTGACCATCGAGCCCCTGATCGATCGGGTACGCGAGGGGAATTTCCGCGAGATCATCATGGCAACCAATCCCACGGTCGAAGGTGACGGGACATCCTTGTACCTCTCCAACCTGCTTTCCGAATACCCGGTCGAAATCACTCGACTGGCTCGAGGCCTGACGGCGGGAACCATTTTGGAACACGCCAATCGCGAGATGATCGCGGACGCTTTGACCGGGCGTCAAAAGCTCTAGGCCATCGATCATGATCACTCTCGAAAACGTTTCGATCCGCTATCGCGGGCCGGCGCTGCTGGACGACATTTCGGTTCGCATTGAGCCGGGCGACCGCATCGGTCTCACCGGACGAAACGGCGCGGGCAAATCAACCCTGATGCGTTTGATCGTGGGCGATGAAAACCCGGATCATGGAACCATCATCCTTGCAAGCGGCATCACCGTTGCTCGCTTGGTCCAAGATGTTCCCAGCAATCCTGGAAGATCGGTTTCTGACGTTGTGACCGAGATGGCGACGGGCATCGCGTCTCAGCGTGAATCGTGGGCGGTGGAGCGATCCGTGGTCTCCACGCTAACGAGAATGGACTTGCAGCCCGACGCTGCGTTTGATGCCCTGTCATCGGGATGGCGACGGCGTGTGTTGCTGGCGGGCGCCATCGCGGCACAGCCGGATGTGTTGCTGTTGGATGAACCGACCAACCATTTGGACATCGGGATGATCCAATGGCTGGAGTCTTACCTTAAGGCTTGGCGTGGCACCTTACTCTTCGTCACCCACGACCGCGCCTTCTTGCAGAATCTGGCAACACGCATCTGGGAGATCGATCGAGGCCGGATGTTTGATTGGGCCTGCGACCACGCGACTTTCCTCAAACGGAAGGAGCAAGCGTTCGCAGCGGAGGAAAAACAGAACGCGTTGTTCGACAAGAAGCTCGCGCAGGAGGAAGCGTGGATCCGACAAGGCATCAAAGCCAGACGGACTCGCAACGAAGGACGCGTGCGCGCCCTGAAGACCATGCGTGAAGAGTTTCGTGAACGCCGCAAGCCGGAGCGCCGCGCCAAGTTGAATCTCGAAACTGCCGACCGCAGCGGGCGTTTAGTCGCGAAGTTGGACGGGGTTTCATTCAGCTATGGCAACGAGACGCTCATCCGAGGATTCGGTACCACGATCCTGCGTGGTGACCGCGTCGGTTTGATTGGCCCCAATGGTGCCGGTAAGACAACGCTGCTGAAACTGATCTTGGGACAGCTGCAACCCACGACCGGCACGGTTCGTTTGGGAACGAACCTTCAAATTGCCTACTTTGATCAACTGCGGTCGACCTTAGACGAGGATCGGACCGTCGCTGACAACGTGGCCGATGGCGCGGACCGGGTCGAAGTGGGTGGCAAATCCAAACACATCTATGGCTACCTGCAGGATTTCCTCTTCACGCCTGAACGTTCACGGACCCCGGTCAAGTACCTATCCGGTGGAGAACGTAACCGCCTCCTCATGGCGCGTTTGATGACCAAGCCCGCCAATGTCCTGGTTCTCGATGAACCCACGAATGATTTGGACGGTGAAACCCTCGAGTTGTTGGAGGAGCAGCTCAGTGGGTTTGACGGCACCATTCTAATGGTGTCCCACGACCGAGCGTTTATCAACAACGTGGTCACCAGCACACTCGTGTTTGAAGCGGCCGACGAACTCGGAGCGTCAACGCACGACGTCGCGTACGCGGTCCGCGAATACGTGGGCGGTTACGACGAATGGCAGGCCGCCGTGAACCGACGCGAAGCCGACGCCGCGATGCCCGCCGAACGCAAGGTGACCAAGTCCACCCCGAAACCATCGGCCCCAACCAGGCCGTCAAAGAAGAAGCTCTCGTACAAGGATCAACGCGAACTGGATGGGCTGCCAAGCAAAATCGAGAAGCTGGAATCAGAGATCGCGACGATCCACGAGCGCATGGGAGACCCGAGCTTTTATCAGTCCGACAGTGAAACGATTGCGAAGTGCTCCCACGAAGCGGAATGTTTGCAACGGGAACTCGAGACTGCTTACCAACGTTGGGAGGAGCTCGAAGCCATGCAGGACGCTGGGACGTGAATGCAGGTTGGGGCTTCTACGAATGCCCCGGCCCCAGAAAAAATCGAACGTCAACGTTTGTAACGGTTATGCCGGTCTGGTTGCCCCTTGCCTTCGCAGCGGCACCGAAATCGGGGCTTCTGGTCGGACGCGGGCGCAACTGCGTTCAAGACTCCCAGTGGACGCGGAGACTTCGCGTGTTCGCGTCCCCCTAAACCTCAACCATTGAATCAAACCCGCTTTTTGGGATGACAACATGACCCGCATCAACACCAATGTGAACTCTCTGGTCGCGCAAAATCGATTGCAGAACAGCAACAACGATTTGCAGCAATCGTTGACACGTCTGTCAACGGGTTTGCGAATCAACAAGGGCAGCGACGACCCTGCCGGTTTGTTGGCGAGCGAAGCTCTCCGTAGCGAAATCACAGGTATCAGCAAGTCCATCAGCAACACACAGCGTGCCAGCCAAATCATCAGCACGGCTGACAGCGCTCTTGGACAGGTCAGCAATCTTCTCAACGACATCCGTGGTCTGGTTGTCGAAGCGGGTAACAGCGGTGCCCTTTCGGATGAAGAAATCGCGGCGAACCAGCTCCAAATCGACAGCTCATTGGAAGCCATCAATCGAATCGCACAAACGACGACCTTTCAAGGCCGTAAGTTGTTGGACGGCTCGCTTGACTTTGTCAGCACGATCGGCAGCGTCAACAGCGTTTCCGATGTCTCGATAGACCAAGCCAACCTCGGTACGACCGGTCAAATCGACGTGGAAGTCGTCGTCAGTACGGCCGCAACCCAAGCGACCTCGACTGCGAGCTCGGCTGCCTTCACAACGGCCGCAGCTGCGACCGTCGACAGCGGGGTGACGTTTGGAAGCGCGACGCAAGACATCAACGGCGAAGACATCGAAATCGTCGGCGAGGGACTGACGTCGATCACCATCGTCGACGACGTGACGGCTTCCAATAGCGGTGCCGCCTCCTTCGACTCCACGACCGGTGTCTTGACCATCACCGCCAACTTCACAGGCGTCGCCGCCAACACGGGTGAGGTGGCCGCGGACGTCGATGCACAGGACGTGGAAACTGCCATCGCCGCCTTGGACGGCTTCACGGCATCGGGTGCCACCGCTGCCGGTACGATTGCGTTGGCGACCGCCGCGACGGTCACCGACGAAGGGGAGGGCCTGACGATCACCGCCAACAACAATGGTGCTGACTACAACAATGTCGCCATCAAGTTCGTCGAAGGTGCCGCCAACGCCGCTGACTACGACACGGCCCAGAAGGTCCTCACGGTTACCGTCAACAACAGCGCGGCCCAAACCGGCGCGGCTCTGAAGGCCATCATCGATGACGCCACCGTCGACGGCGTTGCCGTTGCCGATGACCTGTTCACCGCCACGGTGATCACCGACTCTGAGTTTGCCGCGGCAGGCCAGATCGCGGATCTCGACACCGGAACCACCGGTGGTGAAGTGCTTCGTGATGACTTGGTCTTTGAATTGTCCGGTGCAAGCGGGGCCGAAACGTTCAACTTCGGTACCGGCACCAGCATCGACCAGATCGCCAATGCCGTGAACTTGGTCAGTGACAGCACGGGCGTTTCCGCCGCAGGTGCCAATAGCGCACTCACCTTCACGTCAACCGACTACGGTAGCGAGGCCTTGGTCGCCATCGACGTGATCAGTGAAGGCGCAACCGGAACCTTTGAAACAAGCCTCGACAACGTTCGTTCCACGGGTACCGACATCGCCGCAACCATCAACGGTGTCGAAGCCAACGGAAGCGGCAACGAGCTTTCGATCAACACAGCGACGCTGGACCTCAGCCTGACCGTGACGGACGGCAGCAATGAGAACTTCAGTTTCTCCATCACCGGCGGTGGTGCCACGTTCCAGCTGGGTCCTGAAGTGATCAGCAACCAGCAAGCAAGCTTGGGAATCGGCAGCGTCAGCACGGGTCAACTCGGTGGCGCAGCCGGCCGGCTCTATGAACTTGGCAGCGGTCAAGCGAAGAGCTTGTCGAACGACGTCGCAGGTGCAGCTGAAATCATCGATGAAGTGATTGCAAAAGTCACGCAAACGCGAGGCCGTCTCGGTTCGTTCCAATCGACGACGCTGGAGAGCAACTTGGTAAGCTTGAATGATGCGAAGGCAAACCTGCAAGAAGCAGAAAGCAGCATTCGAGACGCCGACTTCGCTCAGGAGTCAGCGAACCTGACACGAGCTCAGATCCTGGTTCAGTCGGGTACGAACGTGTTGGCTCTGGCCAACCAGAACCCGCAGAACGTCTTGGCTCTGCTTCGATAAACCACTTGGCCGCGTAATGCGTGACCAAAAAGTTGCTCGCGTATTCACGGTTTATGCCGACGGGCGTGTTGGAGATTCATCTTCAGCACGCCCGTTTTTTTGTGCCTGCTATGAGCCCCTGCCCAAAAGTGGAGCTCCGGTAGACGTTCACGTCACGGCGACCTCGCGGTCGCGTCCAATCCAGACCGAGCATTCCGCGTGATGCAAGACATAGCGTGATTCGCTTCCCAACAGCAGACGACCAACCATCCCTCGTCCTGAATCCCCCAGAACCAGGACGTTCGCATTGAGTTTGTCCGCTTGATTCACGATCGCGTCGCCGACGTGGTCCGACTCGACGACATCCGTCTGCAGTTCCCCGAAGCAATTTTCAAGCCGCAACGCGACTCGCTGAGTTTCCCGCCGTGCCGCGTCCCTTCTTTGGGCCGCCTGGGCCATCGCACTTGGAAAGAGATCCCGTCGAAACGTCCGTACGACGGGCACGACGCAGAAAACGCTCCCAACAACGGTTTCAGGCCAGTTGAACTGTGAAAAGTGCCTGACCGCCATGTCAGAGGCTTCGGTGCCATCAACGGAAATCAAGATTGGCGCGGCGTTGGCGTCCGTCCCGCTTTCGGAAACCGTTCGATGCACGAGTACGGAACAATTGCAATGCGTCGCCACATAGTCGCTGACACTCCCCAACAAGATCCGGTCGATGGCTGAGTGTCCTTTCGCTCCCACGACGACCAAATCAACGCCAAGCTCGTCCGCCTTTTCAACGATGCGTGTCCCGGGATCACCATCTTCCACGACGGACTCTGCGATCAACCCCGCTTCATGGAGACTTGTGAGACATTGAGTCTGGTGTTCACGCGCCACGTCGTGTTGATGGAGTAAGTAGTCGGGGATCCAGTCCGTCGCAACGTCGCCCAAAATCGGTTGCGGGTACGCGATGGCGGTGAACACCGTCACGCTGATCGCATTCTGACAGCGAAGATCCTTGAGATAGTGGAGGGCCTGAAGGGAGGACTCGGAACCGTCCGTTGCCAAGAGAATCTTCATGTCATCGCTCCATCTCGCTCGTCGTGCGGGACAGCAAACGCTTTGTTTGCGTTTGGCTCGTCCTGTTCCGTCCGGCGACGGATCAGCACGGAGCATTTCGCGTAGCGAAGAACCGAGCGGGACACACTGCCGAGCAGGAAACGCCCAATGGGAGTCCGATTCGTCTCGTTCATGAGGGCTAGATCGATCGCGCACTCCGAGAAGTGCTTGATCAGTCCATTGGAGACACTTGCGGCGTTGATCAAGTGGTCCGCCGCTTCGATCCCGTGCGATTCGCAGTCACGCCGAACCTGATCCAACGTTTTCTGGGCCGCCTGTTCGTCATGCGCCCAGTAGGATGGAACCTCGGGGGATTGCGCCATGGGCGGCACCAGCACCGAGGCCACGTCGATGTGTGCGGCATCGGTCATGGAAAACCAGTCGACCATGGTTCGGATTTGCTCCGGGGCCGCTTCGGGATCCACCGGGACGCACATTCTCAGTGAGCCGGGCATGCGATCTGCCACGTCATTCCGGACCACCAGGACGCTGCAACTGGCGTGCGTGGCGACGTAGTCACTGGTGCTACCCAAGAGGACGCGCCCGACGGACGAATGTCGACGATCGCCGACGACGATGAGGTCCGCAGTCAATTCGCGTGCTGTCGTGGTGATGAACTCGCCGACGTGGCCATCACCGATGACGTGCTGCAATGCCTCTTTCGGTAGGCCTAGCGTGAATCGCACGTGCTCCAGTGCCGTCATGGCGTTCGCGCGAGACTGATCGACGAGCCGCGCGATTTCACAAGTCGAATCGAGTGAGGCCGATGGTGTCTCCCAATTCACAACACTGACGAGGGTGATCTCCAACGTTGACACGTCGAAAAGTCGCCCTAGCAATCTGGCTGCCCGAAGTGCGCTCTCGGAATCATCGGTGGCAAGGACAACGCGTTGCATGGTTTGGACCTTTCAGAGCACGGGGATGTGCCTCTGAACGATGTGCAATCGCAGTGCCAAACAGCCACCCAGCAAGCGAGCGGCACAACGGAGCCCAAATCACGCACAAGGGCTCGGTCTTCCAACGCGACCATGGGCCCTCGCATCAAGCCGTTACGAGCCGAATCGCACACCGTGAGCCACGACGCACATGCGCATAGGACGAACTAGAGTCTGGCCGGAACGTTCAAGCGAACCGCGTTTGGCTCAGCCAGCCGGAGACAACTCGGCTCGCTTGCTGGCAATCAAATCCAAGAGCGCTTGCTGCGGCTTGATGAACTTGGCAACGCCCTCCTCCATCAACTGATGTTGCATCGCAACGAGATCCACCTTCGCGTCAATCTCGTCCAAGATGCTCTGGGACGGCATCACATCGACGGTGCGTTGAAAGGTCAGATCACTTTCGGCAACCGCTTCGTTCGTCTCGGGGGGATTCGTTTGGATGTCACTCCCCGCCAGGGCTTGAACATATTTCCAGGGTGGATCTGAGGGATCCTTCGTGCCCGTGCTCGCAAAGATGAGCTCTTGCTCAAGCTCGCATCCTTTGTCGGCCCAGAAGTCTCGGTTCTGTTTCCAGATCCTTTTCGCATTGACGATCCCGACCAAACCCTGGGCTTCCTCCGTCAAATCCGCGACTTCCGACTTGGTGTACACGTCAATTCGCGAGATAAAGATGCTGTACACGCTCTTGAATTCGGTGAGCGGCTTGATGCCCGCCGCATCTGCCGCCTGGGCACCGCGCCATATCGCCTCACGCGCCTGCACGTACTGCTCCTCGGTGAAGATCAACGTAACATTGAGTGTCACGCCGGCGGCTGCCAAGGACTCCAAAGCCGCAAGGCCATTGACCGTCGCGGGTACCTTGATCATCCGATTCACGTGGCCTTCGTTCCAAGCCGTGCCAAGACGGATGTACTCGTCACGCGTCGCCCCGCCCTTCGCGACGTTCTCCGCGGTTTCCAAGAGGGGATCCAATTCAAAACTGACCCATCCTGTATTGCCTTTGGACGCCGCATGAATGGCCTCGAACTTGGACTGCGCGTCCGCGACCAAGTGATCCGCTAAGGCCCATGCGATCGCATCGTTCTCCTTTCCCTCGCCCAACAAACGCTCGATTTCCGCATCGAGACCGCCTGTTTTCACGATGGCTGAGATGATGGCCGGGTTGCTGGTAGCACCCACCGCGCCCCACGCGAGATTCTGGTCGACTTCGGAGGGTTCGACGCTGTCCAAATAGAGTTTGGTGCCGGTTTCAACCAGCGATTGCAGCGGTGCGGCCATGAGATTTGGATTTCGGTGAGTGGTTCAAAACAAGATGCATGCGAGTCCGGAGTGGTAGGTATACCCCATTTAGCGTTCAAACGCCTCTGCGAAAGCCGTCAAAACAGAAGGGCCTCGAAAAGATCTGTTCGGCCATCCCAGAGTGCCCAATCGGATCGAGCGCGCCCACGGGTCATCACGATGACGCTGGGAACCCAATTTGATTTGACAAGCGGCGTTTGGAAACCATCGGCGTAGGTGTATCCTCTGGGCCACCGCGTTGCCTGACGCCTACACCCGCGTCGTCGTTCGATCGTTGCGACCCGGTCGCCCAGTGGGACCGACCCCGCTTCGTCCTGAGCCTTCGCGGGGCCGCATCGCTCTGAAACTGCGTTATTGGACCGCCTTGTCTGACACGTATCCCAACTCGAACACCGAGACACCCGCCACCGTGACTTGGTTGCAACGCATCGGTCCCTGGCGATTGCCGGTCGCGATGTGGGTGCTGATGGGCTTTTTCTTTGTGATGCCCTCGGCCTTTCGTGGTGCCCGAGACGCCCTCAAAAACAAAGAGAACGATGTCAAGGATTGGTTGCCATCCGACTTTCCGGAAACTGCAGAACTGGATTGGTTTGCAGAGCACTTTGCGGGCGAGAGTTTCATCCTTGCAACCTGGCCGGGATGCAACGAGAACGATCAACGTCTGCGTTTGCTAGAAGAGAAGCTGCTTCGGGAGTCGGCCGACTATCGTGATCAGCTGCAAACAAATGGCCGTGAGAAAGAAGGCCTGACCCAGGATGAGATCACCCAGCGCGTGCGCGCGCGTGAAATCGGTGAAGAGCTTGGGCTGATGCTCTCGGGGCAGTCTCATGAGGGATGGGGCGGTCTCGATGAGAAGTGGCTCTCATCGAAGGACGGCACTTGGTATTTCATCACGCCCGGCGGTCGCTTGCACCGATGGGACGAACCGTCCAACGTTCCATTGGCGGCCATCCGTGGCGTCAAACGATTGCTCGGAAAGTTCGAACTCGAGGGACAGTTCATCGCGGCCTTTGGTGCCCCATCGGACGAGCGTACGACCAATCCGTTCTACAACGATCCCGCACTCATCTGCGCGCCCCTTTTTGAAACGGTACAAACGGGCGTCACAATTGCCGCCGACCTGGCATCGCCGGGGGGCGCCCTTTGGCCCGTGGACCTCACCGACGAGTCCTATCGACAACAAGTCGCGATGCGGCGCGCCGAAGAACGTTTGGCTGGTTCCCTTTTCGCCCCTGCCGTGCCCCGCGACTTTGATTGGAACGTAACGTCCATCGCGGGGGTCCTCTCTGATGCCAATGCCTCCGCTCCACGTGCTCCCAAACACGTGGACGAGGCCGCGATCCAATCCGCGCTGGTGGAATGGGCGAAACATCGTTGGCCCGATCCCGTCCTCGACACCCAGGACGCTGCCGAAGCCGCTGCGACGCCCGGAGCGCGGTTGGCCTGGGCACAAGCCTCGATTCGCAACGCGCCCGAATCTGTCCAGACCGAAGCGTGGTACGCATTGTTCGATTCGTTCGATCGCGAAGCCCCCGCACGTTTGACGTGTGTCCTGGTGACGCTGACGGACCTTGCGAAGGACAAACTGGCCTATGCCTTGGGGAGAGGTGTCTTGGACGGCGTCCGAGGGCGGTTCCTTGTGCTGGCGGAACAATGTGGCATCGAAGCACCACCGCCGCCTTCCGCCACGCCACCGCCTTTCGACCGCACGCTTCCGCCCGGGTACTCGGGCATGCCGCCACTTCGCATGGGCGGCCCACCCGTCGACAACATGGCCATCGACGAGGAGGGAACGGTCACGCTCGTACGCTTGATCGGTTATTGCGTGCTGCTTGGCGTGGTCCTGGCCTACCTGTGCTTTCGAAGTATCAAGATCACCATCATGCTTTTTGTGGTCGGTGGGTCCGCTGCCATGCTCAGCATGGCGGTTGTTGGCTGGACGGGCGGGCGCGTGGACGCGATTCTGCTGAGCATGCCGTCGCTCGTGTATGTGCTGGGGCTCTCCGGCGCGATCCACGTGATCAACTATTATCGAGATGAAACGCGATTGGGCGGTACGTCGGGTGCGGCGGCTCGCGCGCTCGCCCACGCCGCGATGCCCTGCACGCTCGCGGCCGTCACCACGGCAATTGGCCTGGCATCACTTTTCACAAGCAACCTAACACCCATCAGCGGTTTTGGGCTCTACTCAGCCATCGGCGTCATCGCGACCCTGGGCATCCTGTTTTCCTATCTGCCTGCCGCTCTGGAAGTTTTTGCCCCACGCGTCGGTAAGCTTCCGAAGAATGACGGGCGCGATGATCCCCCGCAATCGGACGAGGATCCTCCAGCGGAAGATCGCCCGATTGCACCGGAGCAAGCGGCATCGCGTTTGGCGCACTGGTGGGCCGCATTCGGAACACGTGTCGTATCGAAACATGCTCTCGTATCCGTCGCGTGCCTGGCCGGACTTGTCACGGCGACCTTTGGTCTGCTGAAAATCGAAACGTCGGTCCAGCTGTTGAAGTTATTCGATGAGGAAGCCCGTATTCTCAAGGATTACGCATGGCTGGAATCGAACTTTGGCAAGTTGGTGCCGATGGAAATCGTGGTTCGAATGCCTGAAGACATCCAGCAGGCCAAGTCCAGCGACGTGGCCGCACTGAACATGCTCGAACGCATCGAGATGGTTTCACGCATCCGGCAGGTTGTCACACGCACGCTTGGTCGTGAAGGTTTGGACAAGATCGGACAGGCGTCCAGCATGGATACGTTTCTGCCCCCGCTTCCGAAAGTCGAATCAGGCTACTCGATCACGCGCGCGAACTATGATCGCGCGTTTCGTGATGGCTTTGCCGATATGCTTGACAGCGACTACGTCGCGTTGGAGCAGCAATGGAGGTCCGGCGACCCCATGGCATCCGGCGACCCAGTCGGCGAGACGAACGAGTTATGGCGTCTGAGCCTTCGCGTGAGCGCTCTTTCCGAGATCGACTACGGGCTCTTCATCGATGATCTGCGCACCGCCGTTCATCCGGTCACAAAAGCCTACGAAGTACGACACGACGTTCTTCATCGACTATCAAGATCCGAGGGGGCTCGCGATGCCAATCAGACCGTTCTGGTTCTGGGGAGTCAGAAGCCACTGGGGATCGACGAAGCACCCTTGCTGGACGAACAGCGGCAAATCGCGACGCGTGCCTGTTTCTTGTCCGTTCTTTCCGACGTCCTCGACGCGGAGAACTTTCGTCGTGTGGTGTGGATTGATCCCAGTGCTGCCGATGCGAAGCTGAAGCCAAGCGACCCAAATTGGGAGCGGATGATGACGCGAGTCGACATGGTCATCGACGTCATGCCCACGATGGCGACCGCCGTCATTCCCGAAGGGGTCGCGACTATCCGGCCTCAGATCGCCAGCATCCCGAGCGTGAGTTCCGGCCGGGATGTAAGCACCGCCGAGCGACTGCTACCCACGGTTGTCTACACCGGTGTCGTCCCGGTCGTTTACAAAGCTCAAAGGACCCTTCTGGGGAGCCTGGTGGAATCCATTGGATTGGCCTTCGTTCTGATCGCTTGCGTGATGATCGTCTTGTTGAACCCGGGCGCGTTCCCCTTTGCCTGGCTTCAGCCCAGCCACCTAGGCCATGGTCTTGCGGCCGGCATGGTTTCCATGGTGCCCAATGTGTTTCCTGTTCTGCTTGTTTTTGGTGTGATGGGGCACCTCGGATTCAAGGTCGACATCGGCACGATGATGACCGCATCGGTTGCCATGGGTGTTGCGGTTGACGATACCATTCACTTTCTCAGCTGGTACCGCTCATTCCTGGAAAGCGGCGCGGACCGAAAGAAGTCGTTGATTGAAACCTATCGACGCGTGGGTCCGGCCATGACACAGACCACCATCGTGGGCGGCTTGGGTCTGTTCGTGTTTGCGTTGTCCACATTCACTCCCACGCAGCGATTTGGCACACTCATGTTGGTACTCCTGGCGGCGGCTTTGGTGGGTGACTTGTTGCTTTTACCCGCGTTGCTCGCCGGGCCACTCGGTCGCTTTTTTAAGCCACGTCATGCGACGGCCTCATCCAGTCGTCCAACTGCTCACGGAGCATCCGGCCAAGACCCACGGACACGACGGGCAGGAGGCGCGGACGGAAACTCGGACATCGAGTCCGTTCCAACGCAGGACGCGCCAATCAGTGAGGTGAACCAAATGATCAAATTGCATGTACCGCGTTTTCGCGCCGATGAAGCCCACTCATCGAAGAAGGAATGATCGTCCTGAGAATCGCGGCCTGAATCGTTCGGGCCCAAAAAAAACCGGCGAGCC
>JBCCYK010000166.1:0-14859 GCA_039189905.1 Planctomycetota bacterium
CGCCTAAGGCGGTGTCTTCGCCCGCGATCACCGGGTTGAGACGTCGGTGAAGGCACCATGCCGCCTCAATTTCACCACCGAGATAGCGAAACGTGTCGATCGTGTGGATGCCGGCTTCGAAAATGAGAAAACGTTCCATCGTTTGAAAATAAGGCTGCCGCGCAAGGTAAGCCTCTGGACCGTGCCCATCACCGGCACGATTGCGAAACGTGATCGTGTGCAAGTTCTCACCGATGGTCCCGGCATCCAAGATCTTTTTGATCTCACGGTACCACGGTTGAAAACGAAAGTTCTCGTGAACCATGAACGGAACGCTTCGCGTGGCCTCAACCAAGGCGTGCGACTCATCGACAGTGGGCGCGAGCGGTTTCTGGCAGATCATCGCGACATCGCGTCTTGCAATCTCCGATGCCATTTCCAGATGCGTGTCCGGTCGCGTGATGATGTCAACGAAGTCCACTTCACATTCATCCAGCATGCGCCGATAGTCAGTGTACTGATTTGGAATGCCATATTCTTGCGAAACTGATTTCGCCTTGGTCAAGTCGGTGTCGCAGCAAGCCACGATCGAAACGCCTTCGATGCGTTGCCAGGCATCGTAGTGAAACTGGCTGAAATAGCCGGCACCGATCACCGCCCCACGAAGTGCAGTTGTCGTCACCTCCGACTTGGCGTTCATTCTTCCGCCCCCAATGCGAGCTCCTCTTGGATCGATCGGTCAGGACGGATCCGCATCCACAGAAAGATTGCCAACACGTTCAAGCCGGCCGCCAAGTAGAAAAACGGCTGGTGCGTTCCCGACCATTCCAACAGGTACGGGAACGAAAGCGCCGCGCTGAACGAACCCAGGTTTCCGACCATATTCATGGAACCCGAAACCGCGCCCGCGTTCGCCCCTCCGATGTCCATGCAAGTCGACCAAGATGGACTGAGGATCATATCCGCTCCAAAGATGGCCAGACACATGCACGCCACCGAAGCCAACGGCGAGGTCATGTTCACGCACAAGGACATTCCCACGGCAGAACAAACAAAGCCGATCATCGCCGGCAATCGCCGTGAACGCTGCCATTGCCCGCGGCTGAACAGACGATCGACGGTGAATCCGGCCAACCAATTGCCCACGACCCCGCACAACAAGGGCGCCGCCGCATACCAGCCCGTTTGCTCCGACGTTAGCGAGTAGGTTTCTTTCAAATACGGAAAGAACCAACTGACCGTGAAGAAAAAGGTGAAGTTGTGAGCCACGTACTGCACCATCAACATTCGCAGGTTGGGTGACCGCAACATGTCAACAAACGCAATCGACCTCGCCGGCTCGTCTGGCGTCTCGGACGCGTCTGACTTAGCCGCCGTGCGTGATGCAACGATATGTGCCGCCTCCGCCTCACTGACCGCGAAGTGCTGCTCCGGGAGATCGCGGAAAAGCAAGAACCAAAGGACTGCGAAGCCAACGCCAAAGGCGCCGAAGAACCAGAACGTTTGCTGCCACCCGCCGAGCACGCCGATCAACCAGACCACACCCGGCATCGCCAAAGCAGCCCCCAATCGCCCGCCGGAAAAACTGATCGAATTGGTGATGCCCCGCTCGTTCATGGGCAACCAAGACGTGAACGCACGCGCCAACGTCGGATAGCCCCCAGCTTCCCCCATGCCAAAGAAAAAACGCAAACCCATCATGGCTGCAAAGCCACGCACGACACCCGTCAACCCGGTGAAAATCGACCAGACAATGATCACACCCGCCAGCACGCGACGGGGTCCAAAGCGGTCCGCCATCTTTCCGGCCGGCACCTGAAACAGCGCATAGCCGAGCGCGAAGATGGACATGACCCACCCCATCTCCGTGTCGGAAAACCCGAGGTCGGACTGCATATCGCCTTTCGCTGCCGAGATGCAGGCGCGATCCACCCACATCAAGACCGAAATGACGAAGGCGCCAAAGATCAAAAGAAAGCGTGTCGGCATTGGGAATTGCCCGCAAGAGAACTCAACATCGAAATGCCATCCCGAGCCGGAAGCAAGCGACGGGACGGTCGTGCTCCACCTAAGACTGCAAGCGCTTCTGAAGCGCTGACTCGATCAAATCCGTGATGCCTGACGTCGACAACGAACCACCCATGTCGGCGGTCCGTTGATTCGGATCGGACAACACATGCGAGATCGAATCCGCCAGCGCCTTCGCGGCGCGGCGGCATTCGGAATGTTCTAACCAATCCAGCATCATCGCGGTGGACAGGTGCATCGCGATCGGGTTGGCAAGCCCTTGCCCCGCGATGTCGGGCGCCGAGCCGTGCGAGGGCTGAAAGACGGCGGCTTCATCACCGATGTCACCGGAAGGAGCCATGCCCATCCCGCCCACAATGCCAGCTGCCAGGTCGCTCAAAATGTCCCCAAACATGTTCTCCGTGACCATCACGTCAAACTCATCGGGGCCGCGGACCAGAAACAAGGCACAGGCATCCACGTAGACATGTTCGGCCGTGATGTCGGGGAACTCCTTTGCGACCTCATCAAACACATGGCGGAAGTAGACCATCGTTGACAGCACATTGGCTTTATCGATCAGCGTCACCTTCTTCTTGCCACCACGCCGTCGCGCCAACTCAAACGACAAGCGACAAACCCGCTCCGAAGCCTGACGCGTGATGCGGAGCTCGTTGGTAGCAGCATCTGCTTCCAGGTCGGCCACGGCATCACGTCCGTAGAACAAACCTTCCGTGCTTTCCCTGACCAGCACGAAATCGATTTGCCCCGCCTCATAATCCTTCAAAGGCGTGTCGGCTTGATGGAACAAGCGTATCGGCCTGACACCCCCGTACAGCTGCAAACGCTCTCTCAAGTCCAGCTGGGGTGCGATCTCTTTGCCGTTGGGATAACGCACGTTTGGTAGGCCCATGGCGCCCAGCAAAACCGCGTCGGATGCACGACACGCGTCAAAGGTCGTATCCGGCAACGCCTCCCCAGATCGCTGATACTCACCAACCCCAACCGAATGCTCGTCGAGATGAAAGGTGACGCCATCCAGGTGGGATTCGATTGACCGAAGCAAGCGAACCGACTGGTCGCAGACTTCGGGGCCGATACCGTCACCACCCAAGACCACAACATGAAAAGACTGCGACATGGAAGAAGCAATAGACAATGATAGGGAGAAAAGGCAATCTCGTCGGTGTTCCGTTTCCGCTTAATGCGCGGGTAGCGAAACTCGCCAAGAGTTTCGGCATGCTGCAAGAAAGCCGAACGCCTTCGCGACGTTCACCACGGCTGCAACGGCATGTTGAGCTGAAGCGGATTCCAACTGCGAATCCTACTTCACTCAGCCTCCTGGCGTTAGAGGGGACTGGCGGTTGCGTCCGTTCTCGAACAGCGAACGTTGATTCTGAGTCGGTCCTTTCGTTCTCAGCTCTTTTGTTCTGACCATAGTCCCAGCAAAGCAACCAAATGTTCGCCCGCCAATTGCATTTCATCCAAATTCGCGAATTCGAGCACGCTGTGAATGTTGTGTTGCCCCGATGAAAGGTTCGGCGTTGGCAAACCTTTTTCAGTCAACTGGCTGCCGTCGGTCCCTCCGCGGATGATCGCGCGTGTGCACGCAACGCCCAGTTTCGCAAAGCCTTTCTCCACCAGGTCGATGGACTCCGGGATCCGAGTCAAACCATCTCGCAAATTGCGGTATTGCTTCTTAATGCGCACGTCCGCATTGATCCCGGGAACCGCCTCGGCTGCTTGATGAGCGTACTCCCGAATCCTCGCCGCGAAGTCGTCCAGATCATGGGTCTCAAAGCTCCTAAGAATCAGCCGCACGGTGGTCTTGCCAACGCCACCGTCGATCTCGTAAGCATGGATAAACCCGTCGCGTCCTTCGGTTGATTCCGGTGCATCCATCTGTGCGGGCAAGAGCGCGATAAATTGACCGGCAGCACGGATCGAGTTGACCATGCGTCCTTTGGCGATTGCCGGGTGAATGTTGTGGCCTGTGAAGGTCACGGTCGCGCCGTCGGCAGAGAAGGTTTCTTCATCGACAACGCCGAATCCACCGCCATCCACCGTGTAGGCGACATCGGCACCCAGCTTGTCGACATTGATCTTATCCGTTCCGCGACCGATCTCTTCATCGCAAGTCATCACGATGCGTATCTCGCCATGCTCCAGCTCGGGATGCTCGATCAGGCTCTCCGCTAATTCCATGATGATCGCCACACCGGCTTTATCATCACCACCCAGCAATGTTGTGCCGTCCGTCGTCACCAACGTCTGACCGACCATGTTGGCAAGATCCGGGTAGTCTTCCAGGCGAATCGCATTGCCTGCGGCTAGTTTGATGTCCCCTTTCGTGTACGAATCGATGACGCGCGGCTTCACGTTAGAACCGGGTGCCTCGGGCGACGTGTCCATGTGCGCCACCAAGGCAATGGTGGGGACATCACCCTCGGTCGTGGACGGCAAGGTTGCGTATACGAGCGAGTGTTCATCAAGCTCAACATCATCCGCCCCCATGGCCTGCAACTCAGACGCCAGCACCCGTCCCAGGTCGCGTTGGCCTTCGCTGCTGGGATAATTCTCACTGTGCGGATCGGCCGTTGTGTCCATTTGCACGTATCGCAAGAAGCGTTCCAGCAAACGGGCTCGGTTGATAACGGTCGGTTGAGTGTGGGTCAGCATCAAATCTCAAACGGGAACGTAGACATCGGGAGACGCGCGGGTCACGATCGGCCTTCGATTCTAATCATGGTGGTGGCCGCCGTTGGCTGGCGGAAGCCCCCATCTCAGCGTGCGGACGGTTTGCACCGGCTGCTGTCGGTGCCCAGCAACCCTCGGTCGGTACAAATCCATCTGCTATGCTTGACCTGGGCAAGGTTTGGCAAAACCGCGCCTGATGCATTTGTTCCAGTTAAGAGTGAGGGGTCCCTCAATGAGCCGCTGGGCGTTTGCCCCGGTTATCGCGGTACAGCCCCGGTTATCACGGCAGGAACCGGGGCTAACGCCCAACGGCTGATCCTAAAATTGAATTGGAACAAAGCACTTGCGTTGCTTTCACAACTCGTTCGATCACGTCTTTGAAGCTTGACGACCCTTGGAGCCGCCTCCCGCCCCTGCGAACGTCTCGCTGACACCGTACCTGCTGTCCCTTGGATGCTTGATCCTTGCCAGTGGTCTGTTCAGTGGCAGCGAAGCGGCACTTTTCTCGCTGCGCGACCGTGATCGCCGCCGGCTGGCACGTGGCAGCGTGGCCAACCGCAACGTGGCGGCACTGCTACAAGACTCGCAAGGCCTCCTCTCGGCGATTCTTTTTTGGAATCTGTTGATCAACATGATCTATTTCGCTGTGGTTGCGATTCTTTCCTCCCACGTCGAACGGCCGGGACTCTTCACGGTCGGATCGCTCCTCGCCATCATCTTCTTCAGCGAGATGCTGCCCAAGAGCCTCGCCGTGATGTCGCCCCTGGCAGTCTCGCATGCCGTTGCGATTCCGATGCGATTGGCGGTCGCGTTGGTGTCGCCAATGCTACCCTCACTGGCATGGGCCAATCGACTGTTGTGTCGACTGATCTGGCCCAAGATGAAACCAGAACCCGAGATTGCCCTGGCTGACATCGTACGTGCCATTGACCTGGGGACCGGCGACGCGGCGCTGCTGCGACGGGAGCGGCAGGCGATGCGATCCCTCGTCAATCTATCGCAGTGTCGGGTCGACGAAGTGATGCGTCCGCGAAGCACGGTGCATGTGCAACAGCAAGACCAAGCTGGCACCCTCGATTTGTTGCCCGTGCGTCCGCCTGGTGGCTTCGTCTTTCTATCGCCGCAGCGCACCATGCCCTCGAAGGATCGCTCACTCTCGGCTCAAGGCAACGATCCGAAAGCCACCGTGACCGAACAGAATCACGCAGTGGATGACGATGACGAGGCGATCGTGGGCGCCATCCCGCTTCGCCTGCTGCGTCCAAGCCAAATCGATGCCCTGGAAGACGCCGTGGAACCCGTCTTGCATGTTCCCTGGTCGGCGCAAGTCTCCCAAGTCTTTGATCAGCTTCAGCAAGAAGAATGCAATGTCGCCATCGTCGTCAACGAGTATGGCGCGGTCGTCGGTGTTCTGTCAGTGGAAGACATCTTACGTCGCGTGCTGGCAGATGACCTCCATCGCGACGACGCGACGGATCTCATTGAATCGATCGGCGTGGACCATTATCGCTTGCATGGTCGCACAGGACTGGGGGTCATCGCGCAGCGACTCAACTTGCAGTTACCTGAGGAACGCGCCGCGACCGTGGCCGGGCACATCCAACGCCACAACGAACGGGTCCCTCGTGTGGGCGACGTTGCCCCATTGCATCCTTACGAGTTGGTGGTTGTCGAGGACGACACGAACGGCGTCTGGGTCGAGATATGGCGTGATCCCAATAGCCCATCCGACGCAACATGAGCCACGTCGCCGTCGCACTGTTCCTCATCGGTCTCGCGATGTCAGCTTTTTACTCTGGCAATGAAACCGGACTGTATCGGGTTTCCCGAACGAGGGTGGTACTGGACGCACTCAGCGGCTCTGCAACCGGCCGCGCGCTCCTGTGGCTACTCAACCGCCCGCCCATCTTCATCGCCACCACTCTGGTTGGCAACAACTTAGCAAACTACCTGACCAGCCTCGCGATTGTCATGTGGGTCGGATCTCAGGTGACTGCCAGTGTTTCGGGTCAGCCCGATGTCACGACCGCTCAAACCCTAGAACTGGCCTCCACCATACTGATGACACCTGCCGTCTTTGTTTTCGGCGAACTGATGCCCAAGCATCTCTTCTACCAGGCTCCCTATCGCCTGCTCAGTCTCGGAAGGGTGGGCCTGCTACTGTCGACCCTTTTGTTTGCGCCTGTTTCCGCGATCCTGGGTCTACTCGGACGTGCCCTGTCCTCGATCACCGGCCAAACCGCGTTTCGGCTCCCACTTTCGATGGGTCGCAATGACCTGGATCAAGTGCTGCGCGTGGGCCAAGAAGCGGGCTTGCTGACCCTGGGACAACGCGAGTTTTCACAACAGCTTTTTGATGTGGGGAACCAACCCGCGATCAGCTTTGGCGTGCGACTGGACCGACTTGCAATCGTGACAACCACCGATGATTTGGAAACGATTCGTCGCCGAGCCCGACGCAACAACCATCCAATCATTCTTGTGCGTGAAGACGCCGATGCATCCGGTTCGCGCATCGTTGGCTTTTACCACTACGCAGACCTTCTCGCTGATGACTGCGTGCCCGAGCCTCAACCGGTCGTCACTGCACTCGCTGAGGAAAGACACCTCGGGGTGCTCCTGCGGCTCTATGACGAGCACAGCGATGTCGCCATCTTAACGGAGGGCGATGGGCTGCCCGTCGGCGCCGTCACGCGCCGCCAACTCGTTCAGTCGCTCCTCTGAGTTTTTTGCTTCACCTTTGTGAAGACGATGTTGCTCACACTCGAGGGCATCTCGACCACCGGATTCTGAGCATTACCAGTCAAGCTTCGGACGCCCGTACGCACAAACACACTCATTTCGTCAAATGCGAGTTGACCATCCCCGTTGTAGTCGGAGGTTGAACTCGCCAAGAAATCAACGATGGACCGGGTGAAGGCTCCGTGCCCCCACTCAGATGACTCGTAACTCTGTTCTTCGGGCAAGCACGACGCAAACACCACGTGTCCGCGCCCAAGCCACAGGTTCCCGCCGCTCTGCGGGTGCAATCGAACGGGCGTGTCCGTCGAAAAGCCACCCGCATGACAGGTGTCCGTGAACAGAATCGTGTTGGCCGGAATCTTGCTAAGAAACGAATCGAGTGCGGCATCCGAAATCCCGGTTGCAATGAGGTTGGACAGTTCCAGGTCATGACCGGCGAAAAACCACTCGTCAAAGTCATCGTACAGACCGTGACCCGCAAGAAAAACCATCACCGTATCATTGGGCTGGATGTCCTGACGCAGCAGCCAACCGAATCCCTCCGTGCGAATGCCCTGGGCAGTCGCTTGTTGGTCCGTCAGTATTTTTGCGTTCACTTCCTCGAACGCCGAATCACTGAGATTTCTCCATGCTTCCACGAAGCCTTTGGCATCGACGCTCCCAAAGGGCAAGTGCAGGTCACCATTGGCGTAATGGCTCAATCCAACCGAAAGGATGTGCAGTCTCGCTTTCCGCAAAACTTCGTCGCGTCCCGCAACGCGACACGTGACACTTTTGCTTCCGCGGGTTTCGTTCGAACACTCCGCTGACACCGTGACCTCGTGCTGGCCCGCCGCGAGCGCCACCTGCTGTTCAAACCAAGTCTCGAGTCCCTCCGGCGTCTTTCGTTGAGAGGTTCGTTTTGGCAAGCCCTTGACCGGTCGACCGTCGACGCGATACCGCACCCGAGACAGCTGTGATTCCGGTGCCGAGCGAACCCGTGTGACAATGGAGACACGACCGTCGTTGTTGATCGCGTTGGGTGCGGGTGAAAGGATATCGATCGTTGGCGGAAGGTTGCTGACCAGAACCGAAACGGGCTGCTTCGGCGGCGCGACCGCCTCCTCAAACACACTTGATTCGGTCCGCAAACGCACCACCGCTAACTCGGGGCTCGACTCCGCGATGGCGTAGCGAACCATCTTGGGTTGATAGTAGCGCGGCTGAAACTGCTCAATCGGATAGAACTTGGCGGGCTCATCTCGCGCTTGATTGACATGCCATCCGACGTGCTTCCCACCCTTGGAGGACGCGTCATAGTATCCCTCGGGAGTCCACGCCACGTGTTCACCGTCCCGAGTCAGGAACACACTTGCCAAGGGCAGCAGCATGTCGGGCGCGATGGTCAACCGAGTCGGCAAGGTCAAACGGGCCTGGGCGTTCCAGTTCGCGCCCCGCGAAAGCGTGATCGGAACGGTTTCACCCACCCGATACCTTCCTTCCTGGATTTGACGAATTCGCTCGTAGAAGGAGCCTTCACCAAACCGAAGCAGGACATCGCCTTCTCGAATCCCTGCCATGCGAGCGTAGCTTCCAGCTGGAACCGCTGTGACCGTCGTTCCATCGTGTGCCAGGTCAACGTCCCCGCGGTCACGCGCTTCCATCAAGGGATAGATGCGCAGGGTCCCGTCAAGCGAGCAGCTGACCAACTTGGTCGCGTCCGGGGACACGTCAATCGAGTTGATTTGATCGGTGTGACCCAAAAACTCCTTGATCAAACGGAGGGCCACTGCCTCACCGTCCATGTTCTCGATCAGGGCTTCGAACAGGCGCCCCTCGGTGGTTCCGAACACCAGCCGAGGACCCGTCCGCGCGCCGGGATAGTCAATGAACCGCATGCATTGCACGGTGCCAAAATGTCGCTGTGGAACACGGATTCGAAAGTTCTTGATCCGCGCGCGAGCGCGACCGTCATCCGACCAGGGGTTGAGGTTGTAGCGCCCACCTTCACCACCGACACGCTCAGCGTAGAAATCGAGGCCGCCCCATTGATTCTTCCCAAGGGTCAGTTCGAGCGTCCCAAGCGTCGGATGTTCTGCTCGCGGTGAGATGGGCGCATCTGGGTAGCGAGCCGCGACCTCCTTCCCCACCTTTGTGATCAGCATCGAGGAAAGATCGATACGCGAATCGATCCCACCGTACTGGTTTCGTTGCCACAGATCACCACGATAGAAGTCAGTTGCATAGAGCAGCGACTTCCCGTCCTTGGACCACCTCACATTCCAGATCTTCGCATTGACAGGACGAATGATCGGGTTTCGCAGCTCTCCCGTCATGGGATCCCAAACATGGATCTCACCGAGTTCATCGGCACTGGCGACCAGCCCCGCTTTCCGATTCCAAGCCAAGGTCGTCACCGAGTAGTTGTGCTTTCGGTGTGCAATGTGTCGACCGTCCGACTTGTGCGTCGACGCGAAGTAGGAGGGATCCTCTCCCCTGCCAAACAACGCAAAATGCGGCTCATGGTCCGCCAACGAATTGTCCAGCGCCACCCACTTTTCCCTGTAGCTCGACGACCACTTCCCAAAGGGGCCCCGCATATCGTTGTGACGGTCGTGCCACGCCCGGATGCTCACTGGAATCTCGAATGAAGCCGTGAGCGAACGACGCTGTGCGATCGAGACCACGGTTGGCGTGCCATTGGGCGTGTTGGTGCGCAGCAACACGTATTGATCGTCAGGCGTGAACTGGAATGTTGTGTCAGGCACACTCAAGTCAGCATTGCTGAAACTTCTTCCCCACGGTGCCTTGAAGAGAATCTGATAACGCCTGGCTTCTCGGCGATAAACGATGATGTCGCCATCGCATCCCCACGTTGCCAGACGTTCACCCGAGTTCGAAAACGTGATGCCCCGCGTGCAGCCCTTGTGGCCAACAATGAGTTGCTGGATCCGTTCGGGCGCTCGCAGGTCGTAAACCCGTGTCGAGCCGCGCGGGCTGTTGTCAGAAACACCCACCAGCAATTGCTGGTTATCCGGAGCAAAGCTCAGGGCATCGATATAGCCGATGCTGAAACCACCCGGTTCTTGGTAGCCGCGAAGGGTTGCGTGCAGGCGATTGTTTTCAAGATCCCATACGCGCACGACCTTCCCGGCCACTGCCGCCAACCAATGGCCGTCGTCGCTGATCGCCATGCGATTGATGCTGCCCGAAAACCCTTCCGCGTCAACAACCAGCTGGGGTGATCGCGTCGGCGGCGAAGCGAAAATGGGGTCCACCGTTTCCGCCTTGGCAACAACGCCGGAAAGGCTGATCAGGCCAAGCAAAAGAGCTGGCCCGAAGCAGACGCGATCGCGGTACGCCACATGGTTCTGATTCATCTCAACGCGTTCCTGCGTCTACGGCGGTTGGTTGGTAGGTAACAGCAAGGTGGTGCTCGCAATCGTCAAGCGGAACTTCCCGCGGTGCTCCTAGCCCAAGTTCCTTGGACCACGCGCGGTACCGTTCCAGTGTGGGCCGCCAGGCGGCCTTCGGCCCGCGTGGCGTCTCCCGATCCGGGTGCCAATGCAGGCAAGCAATCAATCCACCTGGTCGCAGGAGCGTTTTGGCGCGGCCCAGCAGATCCAGTGGCTCCTTCAGGTGGAGGATATGAAAGAGCAACACGACATCCACCGTGCCTGATTGCACCGGGAAATCTTCCGCCAAGAAATCAAGACAATGCACCTCGACGTTCTCCCTCGGTTGGACCCGACGCCGTGTTGCCGTCACCATGCTGGGATCCATATCCATCGCTTGAACCCGATCAAACTGTTCCGCCAACAACTGCGTGAACGTGCCGTAACCGCAGCCGAATTCCGAGGCGGTCCCACGCCCAGAAAAATCGAACGCCTCCAGCAGACGACGGGCCGGCACGACGGATTCCCAATGCGCCAACGGGGGCATCCCACTATCGCGAACTCTCATCTCTTACCGGGCCTCGTCACGATCGAAGCCGGAGCAAGACGCCGCGTGCAAAAGCACGGGCCATCCCGAGACGACTCTTTCCATGTTTGATGCAAAAGGGCGTCTTCGACCGGACAGCAAAATCCGAGATTCTATGACGCTTCGTGCTGAACGCCAGCAAACTTCACCCTCCCACGCGCAGCCTCGTTGTACCACACAAGTCCAAGCGATTGCTTGGCGTGTGATGTATGTGGGCCATCTGGGTCGGGAATGCCCCGAGATGCACTGTGAAGTGATGTTTTAGCCGAGCGAACGGAAGAGCGTTTGCAGCGTGAAGGAAAAAGAGATTCCCCACGACAGTGGCCCAAGTTTGAATGAGGTGGTGCGCGCGGTCGCGCGACTGGGCGGTTTCATGGATCGGGTGAACAACGATGTCTCACGCTAAGTCCAAGATTCGATCGCGAACCACCCAAATCTCTTCCGTGGTGAGTTCGTCGCCGTCAAAGACAATCTGGCGACTGTGTTTCTCGTCGCGCTCACGCAAGTACGCACTCACATTCATCCAGCGGATCGTTTTCCTCGCATCCCGGATGACCAGATACACGTCGACGGGTTGCGACAGCCAGTACTCCAGGTGCCGCTCATCGGCGTCGAAGATCGGCTGGTCGTCTCGTTGGCGATGGCGAAGGTGCGATCCACCACACTTGAGCTGCACGTAGATCTTGCGTCCCGTGACTTGACCGTCGTTGTCGCGAAATTCCACTTCGCCGTCGATGCCATAGTCCGCCATCGTTGTCGGTCGGAAGATCTGGTTCGCGTTGCCGCAAAGGGTCAACATGTGACCGATCAGGATTTGTTCCAAGGCCTGATTGCTCAGTTCGGCTCCAGCTGTCTCGTCCATCTCCACGACTTTGCGGGCCACCGGATCGGACGTCAACTTGGCTTCGATGCTGTCAATCAGCGGCACGGACGCGTCGCACAACTGGCAGGTGATATCACGCAGTCCCTTTTCCAGCCGTATTCGCACGGCCTTGGCGTTGATCACCGGTTCGCCACATTCCGAACAGACGTAACGGCGATCGCGCTGGAGGTTGCCGGAATACTTCTTCAAATGCCGGTGGATGAACTCCAAGAACACGGCCCGTTGATCCTCATCGACGGCGGCATCAAAGAAAACGCACAGGGTCGCTTCGCCTTCTCCCAGCCGGTTGAGCACGAAGCCGGCGATCCCGCCGTTGTGTGTTTGGAACTCGGCGGCATCTTTCCACAGCTCTTTGTTTTCGAATTCACGGCTGTACCAAAGACGGACCACCAAAGTCGTGTAAATTGATTGCAGTTCGCCGGTGAAGGTCCAAGAAACAAAGACCTCAGGATCAACCGGGAATGATCGCTCGCGACGATACTGCGAGGGAAAGACCAGGTGGTCACGACCGTCCACTGCCTCACGAAGACACAAGCTCTTTTCCAAAAACGTCTGCACCATCGCGCGCAACAAAAGCTGCTCGTCGCGGTCTTGCAGCCGCGCCACTTTGTCGAAGTCAACGTTTCCTTCGTACACGTCGTTTTCGATCACACTGCCGACTTCGTCTTGGTTGGCCCGAGCCGCATGGATGACGCTGCTGCTGTAACCGTTCAGCAGATCGGGTCGCAGTAACACCAAGTCACCAAACGACAGGGCCATGACGAGTCCATGATTCGCCAACAGGTTGATCGCATCGCGAACCAACTGCGGTTTGAGTGTCAGTTCCGGCTTCAATTGCTGGAGTCGCTGATACAGTTCGTTGAACCGGAGCAAGCGAAGTTCATCCAGCTCGGTCAGATCCAAGATCGCGTTCTTCAGTTCCGCCAGTGTTTCAGGCGTCGACGTGTAGGGCAGCGTACCCCAGGGGATCGAATCTGCGATCATCTGTTTGACTTGTGAGGTGCCCGATGCCTGTCGATCCGAGCAGTTGTCGCCCCGCAGCGCACTGGTCTCCACAAATCGTGCGAAGCGGTGATCCTGAAGAAAGCGATCGATCTTGGCTTGGCCGACGTTGATGCTGCCCACATCGATGCGACCGGCAACCAGCAAACGATCGCATCCGGCCGGCACGCAGTTATCCAGGATGCGGCACCAATCGATCGCGGGCGCAAAGGGATCTTCTTTCTGGGGATCGATCAGCACCAACGCCAGTGTCGTTTCATCCAAGAACAGCTGGTGAATCAATCGGTAGTCACGTTGTCCTGCCAAATCCCAGAGCAGGGCTTCGCGTTCCAGGTCGTCCTCGGAGTTCGCCAGCGGCAGATCCAGCCGCCACACGTGCATCCCGTGCGTGGAATGCGTGTCTACAAACTTGTCCTCGATCAGCCGGTGGGCCAGCCCTGATTTGCCGGCACCGCTGTCGCCCACCAAAACCACCTTGGCATTGGTGTAGCGCCGTGAAGTTTCTGCGAGGTCGGTGTCAGCCTCGTTCAGGGACCATGTTCGCAACACGCCATTGATCGCCGACGAGTACACCGTCTGGCCATCGGAGCTAAAGGCAACACTCGTGACTTCCGCTGAGTGTCCTTCCAGGGTGGCTCGGCAGGTTCCCGAGCGGAGGTCCCAAACTCGCACCGTGTTGTCATCGGATCCCGAGAACGCCGTCTGGCCATCAGAGCTCAAGGCAACACTCAAGACGGCTCCCGAGTGTCCTTCTAGGGTAGCTCGGCAGGTTCCCGAGCGGAGGTCCCAAACCCGCACCGTGTAGTCCGCAGATCCCGAGAGCGCCGTCTGGCCATCGGAGTCCAAGGCAACACTCCTGACATACTCAGAGTGTCCTTCCAGGGTGGCGCGGCAGGTTCCCGAGCGGAGGTCCCAAACCCGCACCGTGTTGTCATCGGATCCCGAGAGCGCCGTCTGGCCATCTGAGCTCAACGCAACACTCCACACGCGTGCTGAGTGTCCTTCCAGGGTGGCGCGGCAGGTTCCCGAGCCGAGGTCCCAAACCCGCGCTGTGTTGTCATCGGATCCCGAGAGTACGGTCTGGCCATCGGAGCTCAAGGCAACACAATTGACTTCGTCGGAGTGTCCTTCTATGCGGGCACGACAGGTTTCCGCGCGGAGGTCCCAAACCCGCACCGTGTGGTCGGCCGACCCCGAGAGCACCGTCTGGCCATCGGAGCTCAAGGCAACACTCCACACGCTTCCCGAGTGTCCTTCCAGGGTGGCGCGGCGGGTTCCCGAGCGGAGGTCCCAAACCCGCACCGTGTGGTCATCGGATCCCAAGAGCGCCGTCTGGCCATCGGAGCTCAAGGCAACACTCCGCACGCGCGCTGAGTGTCTTTCCAGGGTGGCACGGTAGGTTCCCGAGCCGAGGTCCCAAACCCGCACCGTGTTGTCATCGGATCCCGAGAGCGCCGTCTGGCCATCGGAGCTCAAGGAAACACTCCACACGCGTGCTGAGTGTCCTTCTAGGGTGGCGCGGCAGGTTCCCGAGCCGAGGTCCCAAACCCGCGCTGTGTTGTCATCGGATCCCGAGAGTACGGTCTGGC
>JBCCYK010000167.1:0-14641 GCA_039189905.1 Planctomycetota bacterium
CCCCCTCAGATGCGGCGAAGCTACCCGGTGTGCAGAGGATCGGCGCGTCGCAGCCACCGGCGCACGTCGAGCCAGCCGGACACGCGATGCAGGCGCGGGTCCTGTTGCATGTCGTCGCTACCGGGCACGACACACGATGCTTAGACAATAGCTGTCAGAGCATTCGCGAGCAACCGAAAAAAGCGGCTGGGAACCGTTTCCCCTTGCAAAGTCGTCTTACAATGGGATTCTCTGTCACAAATTTCATTCCACTGGACGGTGTTGGCGTGCCCGGATTCCGTGATGCTTGCGAATCAGATCGGCGTGCTGCGAGGAGCTTGTCCCGCTCCCGCGCGGGCGTGAACTTCATCACGATGCAACCTCAATACCTTGGTACCTACCTGTGCCTATTTGGGTTGGGACTGGTCCTTTTCAGTTTGCCCCGAGTCCATGCTCAGGTGGCTGATCAGCCAGCTCGTATGGATAACGCTGAGAACTCTGGCCAAGATTCTGAACCTCCGCCGATTTCGATTCCTTTTCGGCCTCACAGGTCCTCGATCGAAGTGGAAGCCTATTACCAAACCTTAGCGCGTTCGCGTGCGGATGAAAGGGATGTGGGTAGGGGTACCCAGCCAGCCGCCAACGAACGTCCCAATGACGTTCAAACATGGATCGGACAACTCGGGTCCGCCGAGTTCGCGCAGCGCGAATCGGCCACTTCGTCGCTGTATCAGTTGGGGCTTTCGGCTTTACCTGCCCTCCGGGCAGCAGCGAAACGCCATGCCGATGCCGAAGTCCGCATGCGCGCCGCCGCGCTCGTATCCAGTCTGGATGCAGAACAACGAGACGATCATGACACGGCTTTCCTGATGGGTGGTGAAACGCCACTGGAGGGCTGGCCTGTCGTGCAGGCACTCATCGGTGACAACTTGCGGGTTCGCGAGTTGTTTCTGGCGATGTATCGAGAGCACCCCGCGCTGATTCATTCGCTGATCGGTACGCCGGATGATCGGATCTCTGCGGCTCGTTTGACGACCACGCAATTGAATCAGGCCATGATGCGTGCCTTGAGAGCTCCTTCGACCACCGATCTGATGGCTCTCCTGCTGGTCGCGGCCGATCCAAATGTCAAGCTACCGCCCATTGATGAACGCATCATCATGCGAATCGTGGGCAATGCCGTCGGCACGAGTTTGTTGAGCGATCCTCACATGTCGGGGCCAGCAAGGAGCCTGCTGGTGGCTTGGATGAACCACAGTCAGCAAGGGAACCGAGAAGAAATGCTTTGGCTGACGACCCAGTTGAGCCTAGCTGAAGGAGTCGGTCTCGCAGTAAAAACGATCGACGAACTCAGCAAAGTCCCCAATCCCGACATGGCCACGTTACGCATGGCAATGCAAGCACTGTCCCGTTTCGGTCACCTGGAAGACGCCAAGCGGCTGGTGCCGTTGATGGACGATGAACGATTGGCCCAGCCCGCTTTGATGGCAGGCCCCGGTGCTCGAACGACGCTAGTCGGTGACCTGGCATGCACCACAATCGCGCTCCTGTTGCGACAGCCGCTTTCGACCATCGGCTTACCTGATGGTGCCAGTCATCCGATCGCCGGATTCGACCCAAGCCAGATAGGCTTCCCGTCTACGAAACCCGAACTTCGCCTGCAATGCCGGAAGAACACTCGTGAGTCTCTGATTAAACTTGGTTTGGGGGACTGGCTCTCAGGAACACCCAAGGAAGCTTCGGGAAAGCTAGGAGAATCGTCTGAAGCACAGGATTCACGTCCGGGAGAGATACCATGAGCAGGCATACTCATTCCGGAAGCTGCCATGCGTTCATTTTGGCACTTTTGTGCCGCCATAGCAGCTCCTTGCTCGCTTACGACCGTCGCGAAAGCCGCCAAGTCTTTCGGCTATTCTGCAGCAGGCCGAAACTCTTGACGAGTTCCGCTACCCGAAAACCAAGTTGCGGCGGGATACTAGGCACACTGGGCGTCCTTGTCATGTCACAGGTCGCTGCCGATACGGTGCAACTTTCCGGCGGTGGTCATGTCAGTGGTGATGTACGCGCGATCGGTGAGGGCAATGATCGCTACGTGATTGTGCAAATGGACCCTGATTTGGTCGTCGCGATTGCGGGGACTCACGTGACGCGGATCGTCACCAATGATCAGCTAGCCCGCTACAAAGACCTCTTCCATCGGGCCGGCAACGACGCGGAACGAAACTACCAGCTGTCGCTTTGGTGCAAAGAAAACAACCTCGACCGCCAAGCTCACTTCCATCTGGCCAAAACCGTTCGCTTGGAACCCAATCACAAACTTGCGCGTGCCGCACTGGGATATGTCAAGGAGCAGAATGAGTGGGTCTCCTATGAAACCTCCCAACGCCGCCAAGGCATGGTCAAGGTGCAAACACGCTGGGTCTTGCCAGAAGCATTGGCGGACCTCACCGCGCGCGAGGAGAGCAATCTTCAATCCAAGCTTTGGATCAAGAAACTCGATCGGCTTGTCAGCAAGGCCCTCCGCGGCGACCGAGAAGCGTTAGCAGCGATCAATGCGATCGCCGACCCCATGGCTGCGACCGCCATCGCCGCCCAGTTGGAGCCGTCCGCCAAGCGAAACCAGCCCCGATCGCTTCGACTGACGTGGGTGCGTTTGCTGGCCAAACTGCAAGCGGGCCCCGCCGTGGCCACGCTTGCAAAAACCGGCTTGCTGGACCAGGACGACGTGGTTCGCGAGGAAGCCCGCCGACTGGCGATGGAAATCAATCCCGTATCAACGGCCGCCAGCTATCGCAATTGGCTGCGTTCCCCGAGCGTGAAACAAGTCCGCGCGGCGGCCAGTGCCTTGCAGGACTACGCGGATCCCGCTGACGCCATGGAGTACGTCGATGCCTTGGTGACGGTCGTGAAGAAGAAAATCCAGCAAGGCCCAGGTCAGGGACGCACACAAGCCGGTTTCGGGAGCGGGGGCGGGTTAGGCGGCTTCGCGGCAGGAGGCACGGTCATCGAGAAGGACCAAAGGTACACCAACCCCGAAGTCCTGAGCCTCGTCAAAAGCGTGGCCCCCGGTATCGATTACGGTTACGACCAGCAGAAGTGGCGACGCTACTTCGCCAGCTTGATGAATCCGCCCGTCAGCGATCTGAGACGCGATCCCTGAAGTACGGGGGAAACCGCCGCGGCGGTCTCGGAGATGCGGTTCTCAGCCCCGTTCCTGAATCGGCGTGACGTGCCGTTCGGTCGCACCTGTATAGATTTGACGTGGCCGATTGATGCGTGAATTCGGATTGGCGTGCATCTCTTTCCAGTGGGCAATCCAGCCTGGCAGCCGTCCAATAGCGAAGAGGGCCGTGAAGAGAGGCACGGGAATACCGAGTGCGCGATAGATGACCCCCGAGTAAAAATCGACGTTGGGGTACAGCTTCCGCTCGACGAAGTATTCGTCTTTCAGGGCAACTTCTTGCAACTGTTGGGCAACCTCGAAAAGCGGGTCGTCCAAATTCAATTTGGCGAGGAGCTTATCGCAGCTCTTTCGAATGATCGTCGCCCGCGGATCAAAGTTCTTGTAAACGCGGTGTCCGAAGCCCATCAATCGGAACCCATTGTTCTTGTCTTTCGCCATGTCGACGTATTTCTGCACGTCGCCACCATCCGCGACGATGGATTCCAACATGTTCACGCAAGCCTCATTCGCGCCTCCGTGGAGCGGCCCCCACAGGGCGCTGATGCCCGCCGAGATGGATGCAAACAGATTCGCGTGACTGCTGCCGACCATGCGCACAGTCGAGGTGCTGCAGTTCTGTTCATGATCAGCGTGAACAATCAGAAGCAGATTGAGCGCTTCGGCAAAGTCGGGGTCAACCAGGTAATCCTCTGCCGGCGTGGAAAACATCATGTGCAAAAAGTTTTCGCAGTAGTCCAACTCGTTCTTTGGATACATGAACGGTTGTCCAAGCGACTTCTTGTAGCAGTAACTTGTGACGGTGGGCAATTTGGCCAACATCCGATAGCAAGAAATGTCGACTTGCTCAGGGTCATGAACATCCAGCGTGTCCTGATAGAAGGTCGACATCGTCGCAACAACGCTGGCCAAGATCGCCATGGGATGCGCGTCACGGGGGAAACCGTTGAAGAACAGCTTCATGTCCTCGTGGATCATGGTGTGTTCTCGGATGCCCAGCCGGAACTTCTCGAGCTGTTCCGCCGTCGGGAGGTCGCCGTAGATCAACAGGTAAGCGACCTCGACAAAATCACAGTTGGCAGCGAGCTCCTCAATGGGATACCCGCGATAACGGAGGATCCCCTGTTCACCATTCAGAAAGGTCACGGCAGAACGCGTGCTGCCCGTGTTGACGAATCCCTCGTCCAGCGTGACCAAGCCGGTACTCGCACGAAGGCGGCTGATATCCAGCCCACGCTCTTGCTCGCTCCCTTCAATGACCGGCAATTCGAAATCGTCCTCTCCGAACTGAAACGTGACCGAATTGCTGTTGCGTACTTCCAAACTGGCTGGGGAACTCATGAGCAGCGGGTCTCGGGAGCGAGGTTTCAGAATCGAATGAGGCTTACGCGGTAGTGTAGCCCTGCGTCAGGGGGTGGACAATCAGCGTTGGCGCGTCGGCGGGTTGCCCTTCGCTCAGTGCCGATATCGGCACCTCCTGGGGATGTGGTACCGAGCCGAGACCACCATTGGAGCCACGGGAACAAACGACGGGTGATTGCCTCGGCACACAGCGCCGTCACAATGAATGGATTGGTGCTGGGCTGGGTCAGGATTGGACTCAAGGATGCGCCTCAATCCAACCACAACCACATCGCGCCGCTTGACCCATGGATGACCCGGCGGGCGGGTCAACGAGGTTTCTTTTTTTTGACGGGCTGCCATGCGAGCACACATTCTGGTCGTCGAGGACGAGCAGCACCTGGGTTTGGGAATCAAATACAACCTGGAAGCGGAGGGCTACCGCGTTTCGTTGGTGGAAGATGGCCCCGCCGCCTTGCGGATGATGGAGCACAATCAGAATGGCGTCGACCTGGTCATCCTGGATCTGATGTTGCCCGGCATGTCGGGCTACACCGTGTGCCAGACGATCCGCGGAGCCGGGATGATGACACCGATTCTGATGTTGTCGGCCAGAACGCTTGCCGAGGATCGAACCCGCGGCTTCAACGTCGGCGCCAACCAGTACATGAACAAGCCTTTTGATTTGGATGAACTGATCAGCCGTGTGCGAAACCTGCTTGGCACCGCGCCTCGCAATGCCGCCTCCCCGGCCGAGCCAGCCCCAGTCGTCGACGTGATCGAGTTTGGCGCTGTGAAAGTCAATTTTCAAACGCACGAAGTGGCCGTGGATGGCCAAGCGGAGCATTTGACGCCCAAAGCGCTGAAGCTGCTGAGGTATTTTGTCGAGAATCCGGAACGCGTGATTTCCCGCACGGAGTTGCTCAATCAGGTCTGGGAGCTCTCCGGCAATGTGCAGACCCGGGCCGTTGATCAGTCCATCGCCAACCTGCGTAAAGTCGTGGAGGCGAATCCCGCGGAACCGCGCTATCTGATCACCATTCGCGATGCCGGCTATCGCTTCGTTTTGGAGCCAACCGACGACAACTGAGCACGATCGAAAATGAACTGCTGGACGGCACCGCGCTGAGGAAGCAAGTTCGGCCGATCCCACTCTGGTGCCCGCTAACTGTTCCACCTGCTACGCTCTTCTCGGAGCGGTGCCAGCCGCTTAAGCAGCCGCGTTCGCGGGTGTTTTGAGAAATCCCAGATGGTCTTGGGTGACAACCTGATTCCGTCCCAAAATCCATTCCTAACTGAAAACCTCTGGAGAACTCAGCCATGGCGTACAGCCTGCCAGACCTGCCCTACGCATACGACGCCTTGGAACCTCACATCGATGCCAAGACGATGGAGATTCACCACACGAAGCACCACAACGCGTACATCACCAAGGTCAACGCGGCATTGGAAGGCCATGAATTGGCTTCGAAGTCGATCGAGGAACTGGTATCGGATCTCGCAGCCGTCCCGGATGAGAAACGCGGTGCCGTGCGGAACAACGGCGGCGGTCACGCGAACCACAGTTTGTTCTGGACAGTGATGGGTCCGAGCGCGGGCGGCAGCCCCTCAGGCGACCTGGCTGCAGCGATTGACTCCGCATTTGGCTCCCTGGACGCCATGAAAGAGCAATTTGGAAACGCAGCTGCGACTCGATTCGGCAGTGGTTGGGCATGGCTGTACGTCGAAGACGGCGCACTCAAGGTTGGCAGCACTGCCAACCAAGACAGCCCCCTGATGGGCACCGCCGTTGCCGGGATTGGCGGCACGCCCGTCTTGGGCTTGGACGTTTGGGAGCACGCATACTACCTGAATTACCAGAACAGACGCCCGGACTACATCGCCGCGTTCTGGAGCGTGGTGAACTGGGATGCCGTTGCGGAACGATTCGCGGCGGCGAAGTAGCGGCGGCATGGTTTGATCCTGGTGGATCGATGTTACTGGGCCGGGTCCCCTCCGGCCCAGGCCAAGGCTTTGCTCATCGATTTTCTGCCGCAAATTCTGTGGAACCGTCAAAGTTTACCAGGCGGCGGCCCGATATCCCTTTGTGGATGACGTTCTGTCCTGGTCCCGGTGGGGGCCGCAAGGGGCGGACGTGATTGGGGGGCTTTCCAGTAACGGCCCGTCGGAGGATCCACCATGCCGCGAACGTCGCGGCTCAATGGCGGTGGATTTCAGGACGGCACCGCGCCAGGGAAGCCTAGGGCATGAAACCCGCATACATGCGTACTGCTGCCTATCTGCAATTGGGACTCACCGTCCTGATGGCGGTCGGCTGCACACCGACGCAACCGTTTTTTCTAAACGAATCACCCGACCTGCAGTACTACCTCAGTCAGGCGACCCAAATTGAGTATCCCGATGTGGATGTTCAGAGCCTGCCTGACACGGTGGAAACGCTGCCCCCGTTGACGATCGGGAACCACGACTACCAGTTCTGGAATCTGACACTGGAAGAAGCCGTGGCGATGGCGTTGCAGAACGCCAAATTCTTCATCACCACCAGCGGCATCGCCGAAACGCGTCAGAACGTGGCCGACCAATTCATTTCGGGCACCGCGGACCAGTTCGGCAGCATCTACGACATCGCGATTCAGCAGTCCACGACACAGTCCGTACCGCTCACGGTCGATGGCAACGGCAATCGTGTCTTGCCGCGCGGCGTCCTGCGGGCCAGCCAAGTCGGTGGCATCGAAGACGCGCTTGCCGAGTTTGATGCCCAGTCCAGTGGCTTTTTGAACTACTCCAACACAGACCGTCCCGCCAACAGCACGATTGCCGCCACGCAATCGGACGACTTCACGTCGCAAAGTGCAATCAGCAAACGCATCGTGACAGGCGGCGTGGCCACGTTGCGCCACAACCTGACGTACGGGAAGAACAACCTGCTCGAAATCGTCGGCCCTGGATCGGCACTTCGAAACGTCGATAGCGATTACACGGTCACCGTCGAAGCCCAGGTGCAGCATCCTTTGATGCGAAACCGAGGCACCCTGGTCAATCGCATTCCGGTGGTGCTTGCGAGTCTCAACGAAGACATTTCGATCTCAGAGTTCGAAATCCAAGTTCGAAACTTGGTGCGAGATGTCGAAGTCGCTTATTGGGACCTCTATGTCGCGTATCGAGCGGTCTCGACGTCAATCATCGGACGCAACAGCGCCATCGTCACCGCTCAGTTCGCCAAGCTGGCATTGGAGAATGGCACGGGGACACGGCAGGAAGTCTCACAATCCGTCGAGCAGTTTTATCAGTTCCGAAGCCTCTTGGAAGCTGCACTGGCGGGGTCCAACGTTCAGGGTAACGAACGCTTTGGTGTCTACGGTAGCGAACGCCGACTCCGAGAACTGCTGGGCATCTCACCGACCGATGGCCGATTGATTCGACCGATTGATGAGCCCACGCTGGCTCGCGTCGAATTCGATTGGCACGAGTCCATCGCTCAAACCCTGTATCTATCCCCCGAGTTGCGTCAAACCAAGTCTCGGATCAAGCAATCCGAACTGGAGTTGGTGTCCGCGAAGAATCAGATCCTCCCCGAGGTGAATCTCTCCTTGCTCTATCGCTGGGTCGGCGTCGGCGACCACTTGGGACCACCCGGCGGAACCGGTGTTCAACCCTTGTTGCCCAACAGCAGCGCCCTGGAAACACTGACGGGCGGCGACTTCCAAGAGGGCTCCATCCGCCTGGACATCACACCGGCAGCCTTCGGAGCACGTCGTGAACTGGCACGCATCCGAGGCGCGAAACTTCGCTTGGCCCGGGAGAAGGTCAACCTTCAAGAGAAGGAACGCCTGGCCGTCAGTCGGTTGTCCGAAGCCGTCGCGAAAACCGCCACGCACTACCAACAGGTTCAAAGCAACGCGCAACGGTGGCAGGCGGCGGAACAAGAGGTGGAAGCGCGGCTGGCTGAGTTCAAGGGTGGCCGCAGTCCGGTCAACGTGGTGTTGCAGAGCCAGCAACGACGTGCCCAGGCCCAAATCGATTACTACCGTGCGTTGGGTGAGTACAACAAATCAATCAACTACGTGGATTTCCTGAAAGGCACCCTCCTGCCCAACAACAACATTGTGGTGCAAGAAGGCGTGTGGAACAGCAAAGCCTATTGGGACGCCCTGGAACGCGCTCGTGAACGGTCGGCCGGGCATCGTCTGCAGTACGGCGTGACGCGTCCCGGTGTGATCAGACGCGGTCCCGTCATGGATGCCGAGGCTGCTGGTCAGATCGTCGGCAGCGGGCACGCGGGCGGAGCCGGGGTTGCCATGCCACCTGGCTCGATGGAGTTGCTGGACCCCAATGGCGAACTTGGCATTCAGCTGGAACCGTTTCGCGACCCCGTAGACGTGGAACACACGCCGCTTTCGGAAATGGGGGACTCCATGCACGATTTCACACAGCCCGTACCCGTGGATCGTTTCCAACAAGCGGATCCTGGAAACTCCATCTTAGAACAAGGATCGTCATCACCTGCGGTTGCTCCCGACAATCCACCGATCACGCCCGTCCCAGATGTCCGTCCTGACACGGCCTCACAATGGGGATCCTCCCAGCGAATTCAACCTGCCGCCCACACCACATCGACCGCGATCATGGATGACGGCTATGCACCGGAACCGGTTCGACGAACGCCCCTGCGACACTAAACGACTCTTCCAACAACGACTTTCCGTGTAGGGGCGGAGGCCTGAATGTGTTCCGCCGGTCAGCGCAAGACCGGCACTCCGAACACGTTCCCACGATCAGCTCGCTGGAATTGCCATTGGCAGCTCCAACGAGCTTTTCGTCGTTGAGAAGCCAGGGGAGAAGGTAACAGGCTCACAGGTCAAAGGATCGAAACGCAGCAGAGATCACGCCTGTATTCCGCCGCAGCTTGATATCCGGGTAGCGAAACTCGTCAAGAGTTTCGGCCCGCACAAGACAGCCGAAAGACTTGGTGTCTTTCGCTACGGATGTAACCGCCAGTTGAGCTGCTGCGGACTACTAGGAGTCACTTGCGTTCACGTGTCGATTAGATCCTCCGGCGAGATCAACGGCATCTCGTTTTCTTCCGTGTCCTGTTCTTCACGCCACGGTTCACCGCGTTTGTAAGACTCCAACTCCTCTTCCAGCTGTTCCAACTGCGAGTTTTCTTCCTCGCGTCCGAGCGTAACAGCCTGATCGCTGTACTTGATCGCGTTTTCAAAGTCTCCGGTCTCGGCATAACCCGCCGCAAGCGTGCTCAGAATATGTGCTTCGGAAGATTCCGTGAGATCCACAGCCCGCCGACCCAGTTCGATGGAGCGTTCCCCATCACGCACTTCTTCCTTCGGTGAAGTCGCAAGAACCCAAGCCAAGTTGTTGAGGATACCGGGCAGGGACGGGTTCTCATCATCGGATTCCAAGACCTTTAAAGCGGCTTCATAGTCGGCAATCGCAGGCCCATGATCACCAACCGCCAAGTACGCATCCCCGCGTGATCGAAGCACATCCGTGTTATCAGGTTGTTGCTTGAGAACCCCTGATAACATCTCGATCGCTTGTCGCGGGCGATCGTCACTGAGATAAAGGTTGGCAAGCTGCAGTTGTCGAAAGATGTCTCCGGGGTTGCGTTCAATCAGCACCTTCATGCCAGTGATTGCGTCCGCCGTGCGGCCTTCGGCGACCGCGATCAAACAGCGCACGACGATGCCTTGTTCCATCTCTTTGATCTGAGGAGCGATCTCAAGGGCACTGCTGTAATCGCGTTTCGCTTCCTTCACTTCATCGCGTGATAGCGAGATTTCAGCACGTTGCAACAACGCCACGGGATCCTTCGGTTGCATGGCCAGCGCTTTGTTGAGATCGGCAAACGCTTCCTCCTCCTTGTCCACCATGCGGTAGAGAATGGCACGCAGGCGATACAAACCTTCGCTTGGTCGCTTTCGAATCGTTTCACTCAACAGATCAACCGCGTCTTCGGCACGATCCGAGTCAACGAGTTGTTGAACAGCAACATTCGCATTTTGCAGGTTGGTCGGATCGATTTCCAAGGCGCGCCTTAGATCGGCGACCGACTCGTCGACGTCACCCTGTCGCAACAACAACAGCGCTCGTTCGCGAAGCGCGTCGGTGTTCTCCGGGTAGGCCTCAATCGCCGCGTCCAAATCCTTGCGTTTCGGCCCGTCGTCCTCACGGGTCATCGCCCGTAGAAAGTAGGCCCCGCTCAATTCCTTGGGCTGGTCCTGCAGAAGCTCAATCGCTGCCGAAGTCGCCTTCTGAATCGCAGAGGGATCGCCATCGCCCAACAGATTCAAACGGGCGATCAGCAGGTGCGCTTCCACGAGCGTTGGATCATGCTTGACTGACTCTTCCAGAGCTTCCAAGGCCTGGTCACGTAGCTGAACCTGCCGGCGACCTCGCGTGCGAGGAATCAAACCAGCCAGGCCTCCACCGCGCTGAAATTGGATGCTCCCAAGCATCTTCTTGGCAAATGACAGGTTCTCCTCACTCAAGCCCTTCGTGATCGCAGACTCGATCAAGGCAGCCACGCTCTCCAGCTCAAAATTGGTTTTGGCGTCGATCCGCTTGGCCACCGCCTCGTCCAGGTCGGCTTGACCGGGGTCCTTGGGCGTTGCCGTCTCGACCATGATCGGTGGTGGCGCCAATGGGTTGATGGGCGGCGGCGTTAAACCGGTCCCCGTTTCGGGGTCCACGGCCCGCGACGCGTCCGGGACACCCACTTCTTGGGATCGAGCCGATCCCATCGCGACGACCCCAGCAAAGAACATCGCCAACCCCAGACCATATCGGAGTTGGTTCGAAAATCCGCGTCGAAGCCGATGTTGGTGGGAGAAATCCGTTTCATTGCCGTGGTATGTCAGCTGAAGACTCATGGAGTACCTTTCCTGCGGTGGGATCTGCCGAGCGGTCATCTTATCATCCGGGAACAGTCGGCGAAGATTTCAGTATGAATCGATTTGGATTCGCAGCGAAGGGCAAGCATGACCACAACAGCCAAAGTTTTTGTAACGCGGGACCTCCCTGGAGACGCTCTGGACCGACTGCGACTTGCCTGCGACGTCACGATTTGGCCCGAAGACAGGCCACCCAGCCCGCAGGAACTGCGGGAATCCGTCACCGCATGCGATGGCATGCTGACCCTGCTTTCGGATCGCATTGACGGTTCGATCATGGACGCGGCGGGCGATGGATTGAAAGTGATCAGCAACTACGCCGTTGGTTTCAACAATGTCGATCTCAACGCGGCGCGTCAAAGGAACGTGGCGGTCGGCAACACGCCTGATGTCCTAACGGACGCCACGGCTGACATTGCCGTGACCCTTGCGCTGGCAGCATCACGCCACATCGTGCCTGCCTATGACTCCATTCGCAATGGACAATGGGGTGCTTGGCAGCCAAATGGATGGCTCGGTCGCCAACTCAACGGAGGAACGCTCGGCATCGTCGGCATGGGGCGCATTGGCGCTGCGGTCGCTCGCAGGCTCCATCATGGCTGGAACATGAACGTGGTCTACACCGCGCGTTCCAGGCATGCGTCTGTGGAGCGTGAGCTGAACGCGCAGCGATTGGACCTGGATACCCTGCTCGATCGCTCCAACGTGGTGTCGCTTCATGTCCCGCTTGACGAACAGACCCGGCATCTGATCGATGGGCCGCGTCTCGCGCGCATGCGTGAGAGCGCGATCCTTGTGAACACGGCACGGGGCGAGATCATCGATCAAGATGCCTTGGTCACTTCGCTCCAAAAGGGACATCCTTTCGCCGCCGGTCTCGATGTCACGACCCCAGAGCCGCTTCCCCAGAATCATCCGCTGGTCTCGCTGCCCAATGTCTTGATCACACCTCACATCGGTTCCGCAACGTCAGAGGCAAGGCAAGCCATGGCTCGCATCGCCGTCGACAACCTGATCGCGGGCATCCGTCAGCGACCGTTGCCACACGCGGTGGTGGACAACGATCGATCGTGACGTCATGGCAACGGAAGACAGGACCAAGCCAGGGCCGTCGGCCTAGGGCGTTTGCCGAGCGCGGCTTCACACGGCATCATCCGTCAGCGGCATCACGTCGCTGAGGCGATCTTGGTTTCGTTGCACCATCAACAACCTGTCGACGCCAACCGCCACGCCGCTGCACGGGGGCAAACCCTTTTCGATGGCCGCTAAGAATCGCGCGGGCATCGGCAAGTCATCACGCCCTTCGAGGGTCCGACGCTCCGCATTACTTTGGAAACGGCTGCGTAGTCGTTCGGCGTCGACGAGCTCGTCATATCCATTGGCAAGCTCAATCCCATCAACAAACCATTCAAAGCGTTCCGCACAGCGAGGGTCGTCGGCACATGGCTTGGCTAATGCTGCTTGCGAAATCGGATAACGCGTCAGAATCACCGAGCGTTTCTTCTCGCTCCACTCGGTTTGCAGGCGTGTCGCCAACAGGACATCGAGCAAATCATCTCGCTGCGTTATCAATCCTTGAGAAAGCGAAGGCTGTTCTTGGGACACCAAATCGCGAAGGACCGTGATATCGCACGCCAGCGGATCCACGCCCAAGCCGTCGGCAAAGGCGTCTTGATACGTGAGCACCTCGCATGGGGCACGCTGAAGCATTTCGACTGTCAAACGCTGTAGCAGGTCAATCGCAGAGCGGGATGTGCCACCAAGCTCATACCACTCCAGCAAGGTGAATTCCGTGTTGTGGTGCTGTCCTGATTCGTTGGCCCGAAACGCGGGGCAAATCGCGTAGATGGAAGGCGCACCGTCGCAAAGCAATCGCTTCATCGCCAACTCAGGGGATGTTTGGAGGTATCGCGTCCCCAAACGCTCTTGCTGCAGACCCAAAGGGTCAATGTAGACATCAATGATCGCTTCACTCATCAAACACGGTGGCGTGACTTCCAAGAAACCACGGCTGTCGAGCAGCTTTCGAATCGAACGCAACAAGACGGCCCGATCACGAACGCAAGCCCCCAAAGATTCGTTCATCGATCGTCGGTCTCTTCCATCACGGAGGCGGTTTCTGACGAGTCGCTAACCTCCATGTCATCCAAGTCGATTTCATCCAGCAAGCCACGCCCGGAAACGTTTCGCGATGCCGAGGCATTCGCGTCATTGTCGGCTGGTTGCTCCAGCGGAACTGCGTTTGGGTCCACGGAAACGCCACCACCCGGATCCCTCTCCCCGGATTCGGAAACCATCACCTGCAACGAACGCCCCGTGACGCGGAGCACTTTAACCAGGGAGCCCTTGTCGATCGGTTGTCCCAAACTGACCGCATTGACGTGACAATCGTCGATGGTCACCTCGCCGCTTGGCAATAGATCCGATCTCGCCACGCCGATGCGACCGACGAGGTCCGCCAGTGGCACGCCTGAGCGCGTTCGCGGTCGATCAGGCGACTCGCCTCCTGCTGGACTGCCGGGCAAGGCATTGAGCATTTGCCGACCCAACTTGGTCCTCGGCCACAGGCGCACAAGCATTCCCAACAACGCGGGTGTGCTGACCAACAAGATAAGAAGGAACCAGAGCCCCATGGTCAACGAGTGGGTGAACGCCACCAGGATGGCAGTGACAGCCGCGATCGCCGCCCCGATCCCGAGCACGCCACCACTGGGAATCAAAAACTCTAAGATCACCAGGGCATAGAAGAGGACGATCAACCCGATGGCGTAGGGCGCTGGCATCAGTTGTCCGTCGCCTCGACGGTCACACGATTGCCAAGCACTTCGATCACGCGAACCGATTGTCCCGCTTCGATCGCGGAGCCATCGCTGACCACCGCCACCAGCCGATCCTCAAAGCGTGCCTTCCCGGCGGGCCGCAGGGGCGTGGTTGTCGTTCCGGTCTGGTGCAACAACTCGTCAAACACCGCGAGTCGCTCTGATTGTTCAATTTCAGGTTCCGGTTCTGCCATCGCGAGTCCCGATGCAAGAGCGGCACGCGGCAGAAACAAGCGGGCGGCGATCAAACCAAATCCGATTCCTATGAAACCACCCAAGGCGATCCATACCCCTTTGGTCAGCACAGTCAGCTGATAGGCGTTGCGAGGAATGACGAACGTTTGACTCATCAACACGACTCCCAAGATGGTCAGCGCCAAACCGCCGACTCCAAAAACCCCAAAGCCGGGCAG
>JBCCYK010000168.1:0-14501 GCA_039189905.1 Planctomycetota bacterium
GGCCGCCGGCGATCGTTTTGCCATTGAAAAGGTTCGACGTGGTGAGCCCAACGGACCGAAAGACCTTGCGATGGAGTTGCCGATCGGCGAAGGAGAATCGGTGAAGGCACCGCTGCTCGATCACTATTTCATGGTGGCCCGCGAAGGTCGCATCTTCCAGGCGGCGATTCCCGTTGACCCGTCCAAGACACCTGACGCCCTCCCCTTGTTGGAAACGGCCATGGGAGGAGGCGCCGCACCGGACACGCCTTACTTCTCCTTTCAGTTCCCCCTGTTCCGCACCGGTGGGACGACGGGGGCTGCGATCAAGATTGACGTTGTCGGTGATTCACTGGACGAAGTCGTCGGTTCGGCGAGTGCCTTGATGGGCGACCTTGTTTCCGATTATGGACCGCAAAGCACGAATCCATCGCCCGCCAACTTCACCCTCCCGACCCCAGAATTGCAGATCACGCCGATCGATGAACGGCTCCGCGAATCCGGGCTGACGCGAACGGATGTCGGACTCGCTGCCCAGGCAGCGGGCGATGGCATCGTGCTGCCGCGTCGGTTCGAACGCGGCGGCGAACTGAAGGACATGAAGATCCTCAATCAAGGCGCGTTGGTCGAGGCGCCCCTCAACGCCATGTTCAACACACCGCTCGCGACCCGGGCGGGCGGCGTGATCGATCTGAGCAGCATCGCCGACTTGGATCATGTGCGCGTGCAGGACCAGATTCGCCATGTCGATCGCCAACGTGCGGTCACGCTTGAGTTGACACCTCCCGCGGATCAGCCGCTCGCAACCGTGATGGAACAGTTGAATGAGAAGGTCGCTTCTCTTCGGGCGCAAGGAGCCATCGCACCGGGAGTGGACGTTCGCTTTGCCGGATCCGCTGGCAGCTTGAACGAGATCAAGACCGCACTGCTGGGCGATGGAACGGCTTTCGGTGTGCTGGGGAGCTCTCTGTTCCTGGCTTTCGTGGCCGTTTACTTGCTGATGGTGGTTTTGTTTCAGAGTTGGTCGTACCCGCTGGTGATCATGGTCAGCGTGCCTTTGGCCATGCTGGGAGGATTCATCGGCCTGGCGATGGTCCACCAATGGACGGCGAACGATCGCTACTTGCCGGTTCAGAACATGGATGTGTTGACCATCCTGGGATTTGTCATCCTTGCCGGGGTCGTCGTCAACAACGCGATTCTCATTGTCCATCAAGCCCTGAACTTTCGACGCGGCGGAAAGGATGACGAGGGCCAAAGCGTCAGCCACGACCCCAACGAGGCCATCGTCTTGTCGGTGACCAGTCGCGTCCGTCCGATTCTGATGAGCACGTTGACCAGCATCGGTGGCATGCTGCCGCTTGTCTTCCTGACAGGGCCTGGCAGCGAACTCTATCGCGGTCTGGGAGCTGTGATCACGGGTGGACTGATCGTTTCCACGGTGTTCACCATGTTCCTGGTGCCCGTTGTTCTGAGCATGGTGTTCGACGCGACGAGGTCTTCTCAAAGAAAGGTAACGGAAGAGAAGACCTCGTCTGAGGAGCCAGCATCCGTGGTTCGGGTTGCTTGATGGCACCAAACGTGCAAGCGTTCGTCGCGGCTTCCCTATAGAATTCGTCGCCGCCGCCGCGGTGACGCAACGCCAAAATTCGGCAAAACTGTCTATCACTGGAATCATCGACGGGCACGGGCCCATTCAGGTAGTAACAGGTGACCCAAGGTTCGTGCATCATGAAAGCATTTCAGATTCAGGACGCTGGTGGCTTCGAATCCATCGCACGCGTTGACTGGCCCGATCCAACTCCCGGATCCCGCGATGTGGTCGTGCGTATGAGAGCGGCATCGCTCAACTACCGCGACTTGGGCGTTGCATCCGGCGGGTATCTCCGCAACGACGCTTGTCCCGTGATCCCGCTCTCGGATGGTGCTGGTGAGGTGGCTGCCGTAGGTGATGCTGTCACGCGATGGCGGGTGGGCGATCGTGTGAGCCCCATCTTTGTTCGAGACTGGATCGATGGAGCGCCCAATGATTCCGTGCTACAAACCTGTCTCGGAGGCGGTGTGGATGGCGTGCTGGCTGAGTCGATGGTTCTACCCGAGGAATCCTTGGTGCGAATCCCGGATGGGATGTCGTACGAAGAGGCCGCGACCATTCCCTGCGCGGCCGTCACCGCATGGCACGCCCTCTTCGAATCGGGGAGCCTGCACGCCGGGCAATCCGTTTTGCTTTTGGGGACGGGCGGTGTGTCCGTGTTTGCGATGCAGCTTGCCAAAGCTACCGGGGCCCGCGTGTTGATCACATCGTCGAGCGAAGCAAAGCTTGCAAGAGCGAAGACGCTGGGGGCAGATGAAGGGGTCAACTACAGGGAATTCCCAGAGTGGCACAAGCAAGTTCGTGCGCTGACAGATGGCGAGGGAGTCGATCATGTGGTCGAGGTCGGTGGACCGGGAACACTGGAACGCTCGCTTAAATCAGCCAAGGTTGGGGGGCACATTCACTTGATCGGTGTCTTGGACTCGCCAACAGCCAAGGTCTCGCCCATGTTGACGGTCTTCAATCTACTGACCGTCCGCGGGATCTATGTGGGAAGTCGTCAGATGCATGAACGGACTCTTGCGGCACTGCAAGTGAACGGAATCAAGCCGGTCATCGACCGCGTCTTCGCGTTCGAGGATTCGATCGACGCCTACCGGTACTTCGCATCGCAAAAGCACTTTGGAAAAGTGGTGATCTCGTTTTGAATGGATGAGCTAGCACGCAAAGCATCACCTCTTCCATCATCACGCTCCTAGCAGGAGGGTCGAGCGAAGCGAGGGGAGGTAAAACGCACGAATGTTGGTTGTCGACTGGCAGCTAGCGTGTTCGTGACATTTGCGTGAACGAGCCGATTCGAGCACCCCACCCGGCCGCTTCGCGTCCGACCTCCCCACAGGGGAGGTGATTTTTCGACCTGACAGGCATGCTTTGGCTACTCACGGGCTCCTGTCGCGGCGATCTCTTCTGGACCGCGTTCGGCGAACGCGGCGACTATCAACACATCTCGCCGAGATGCGATTGTCCGGATCTCAATTCGGGCGGGCGAACGTCTTGAGCGCTTGTTCGAATTGCGATCGCGTCAAACCATCTTCCACGAATTCGCACTGAACTCCGAGTGTACCCACTTCGCGGATGTTGCGCATCTCGTCATCGAAGAAGATCATTTGATCCATTGTGACGCTGGACGCTTCGTGAAGGGCCTCAAAATGCCGCAGCTTCGATGACGGATAGATCTCCGAGTGCTGAAATCGTTTGGCAATGCCTAGCAGTGCGAGCAACTGCCGAGCCCACCTCGGCTGCTCCGTACGCGAAGCGAGCGCCATCGGAATCGATTGTTGATCGCAGTGATCCAAGACAGGCATCACCGCCTCGTACAGGCGGATGCAGCGACCGTCCCGGTCGACGACGCGTTCGCCCTGCCCGGAAAACGGCGGCGACAGACAATCACACCACGTCCCTCCACAGTCCCAGAGCGTGAAATCGAGGTCGAAGACGATGAGTTGGGGGGTTCGTGCCATGTCTTTGGTCGCGCAACGGAAACTCCGGATCGGTCCATTGATGCAGCAAGGATCGGTGACGATGATGGGAAATATGCCTGCAGCGCCAACCCACCCTGCCCCTGCGATTCCTTGAGCTGTCCCGAAACTCAGTTCGATGATGTGATGGCACCTGGTTGATCATCCGCGAAAGCGCCGGGGCAAAAAACGAGGCGGCGATGGAGTTGGGGTTGCCAGCACGGTTTGAGTCGGCGAGGCTTCATCTGACGCAGCGTCCTACGATTGCGAAACGGATCTTTTGCACCCGAATCATGTCAGGTGGGCCGCAATACGGATTCACCGGGACAGCTCTGGAATTGACTTCGCCAAATGCGGAGTGAAACACAAAAGCGCGAAATCTAGAATCAGTTTTCCTGCTGAAGTGCACTCAAGCGCCCGTGCGTGTTCGGCTAATCTGATGAATTGGAGTTCCAGCAACACCCCTTTCCATGTCATGAGACAAGAGCACCAATGCCTGCGATTAATCGAGTTTCTCTAGCGTTGACCGTCGCCTTTCTTGCGTCGATGGTTACAAGCCAGCTGGTCGCCGACGAGAGTATCAGAGTGCTGATTGCTGATGGGCCCCAGAAGGCTCACAACCACCAGGAGACGACTCCAGTCCTCAAGCAGATTCTCAGCAAGTTCCCGCGATTCGATGTTGATCATTCCCGCTCCAGCAAGGAGGTCTGCGAGGACGGAAGTTATCGGCCGGACTTCGGTCAGTACGATGTGGTCGTGATGAATGAAGGTTTTGGCGCTGCGGATTGGCCCCGAGCTACCCAGATGGACTTTGAAGAGTACATGGCCAATGGCGGTGGCTTGGTCTCCATTCATGCCGCAAACAACTGTTGGCCCAGTTGGGTTGAGTACAACAAGATGACCGGCCTTGGAGGATGGGGCGGCCGCAATGAACAAAGCGGACCCTATCTGTACCTGGACTCGGAAGGCAAGCTCGTCCGCGACACTTCAGCAGGAAGGGGGGGCGCTCACGGCCCCCAGCACGAATACAAGTTGGTTGTCAGGGAGGAAGAGCATCCGATCATGAAAGGTCTTCCTCCGACATTCAAGCATGGGCCCGATGAACTGTATGACAAATTGCGAGGTCCGGCTGAAAACGTGACCATTTTGGCGACTGCTTTCTCGTCCGAGGAATACCGGGGCACCGGTCGTCACGAGCCTGCATTGATGGTCATCTCCTACGGTGAAGGCAGGATTTTTCACACGATCTTGGGTCATCACGTCAAGCAAATCCGAGAAGGTAGCTTTGTCACGACGTTTCTGCGTGGTACTGAATGGGCCGCCACCGGAACGGTGACCATCCCAGTTCCCGAGGATTTTCCGAACCAGAAGTTTGAATAGTACGTTTCCAATGCGGCTGACGCTCGATGACCCCGACCTGTAGAGCGGCACACGCATTTCGTCTTTTACTTACTCTGTCAGCATGAGCGTCTTGGCAAAGAAGGCAAGCATTCCCGCACGTAAATGTCCAAAGTGCGAACAACATGCATTGCGTTTTCCAAACTGACCGGAGACTTTTTCAATCTCCCCGATGCTCTCAGATGGGCTGTCGAACCGCTGATATGGTTTGCCGGATACCGCATTCCACTATCGCCGCGGCACACCCTTCGCATGACAATCGCCGCCAACAGACGATCAAGCCTGTATCGCAACGTTACTGGCAAAGCAAGTATTGCAGCGCTCCAGATTTAGGATCTAGCAAGCTCCCGTCCCCCAACATTTCTCGACCAGACATCCCGATGCGAGTTTAACGCTGGCGGAACCTGCTGAAGTTGCATTGGTCGACGGCACGAAGGCAACCAGTGCGCTTCTGGAGGTGCAACCCACCGATGCGGATTGGCATCCGACCCGCATCGGTCACCGGCACCTCGGTTGCGAGCCGGGACTTCCAGGCGGCTGAGATTTGTCCAACCGTCTTCAATTCGAAAGTGCTGGAACTCGCGTCGGTGTCCACCAATCGTGGGCTATCGCTGAGCCAATTACCATCGCCCGCATTTTTCCAGACCGCCCCGAACCACCCGGATTCGTGCCCATATAATGTAGCCTAGCTTCGAATAGGAGAACCAATGCATAACGTCTCAGAGGGGGAAATCCTCCAACTTCCGAAACTGGCACTCGTTTCGTTGGCAGCGAGGTGTGCGCGTCTAGAGGCTAGGGAGCTATCGGAACAGTCCATCGTCATGATGATGTGGGGCACGAGTGTTCTCGACGACGGTGTAATGGCTATCGCGCGTGCTGCAAATGGCCAAGAAATAAATGCGGCGGCCATTTGCGACAAAATTGAGAAATTCCGACTTCGAGTTTCGAAAACGGCTTACGAATCAGGCCAAACAGGCGACCCCGACTCACCAATCCATGCGGCACTTGCTGACTTTGCCGAAAAACTTGAGGCCATCGTTCGAGCTATCAATGGTGGCGACGTCAATGAAGTATCCTCCTCCGTTTCTGCAATAGTTGCCCGCGTCCACAGAAGAAACGCGATTCGCGTTCGTCAAGACTTTGATCGCCTACTCGCGGCTACAAAGGCTGAGGGATGGACGGGTGAAACGCCCGTGCCACCGGATTTCTTTGATCGGGTTACGGATGACAGCGACTCGTTGGATTTTGGCGGTTTGTCCCTCACACTTTCGTTTCCCAACGATGCGACCGATGAAGAGATGGACGATTTGTGCTTGGAATGGATTCATGCATTGAATAATGCCTACCGCGAAGAGGGCGGCGCTGGCTTCACTATCGACGACTTGATTATTGAGTGCGAAAAGCCGGTGCCGGTGGGAGGTCCGAAATGAGTGACGGCGAAGAACGCACCGTTCGGATTGATCTTCGAACTTTGGATAGAATGACCCCAAAACGACTCGAAACGCTGCGGAAGTTAGCCAAGATAGCGTCAACGAATGACCTTAATCTAAATCTTGTGCAGCCTGAGGCAGCAAAGCACCGGGACGTGGCTGCCGAGAATCGAGTTCTTGAAAGGGCTTCAAACGAACTCGCGGAGGCGAATTCCATGCCACCATCCGCGTCAGTTTCGGACTCCGATTCGTCCACATTGGCAGGCTCAGAAGGTCAGCAGGTAGTGAAGACTCGCACCAATGCGAAGACTCGTCTCAGGAGGCTGGTGTCGCACTGCAGTCATAAGGACGTGATTGCACTGGCCAAACTTATTATCAACTGGCTTAGGTAAGGAATCAGAATGCACGAGCGAGTTCCATCCACCCGTCAGAATCTTTCTTTTGACTACCCAGCAAACGACCCATGTTCTCTGTCAGGGCTCGATTTCGCCAGCCCGCAGCAATGTAGGCCGAAGAGATAAAACACATCATCTTTCTGCGTGAGGTTGCATCGATTGCGTCAAGAAAGCTTGGGAAGGGCCCGCCCGCCGAGAGCAACACTCGACACTAAATTGCAAAATCGCAGGCCTCGACTGCATGATCGACTCTTCGGAAAATCGACGATTGCCGGTAGATTGAGACGATGGTCGAAAATCCGTATGCACTCCGAAACAACGATCTCTCTGACTGGGTCAACATCCATGAAGTCGAAAAGGGGGATGGGCACGAGTACTTCTGCCCGAAGTGCCGAGGACGTTTGATCGCAGTCCAGCCATCTGACCCGCGTAGGCAGTGGTTCTTCCGACACCATCATGTAGAAGACTGTGGGGCCTCGCGCGAGACCGCGATCCATCTAATGGCAAAGCAGATCCTCGTCGAGGAACGCACGATCATGCTGCCATACTTAGCCATCAAACCCGAACCCGAGGTCTATGGCACCTACAGATGGCATCGCGACGTCCGTATCTTCCGACTACTTCAGCGACAGACGCACGAGTTCGATTCAGTGGAAGACGAAGTCTGGATGGACGGTCGCATCCCCGACATAGTCGCACGCACAGGTAAGCGGAAGCTCCTCATCGAGATCGTCGTGACGCACGACATCGACGAGGAGAAGCTGAAGTGGATTCAGGAACGCAACGTCTCCACGATCAAAGTAAGTCTCGGCATACTCCCGTACGACGCCAACAAGGAAGTCATCCGCGAGTGCCTGCTGACCGGTAAGCACAACGACCACAACATCGTCTGGTGGGTGCATCACGCCAAGAAGCAAGCCAACCAACAGCGAGCGAACGAATACTACATCGACCAGGTCGTCCGTCGCGACCTCCCGACGAATACGCCAAAGCCCAAGGCCGCAGAGGCCGAGCAGGAAAGAGAGCCGCGGGAGACGCAATCCCGACTCTTCGATCACGAAAGCGGATGGTACAACTGACGTTAAACGCTCCCATCAACTTGGTTGCGAAAAGACCGACGTGAGTTGTCGCTAGACACACGAGCTGGCGGTTGCATCGTCCGATGCGGATACCAGTTTCCCAGGATTCGCGCATTTAGGGCGGTGTGAGCAAGACCGAAGCAACTCTAGCAGTGAATCGGGAACGGTCTCGGCGGCACTTGAGTCCCGACGTTCTTTTCGTTAGGTAACGATCGGCTAACGGCAATTCATGCGATCCGCGCTCGGCGACGCTGTCCCCCCGCCGCCGAATACGGGAATAGCTACTTGTTGCCGGAAATCATCTGTGGAAAAGGTCGTTACGCGAGATCCCCAGTGTCAAGCGATCCATCGTCGACGCCAAAAGGCTTCACGCGAAATTCGTGGAACGATGCACTTTCAATTGCCTCCAAGGTGACTTTGTGCCGGATTGGCAACGCCAGTAAGTGACTGACCGTACTTCCAGTGTGACAGACAAATGTTGTCGATTCGGTTCGTTATTGAAGCATTCGGTGGAGGACCGGCGCCGACTCGAAAGGTAGCATTCGCCGAATGCGGGTGTTTGGAGTACCTTGTGTGACGCGCCACGATTCAGCCGACCAGTTTTCTGTCGACCGCTTGTCGCCAACACGGGCGTTGCCCATTTGGTTCATGTCTTCCGGTAAGAGTCTTCATGAAACGATCTGATTTCCTTCGTCTCTGCTTTGCCGCCAGTGTGACACCAACTCTTAGAAGGGCTTCGGCTGCAGAGACTGCTCGTCCGCGTAAGCTGGTGCTGATTGCTGGTCCACCGAGTCACCCGCCACTGATGCATGAGTTTCGGGCTGGAACAATGCTCCTCGAAACGAGGCTGCAAGCAGTGCCGGGAATCGTTGTGGACCGGCACGAGATGGGTTGGGTGAAGGACGAAGCGACCTTTGACGATGCCGACGCAGTGGTCTGCTTCTCCGATGGGAACGGCCGGCACCCTGTGCTCGCGGGCGAGGGGCGTCTTGCAGCGATGGAGGAACTCGTCGGACGCGGGGTTGGTTTCGGATGCATGCATTTTGCAGTCGAGGTGCCGAAGGAAACGGCCGGTTCGCAGTTCCGCCAAATGATCGGGGGCTGTTACGAGCACCAGTGGTCGTGCAATCCGATCTGGGATGCGCGTTTCGAAGAGCTCCCCGAACATCCGATCACCCGCGGGATCGAGCCGTTTTCGATCACCGACGAGTGGTATTTCAACATGCGATTCACGGAGGGTTTTGACGCCGATGGTCCTCGCGAAGTAGTCGGAGTCCGTTTTACGCCGGTGCTCGTCGCCACACCAACTGACGAGACGCGTGACGGTCCGTATGTGTATCCGAGGGGACCGTATCCGCACATCAAGGCGGCGAAGGGGCGCAAGGAAGCCGTGATGTGGGCGGTCGAACGGCCCGACGGCGGGCGCGGATTTGGGTTCACGGGCGGCCATTTCCACAAGAACTGGCAGGGCGATGCGTTTCGCAAAATTATCCTGAACGCACTCTGCTGGGTAGCAAAAGTCGATGTGCCCACCGAAGGCATTGATTCGCTTCCCGTTAACGATGAGGAGATCGCACGCAATCTGGACGACAAGAAGCCGCGGAAAACGAAGAAGCCTACCTGATAACGATGACGCCATGCGTCACCAACCTAAGCTCGCGCTCGTAGATCCGCCTCGGCGCCTTAGGAGCCGACAGATTCCGACGCCAATCGATCGCGTTTCAGACTGTTATCGCCAGTTGGGTCGTCGGCATGGGTAACGAAGTTCGACAGTCAGACCGACCTTGCCAAAGCAGCTTCGTTTGCAGAGTCAGACGTCGATGATGATCGCTTCGCTACCGATCTTGGCGGCGGAGTTGAAAGGGTCGTGGATGAGAACTCACATGACCGGGCCTTGCAGCAGCTTGTTACAACTCTGGATCCAGCATCCACGAGTGTCTGAATCGCAGCAGACAACGCGAACATTTGTTTAGCTGGACAGCGCCAGGTTTTGGCGCAAAAACCGACAGTTCTCGCTGATCTATTCAGAGTCAGCTGCCGACGCAGTGGCGGACCAACCTACTTGGCTTTGCAACTAAAAGCGTTGGTGCGTGTCTTGCCAACAACGCGGCGGAATTCATGCCCCAGCTCACAGCGGCCACGTCGATGCCCGCCGCTCGCGCGGCCTCGATATCACGAACTTCATCACCCACATAAAGCAGGCGCTCTGGAGGTAGGTTCGAAGCTTCCACTTGCTTGCGGAGCGGCTTCTCCTTGCCAAACAAGCGTGAGTAACCGGTGACGGATTCAAAATACGCGTCCAATCGATGGTGAGTAAGCCAAGCGAGGATGTTGGATTCCTCGTTAGACGACACGATGGCCTGGCGTATCCCAGCGGCGGAAAGACCTTGCACACATGCCAGAACCCCAGCGTTGATCCCAATTTGATCCAAGTCCTTGCGGAATGCTGCCAAGAAGGCGGCAAAGAGCATGGGGACCTTCCACATGGGAACCCTGTGTTCTGACAGGAACTGGCGCGACGTCATCTCGCGGACGCGCTCGTGATCCTCGATCGGCTTGAAGCCATGCTGCGGCGACAGTTCGTTAAAGACATGCAACGCGTGGCCAAGCGAGTCCGCGAGCGTCCCGTCAAAATCCCAGAGAACGTAATCGTAGCGAACACGCATCGCTGAACCTTCTGTGTCACCGTGATGGATCGGCGGATCATCTCTCGTGTTTACGGTGACGGCTGGTCAGCTCGACACGATGCCGGTCTTCGGGCACCGTAAGATGCCCCCAGTCGAGTGCCTGATCTTGCTCATACTGCTTTCCCAGCTGCAACGCGGTGGCAGCCTTTGCCATTTCATATCCGAGATAAAATGCATGCGACGCATCGACGTTCTCGACGGCGGGATTCTTGGTGAGTTGCTCAAACAGCTCAAATGGATCACGCCCACTGAGATGCACCTGGCTCGATAGCACGTGCATCTCATTCTCGCTATTCAGAATGCGATAGTTGTGATCCTTGATGGTCGATCCAAGGCCCTGCAGAAATGCCTCGGATGCGGGTTTCAGTCGTGCGTCACGCAGGCATACCAGCTCGGCAGACAGGTTCTTAGGCGGCACGGATTGCTCGATCGCATGATGCATCAGACGCCGCGCGATGTCGCATTCCCGCACGGAGTTTCTCGCCCAGTTGATGACCTGGGTCGTCAGCACGCTGGTGACACGCAACTCTTCGCATAGGCCGAGCAGCAAGAAATTGACACCCGCGGAGTCGACGTCGGATAGTTCCGTAAGATTTCCAATGCCCATCATCATCCGGGCTTTGGGATACAAGTCGCGTATCGCATCGTAACGTATCAAGCTTTTCATGAGACCCGAACCAATGGGCTCGAGAATCGGATCGACCCGATACGGAACGGCCTCTTGGTCCAGAAACGCGATTGTTTCGTGAAGGCTGGACAGGTCCTCTGGACGATCGGGGATCGCGACGACTTCACATCCCCAGGCCGGTGCACGATGTCGATTCGTGGAGTTGACCGACAGCACCAGATCCGCGCCCGCCTTCACCGCTGCGGACACCTCCCTTTCGTCAAAGGAGTCAATACTGATTGCGTGCCCATCCGCACGAAGCGCTGAGACATAGTCTCCAATCACATCACATTGCCGAGACGGATCGCATCCGAGGTCAATGCGATCAGCGCCACAAGCGCGCAGGGCAGCCGCTTCCTGGCAAACCGCCTGGATCGTCATTCTGGGTGCGTGATTGATCTCGGCGATGATCTCCACGGAGTATTTTGAGAGATCCACGTCGCGTTCCTTCCCAGTGGCCCAGGTGACGAGATCACGGCAGTCCTTGGGGCCGATCCAAAGCCGAATGGCTGGGTTGCCTGTTTCCTTCACCAAGAAGTTCTGGATCTCCCGTACTCCTGGCTCGAGATACCCGGGCACGACAACGTCCGTGGTTTGATCGGGGACTGAAAGATGCCTCATCAGCCAGCGAGGCGTCATGAGAGCTGCCACCGTGATTGGCATGACCCCAACCGAGCACGACAGACCGAAATGGGATGACAGATTTGCAGCGGCCTCACGCGTGGCTATCTCTGCCAGCTTGCCCGTGACAAGATGCACGCGGTGATCAGACGTGAACGCTGGAACGGAATGGGGGATCATGCGATTTCCTGCTTCATCACGCGATCGCTGGTTCAAACACGGGGCGGGAAATCACTTCGCAATCAGTTTTTCACAGCGTTGCGGTGACACCTTGACCGCGGTCCCCAAGGGTTGCGCGAAAAGGCTGATGCGCAACTCTTCGATCATCCAGCGAAAGTCATCCTGAGCCGCTTGGCGTGGCTCAAGACCCGGGTTCCTTCCCTCTGGCAAACTGTTTTGCTCGGTCCATCGTTCCCAAAGGCCTTCCACAATGGCTTGGTTCTCGGCATCTTTGGATGCGTTGCTCCGCACCCGCTCCATGCGATACGCCATGCCGCGGAGGTAGCGTGGGAAGTGTTGCAGGTGCTCCCAAGGTGTCCAAGTTAGAAACTCATCTGCCAGCATCCAGTCTCGTTGTCGCGACAGGTCGGCTTTGGCAGCTTCCATCTTGCCGCGCCGAATGTCTTCCCACTGAACGCGCATCTCGTGGTAGGCCTCCGTCAATCGCGACAGCCAGTTGGACAGCTCTGGAACAGCGGCGGCAATCTCACCAGGAGCTTCCGCGACCCTAGCGTCATAGGTCGCTCGGTCTCGAATGGACGGCTTTCGGTCCACGAGCGCGACGCGTGAAAGCAGTTGCATCAGCGGGTCTTCCCAACCACTCATACCAGCGATCCCGCTCAGCTTCAGTTTGGCATCTTCAAGGCCGGGGAGGTGTCGAACCTGATTTCGAAGACTCTTGCGGCAGTCATGTGTCAACAGTCGTGCGATGGCCTGATCGGTTTGCCGGTCGGCGTCCTTGCGGTCCGCGAACAGGTGCGTCTCAACCTTCCCGTCGGCCAACCTCAATCCTGGGAACTGTTCGATTTGAACGCCGCCGCGACGCACGACCAATTGGGAAGGGATCCGCTCCAACTCGAACGACGTGAGGACACGGCGCTGCCAAACCGCCTCATCCGGGCCAGCATCTGCTGAGTGTGTGGCGTCACCGCCGCCAACCGAAAACCTCCGCTTGATCTGATCCACCCCGCGATCGCGGTCGATCTCGTTGCCAGCATCATCGACGACACGCACCCAGAAATGCATGTGCGGCGGCAATTTCTCCACATTGAAGTCAGAGGCCTGGATCTGAGTTTCTGCCAGCTGAGATAGCACGCGACAAAGCGACGGCATGAACGGTGCCGTTCCTTCCACTTCTTGAAGGTGCGAAGCTGCCTTTGCCGCCGACTCCGCGGCCGGTACCAAATTGCGACGGAGACGCTTTGGAAGCGACTTGATCATCGCGGTGATCTTGTCGAGCATCGCCCCCGACACCAACCAATCCAGCCGATCATCACTCACCTGAGGAAGCGCATCTTGATGAATGGTCAGCTGAATCCCGTCGTCCTGCTCCCCGGGACGAAAGCAGTAACTCAACGGCAGACGCGTTTCACCCACCGCCAGTGAATCAGGATAGGACGTCGCCGAAACGTCAACATCTTCGACGTCCAGAAGATCTTCCGGTCGCATATACAGCGAATCATCATCGGAAGCGATTCGCTCTGGCTGTTGAAACCACGCCGCCACAGACGAATCGTCACCCAAGCGTGAGATCCAATTCGGTGGCGCGATCGATTTGTCAAGAAGTTCCAGGCTGGTCCGATCGCACACACTCCCTGGCAAGCGTTGCTGATAGAACCACTGGATCTTGTAGTCATCGACAACCAGATCGCGACGTCGCGTCTTCGCGGCAAGGCTGCCAATGGCTTGTTGCAGTTTCCGGTTGTGTTGCACGAACCTGGCTTTCGTCGTCAGTTGTTCCTCTGCCAACCCGTGTTGAATCAACAGCTGACGTGCTCCCGTCGGATCAACCGGGGCCAGCGGTTTCCGGCGGCGACTAACAACAGGCAGCCCGTTCAACGAGCGTTGTTGATAACAGAATGCCCCCCCCAAACGTTTGCTCCAGTGAGCATCGCTGTATGAGTCCTTGAGGCGATGCTCCGCCACCGATTCGACACACTCGGGTGTGACGCGGCCAATCGTCCGCGCGTATTGACGACTTGTTTCAACAAGTTCTGCGGAAACAATCCATTTCGGCTTCTTGGCAAAGACCCCACTGCCCGGCCAAAGGTGCAGTTTCAGGCCGCCAGCACCGAGATACTCGGGAGGTTCTTTTAGCATCGCCACCCCAGGTAGCAAGCCGGCCAAGAGTGCTCGGTGGATTCGTTCGCCAATCTCCGGTGCAACAATCGGATATGAATTCCGCGATGATTTTGACCTGGGAAGTCGTTTCTGGCGTCCGATGGGCCGGTCCGTTTCCGTGGCGGGGGTGTCCAAGACGGACGCATACCGAATCGCGTCGAGACGCACGCGTTGTTTGCGCTTCTTCCCCAGGCCGGAAGCGGCCATGTCCCGAAGCTGTCGATAAACGTCGGACCACTCACGCATTCGGTTGGGCGAAAGAAACTCTCGACGCAGTCGTCGCTGAAGCTGATTGCGACTGAGCTCGGCACGCTGGGTCTCATAGTGCTTCCAAAGACGAAGCAGTCCCAGGA
>JBCCYK010000169.1:0-14455 GCA_039189905.1 Planctomycetota bacterium
GTTTGGTCGTCTGTTACTGAACCAATGCAGGATTTCTCGATTCACCGGACACGAAAATATCAGAAACCTGGCAGCATGATTCCCAGTGGAGGCTGTCCGCGCCCCGCACCGCAAGCCACCCTTCCTGAGGAGGGTCGATTTTGCTCCGTGCCGAGTGCCGGGGCAAGCGAAAACAAGGAATCGGCTTGGGATCCCCGGATTCTCTTTCGCTGTCCTTCGGTCCACGGATGCCACGCGAATTCGCTGCCCCAGATGATCAGGGGTACTGGTGTCGCATTCGGTACTCTCGAATCGCTTCATCAAGGCGTGCTCGTCGCTGCTGGCCATGGCACCAACGCTGCACCATCTGGCGCAATCCGGCATCCGGCTCTGATTCCGGAGCGGCTGCCCCTTGGAGACGGTTTTGCTCAAGGCGATAGAGCAAGGCATCGGGTGAACGCTCCAAACCAAGACGTTCGAGATGGTCCAAACAGAGCTGGAGCCCGTTCTCCGCCTCGAACCGATTGTTCAAGCGAGCATCGACGGTCCCCAGTTCCCCCATCAAAATCGCGTGGTGAAGAGATTGGGCGGGAATCGCCCCCATGTTTTCAATATCAAGCAGGATGGTGCGTGCGTCATCGAATTTCCCCTGCTGAATCTTAGCGGAAGCGCGGGCCAAACTTGCCAGCGCGATTCCCATCGGATCCGACACGCGTTGGTGGATATCAATGGCCAGCTTGGCAAATCGTTCTGCGGCCGTGGCGTCACCCGCATCGCCAAGCGTGATCGCGCGGTTGGTGAGCGCCTGCGCCAGCGTGGGAAGATCACCCAGCCGGCGACTCAGACGCTCACAGCGATCGTAGTCCTTTGTAGCATTCTCAAAATCTCCCATCTCGGCTGCTGCGGCGGCTCGTCCCAATAGCGTCTGCTGCATCAACCGTCGTGGTGCCGTTCCGGACAAACGATTCGCAACCTCGTCGAAGAGTGCTCGCGCATCACCATGTTGGTTGGATTGAAACTTGATCTTGCCACGTTGAATCATGGCCCGGGCAGCCAACTCACCGAGCGTCGCATCATCCGGGCGATCAGACTGCATCGCGTCATTCTCGATCCGAGATCCCAAATAATCATCCTGCCCAAGCCAATCTTCGACCTTTGCAAGCTCCACATCGGCCTCGGGCACACGCCCATCACGCCGCAACAGCTCAGCTAACTCAAGCGATGCTTTGGCCCACAGCATCCGTGCGCCCTGATCATGGAGTCGCTGCACAACACGTTGTTGAATTTCAAAGGCATTCTCCGCTTCGCCACGTCGAAAATGCATCTGGGACAACATTTCGCCGGCACGCGACCAAGCGGCGAAACACGCTATCTCAAGGTCAGAGTTAAAGGCCTCATGGAGAATCAACTCCGTCTCTTCTTGTTGACCGATCAAGCGCAACGCATCGGCCAACTGGACCTGCCAACGAAGCCTCTGAGCCGCATCACGGAACGAAACACACTGCTTCAACCGAGGAACGCGCACGCGCGCATCCACCTGATCTTCCGTGAAGCGATCCGCCATGATGATGGCTTCCACGGTCGCATCCGCTTGGGAATCCCCAGAATGCGACCACTGCACCGCCGTGGCGATGTTTTCCGCCATCCAGCCACGACAGGCAACAGTTGCAAGCCAGGGAACCTCCGATTCGGAAACAAGCTCAGAAGCATCCTGTGGCAGTCGGCCGCTTTCGCCGGCATACCACGTTAGCAATCGCTCCGCTGTGACACGGCGCTGTTCTTCATCAAGCGTCGACAATGTATGGAGCGTCACCGAACGATAGCTGATGACACTGGCATGCGCATCGTCGTGAAGAACCCGAAGCAGGCTGCGTTCCACCAGGTTTTCGATCAAGTCCAGAGCATCCTCACCCAAGTCGCCAAGCAGCTGCTCAGCGAGTTCCAATGGCAGCGGTGCCGGCCAAATCGCCAGCCGATCAAGGGCCTGCTTCTGTGTCGCGTTAAGGAGTTCCACACTCCACTGGACGACATTGGTCAGGGTACGATGGCGATCAGGTCGATCGTGCCGCTGGGATTTGAGCACTGCAAACGATTCGCGGAGTCGATCGCGAAGCCTCGCAACGCCAAGGGTGCCTGCTCTCGCTGCGGCCAACTCGATCGCCAAAGGGTTGCCATCCAACAAACGACAAATTTCTGCGGCGTGTCGATCGTCCAAAGTACCCCGCTTCGATACACCCGCTTTGCCAACGCGATGCCAAAACAGTCGGGTCGCCTGCCCTTGTTCCTCATCCACCAAACCGCCCAGGCGAACACATTCCTCTCCCGCTACGAGGATGGGAACTTGGGTGGTCACCAGAAGAGACAGCTCTTCGGCGTTGTTGAGCCACTCGCGTAATGGAACACTTGCATCGGGAAGCAGCTGTTCCAAGTTGTCGAGGATCAGAAGCACCGGCCCGCGAATGCTGATGGCCTGCGCCACGTTCTGCGACGCGGACTGATCGGGTCCCCCTTCCAAACGCAGCGCCGCCTGCACAACGGAAGCGAGCTGCGCGATGTCGGATGCCGCTGATAAGTCGACCCAAACGACTTCATGCATGCCGCGTGCGGCAACCTGACGCGCAACGGAGATGGCGGTTGCGGTTTTTCCAATCCCACCGGGCCCCACCAATGACAGCAAGCGCGCGGTTCCTCGACTGAGTGAGGACACGGCTTCTTCGATAACCGCCTCACGTCCCACCAAGAGATCGGACCCCGATGGGATCCCCCTCGCCTTCCGTGCGCTGCCTGAACGCGCATGCGACTGGAGCTGCACATACTCCCGCAGCGCTTGGGCCAAGTCCGCCGCTGTGTCGTAGCGACTCTCAATGGACTTCTGGAGACAACGCATGCATATTTCGGCAAGTTCGGTCGGCACGTCGTCTCGCAGCTGTGCTGGGGGCGTCACGGCGCGAGTTTGGATGGCGTCAAACACGCGGTCCGTCGTGGAACCGTCAAAAGGCATGAAGCCCGTCAGCATGCGGTAAAGGATCACGCCCAGACTCCAGATATCCGAGCGACCATCCAGATGGTTCATCGCACCCCAAGTCTGCTCGGGGGACATGTACGCGGGTGTTCCGGCGATCTTTCCCGACAGATCCTCCTGATTGTGACGATGGACCGCCAACCCAAAGTCCAAAATCGAAGCTTGATCGCGCGCGTCGACCATGATGTTCTGAGGCTTCAAATCGCAGTGGATGAGCCCGGACTGATGGGCGTGATGAACCCCGTCGGCAACCTCCGCCATCATGCGTGCCAATCGAATGGGCTTAGGTTCCACCGTCGCTTGCGAAGATGGCGCCGTGTCTGACACCGAGCCCCGTTGCGTTGTCTGATCCACCGCGTCTGGCAACTGATGGAACCACTTATCAAGTGGAACACCCTCAACCAACCCCATGACGATGTGCACATGCTGTTCGTCCGAGATGACATCATGAATGGTCACGATGTGTCGGTGGTCGAGCGCCGCAGCTGTCTGTGCCTCGGAAAGAAGTGTCTCTCGTCTCGCAGATTCACGATGAGGGTCAATGGGCAGCGACTTGATCGCCACCTCGCGATGGAGCTCTCGGTCGTGGCCTTTCCAAACGGTCCCAAAACTGCCGCGACCCAGCATCTCACGTTGCTCAAAGCGAGCACGAAGTGCGGACCACGTGTCCGCACCACGTGGGAAGAACGGTTGCGATTGTGCCGCGGATCCCGTGGGATCCGATTGATCGGTCAATTGAGTTTCAAAAAGCCCGTCCGCATCTGGAGTTGTTTCGACCCCGGGAGTGATGAGCTCTGTCACGCGTGCCAGCCCCTCCTGATATTCGATCTCAGAACGAAACCTCTCCGGTGAGAATCTTGATTGCTCGCTTTGCAACACAATCAACTCGGCTCGACGTTTCCGCCAACGGACCTCGTCTTCCCAAAGATCGGCTGTAAACCGCAGATCAGCGAAACGCTCCAGGTACTGCTCCAGCACAGCGGTCGGCTTCGCCGCGTTGCGGACTCGGTACTCCAGATCAATCCCGATCAGCTCCGTCAGCAAGACTTGTTGATCGAGGCCCAGCTTCCTGCCCTTGTCAATCCACATGCCGATGTCTGGGGGCGCCCCGCGCTGCCACGCTTCCATCGAGGAGGCGTCGAAATCGTCGAGCAAGGCCTCCAGACGTTGTGGCCCCCTTGTTCCCTCGGGGTCAGGTTGCGGACCTTCTTCTCGCGATGCGGGATCGGTGCCGCTCATGACGCGGAGTCATCTCCGAACTCTTGGCTCAATCGATCCTGCCATTGTTCGCGAACCCGCGAGAGAACACGACGCACCGTTCGCTCGCTACGCCCAATCTGATCGGCAATTTCCAGCATCTCGTATCCCTGTAATCTCAGCTGAACGATCTCAGATTGGGTTTCATCCATATCCGATGTCAACAAAGCCAACTCGTCCATGACAGCCGCCGCGGCATCCGGTAAGGGCTCACTGGCCGCCGCTTCAAAGCAATGGACGAGCCTTGCATCGGTGGACGAGTCCGCATCGCGTGCCACCGATTGTTCGCGATCCATCCCTCGCTTTGCCGCACGATGGTGCGCAACGCGGCGTCGCAATTTGTTGAGTGAGACAACAACGAGCAACTTCCAAAGATCGCCACTCTGATCAAACTGAAATCGGTTCTGGTCCACGCCGGCAAAAAAACTTCGAAACGCCGATTGAACCACGTCCTCGGCATCAACGCGTCGGTTCAGACGCGAACTCATTCGACGGTGCACCAAAGAAATCAAACGGGCGACGTAACGTTCAAAAATTTCGCGCGAGGCATCCTGGTCACCTTGGCGGCATCGGTCGACTAGATCGATCGAGTTCTCATCCACGGCAGAAGCCTTCTCGGAAGCGGATTCAAAAGGCGGGCCAGCGGGCCCCGGCGCGGACGGCTACGAATGAAACAGGACTACCGGCGGCCGCACCGGCCAGGCGCCGAATCGCTCCAGTTTAACCGTGCCTGAGCCACGTGAATTCCCGATTTCCAAATTTGATCCGCACGTCGTCACCTATAACCGCAACCGACCCTCATACTCGATTCGGCCTCCAGAAACGGATAACCCGCATCTTCTGAAGAATACGACCTGGGTACATCTTTGGCACCACATGCGCCTCCGGTCCCACGGGAGTGTTCCCATCGATCGGGCACTTTGGAATCACTCATTCAGATGAACCGGTGAAGTGCGTTTCACCAAGGACTCCTCCCTTTCGAATCGCCTTCGCAGCACCCGGATTCCGAACCCCCACCGTGTGAAGGTTGGGTTTCGTTGGTCAATCAAGCGATAAGCGATTGCGTGGCGCTTCCAACGAACCGCAAATCAGGTGGAACCTTCTCTGCACAATCAGGAAGAGTCTCTCATATGTTCAAAGATGTGATCCGTCGACTAACGCCCCCTTCCCTTTCCCTTTTGATGGTCGGTTCCGCGTGCGTGGGCAGCACGTTGGTCTCGGCGGCAGAAACGGGTTCGCTACGCGAGCTGGTAGAGACGCCGACTGCCAAAAGTGACTCCACGCCGCTGGGCACCGAGCAAGCATTGGTGATTGAGGTCGATGGCCCCAACATCGGGCGGGCCACCGCGCTGTCGGGACCGATCGAACCGGTGGTTCTGATCCCATCCAGTCAGCAGCCCGTCACACGAACACTGGATCTACCGGAACCCATGGTCATCCAGCCGGTCGGTGTCTCAGATCCCGTCTTTTCAGCCGGTTGCGAACCAGCTTCCACGGCATGCTTCCAGGCGAAGCGCCGTCGACGACAACCGTTAGCGGTCCCCAACATGCTCGGCGACTTTGCCGGTTCGCAGACGTACATCGGGACACGCTTTCCCCTGGCGCCCGCGCCTTTCGATCCAATCACCTCACCCATCGCTGGCGGTCGACGATTCAAGGTCGCCCAAAACACCGGCGTGCTTCCACAGGATCGCGTCTTCACCAACTTCAACGTGTACCAGAACGCGTTGGAAAACGCCGATGCGGTATCAGATGACCTTTACCGCGTGCAGCTCGGTTTCGAGAAGACTCTTTTGAACGAACTTTTCTCGGTTGAACTCCGCTTGAGCGCGCTCGACGGCTACGACACATTCCAGCAGGAAACCGACGAAAACTACGTCCGCGGAACGGAATTTGGCAATCTGCACCTCGCGTTCAAAATGGCCATGCTCAGAACGGAGAGCTTCTCGATCGGTGCCGGTCTGACCCTTTCCGTGCCGACCGCCGAGGACATCGTCTTCGAGGCTCCGCCAGCATTGGCGCGCCCCTATGTCGAGAACGAATCTGTTTTCTTAGCCCCGTTCATTGGCTTCGTCTCGCGTCCCAACAACGACTGCTTTTTCCAGGGCTTCCTACAAGCGGATTTCACGTTGGGCGGCGATACGGTTGTCACCCCCACAGGTGTCGAGTTCGGTCCTTTCCAGGAGCAAAACCTGATCTACGCCAGCCTGTCCGCTGGCCGTTGGATCTACCAGGACTTGTGCTGCAACGCCTTGGTTAACGGGGTCGCCGTGATGACCGAACTCCACTACACCGATACCCTCAATGACACGGACATCGCGGACTTCGGTGCCGATGAGATCTTCGGTCTTGACTTTGAGTATCTCAACTCGACCACCGGCGTGGTGGTCAACACGGGCAAGACCAACGTGAGAGTTGCCGCAGCGTTGCCGTTGCTGGATGACGACTATCACAAGCCCTTCGATGTCGAGTGGCAACTTTCGCTCAATCGAAGCTTCTGAGGGTGGCCCACACCTTCAGGATGTACAGCGTGTTGGCAGCTGGAATGTTATGCTGATGAGGCGGTGTCGTCGGGGCGGTGTGCCCCATCCCCGGAGTCCCGCCTGACTCCCGCATGCATGTCTCCTTGGTGAATTTCATGGGCGACGAGCCAACCTCGATCAACCCATATCAATCGACCTCGGAAACAGAGTCAGAGTCGACCTTGCCTTCCGATGCCATGACTCCCGCACCCGGGGACATGGCCTCCGCATACCTGATCGCCGTGCGCGTGCTTCGCATTGCGTGGCCGACGATGCTGTTGATCTATCTCATCGTTCGGCTTCCGCTTGACACAGGCATCGCGTATTTCGGTCGCGACGTCGTAACGGTTTCCGATCTTGCGGGCTATGCCCGACTGCAGCAGGCAGCTGAGTTTTGGATCGGTTCGATCACTTCGGGCGCTTTGATCGCGGCGGCGTTAACAGCGCTCGATCGCAGGAAGTTCGGTGTTGCCCACAGCTACGGAATGTCGCTGCGTCGGTACGGAAAGATCCTGACCACCCAGTTTCTCTTCGGTTTACTTCTCTTTGTGGGGCTGGTGTGCTTGGTCGTGCCGGGCGTGTGGTTCGGGGTTCGAGCCATTCTCGCGTTCAGCATCGCCATCGACGCGAATGTCCATGGACCGACTGCAATTCGCCGCAGCTTCGAACTGACACGAGGGCGATTCTGGGAAGCAGCCGGCTACGCGGCGGCTGTCTCGACGGCGATCCTGTTGATCACGGTTTTCTATATGCTCGCCGTGGGTGTCTTTGCAGTCCTCAGCGAGACCGTCTCCTGGTCTCCGGTCACGGGCGATAACCTGTGGATCATGGAAGCCGCCTGCACCCTGCTCTACTTCTTCTCCGCCTCGTTCAGTGCAGCATTGCTAAGCAGCGCGTACCGTCGACTGGTTGCACTCGAAGGTCATGAATGAACACTCCCTTATGAGTCTGCGGGATTCAAGTTTGGTCGATCGCTTTGCCTTCGAGAGCGCCGGGATCATGTCTGCTTCTTGATCGCCAAGATGCGATGGCTTCGATCAAGTCACCCAATAAGTTCGCCGAGGTGTTGGCACCATCCAGACTCCGCAGCTCTGAGAATGACCTTAGCCACGTCATCTGCCGCTTGGCGAGACGCTGAGTGCTGCGGGTGATCTCGGCGACGAGGGTGTTGGCACTCGCTCGAGATTCGAAACCGTGCATGATCTCTCGATAGCCAACCGATTGGCGGGCAGTCTTGGAAAGGTGACCATGCCGCTCCATCAGACCCCGCACCTCATCGACAAACCCGAGCTGCATCATCTCCGCCACGCGCGTTGCAATTCGCTTCTTAAGATCCTCACGTGGCCACATAACAGCGAACGCACACGCGTCCTTCGTCGCGACGCTTGCTTCAAACTGCAGTTGATGGTGACTGATCGGTGTCCCCGTGACACGTCGAAATTCCAAGGCGCGAATCAAACGGCGCGTGTCAGCAACCTCAATGCGATGGGCCGCCAACGGGTCCACTTGATTGACCCGCTCCCAGAGTGCTCTCGAGCCGTGTGTCTTGATGTCGGCTTCACACGCCTGACGGAACGCGTCGTCCGGTGGTGGCCCGGGATCAAAGCCGCGAAGCAGCGCCTTGAGATAGAGCGGTGTCCCGCCAACTAACAACGGGACACGCCCTTCCGCGTGCAAACGAGTCACACACTGGTGAGCGCAGTCCAAGTACTCAGCGATGCTGAATTCGTCGCAGGGATCAACAATGTCGAGCAAATGATGCGGGACTCGCCCCCGATCCGATGCCGTTGGCTTCGCCGACCCAATGTCCATCCCGCGATAGACCGCGACAGAATCCACGGACACAATCTCCATGGGAGCGGAGCGTCCCTGCGTGGACGCATTCCAAGCTTCCGCCAAGGCAATCGACAGGGTCGATTTGCCCGAAGCCGTGGGGCCGGTCAAAACGATCGCACGATCTATGAGAGGTGGGTGAATCAAAGCTTCGTGACTGGGATCGACTCGCGAGATAGCTCTCGGGTTTCCGTGGTAGACTCTCGTGCAGCCAGAACCGAGCACAGACGGGGTTGTCCCCGAGTTTCGGGAACGCCACCGTTCAGGGAGCGCCACGATGGGCATGACTTACTTTCGCCGTTATCGCATGGAGATGCCATTGGGGATCCCCGCTGGCGGGGAAACAGCTTCATCCTCGCCCACACCGAGCTTTCCCTCCGGTGCCCGGATCCCTTCGGAGTACGAGTGGGTACCCTTCGACGAGCGTTTGATACGCGAACACGCTCAAGCCAAATATCAGAGCTTCCGACACGAACTGGATGCGGATGTTTTCCCGTGCTTGGCGCGTCGCGATGGCTGCCTCTCGTTAATGAACGAGATCACCAGCCGGGCTAATTTTGTCCCCGAAGCAACTTGGCTGGTACGCTACCGGGATCGCCCCGGTGGTCGCCCCCTCCCAGTGGCCACGATCCAAGGCCTCCGCCAGGAAGAATGGGGTGCGATTCAGAATCTGGGAGTCGTGCCAGAACATCGTGGTCGCGGCCTGGCGAAAGCCCTTCTCGCACGCGCGGCCACCGGCTTCCGCATGCACGGGCTGAGAGGCATGCATCTGGAAGTGACCACGGCAAACGAGATTGCCGTCCGACTCTACCATCGGTCCGGATTCCGAACGTCGGGTGTGGTCTACAAGGCCTGCGACATTGCTGGCACCTAGAGCCCGAAACACGACGCCTCAGATGAGTGCTTCGACAACTTTTGCAAGTGGGGTAGGCATCCTGCCTGCCATCGTTGACGGACGTGGTAAATCACAGGCTGGAAGCCTATGCCACCACGTCGCACCAACCCGAAAACCAAATCTGGAAGAAGCACCAGTGCTTCATCCATCGTTTAAATTTAGGGTTGGTCTTTCAGTAGCACGGCTCTCCGAGCCGTGAGGTCTCGGCTCGGAGAGCCGAGCTACGATCATTGGAACCCTAAAATCAAATGTTGACGAGGCACTAAGCGCAGTGCCTAACTGCTGACGGCTTCCATCTGCGCGTCAACGACCGGAATGGCGTCCGGTGACGTCATCTTCGCGTCACTCAGTGTGAAGATGACAAACAGCGCGACGAAGATGAAGGATGACAAGAAGACAATGATGTTGAAGGGCTTGTCGAAGGCCAAGTGCATGAAGAACAACATCACCAGAGCCGCTTTCAATGTTGCAATGCCCATGACGACCGCGATGTCAAAGCTACCCAGGTCAAAACTGGCCTGCGCGACCGTAATGATCGTCAAGACGACCAGAGCGATAAACACCGCAAACAACAGCGGAAGCGGCAAGGGGTGAGCAAAATCATGTTCGTCGTGACCAGACACCGAATCAACCTCAGCGAATGAGATAGAGCAGCGGGAACAGATAAATCCAAATCAAGTCGACCAAGTGCCAGTACAAACCGACATAGTCCACCGGCCCAAAATACTGCCGGTTGAAATCCTGCCGAATGGCTCTCACAAGGAGCCAGACAAGGACGCCAATGCCCGCCAGGATGTGAATCGCGTGAACACCGGTCATGCAGTAATAGATGCCAAAGAACACGCCCGCCTGACTCTGGGTCATCACGTCCTTTGCTTCGGCAGATTCGATTCCCATGTCGGCGGATTCATCTGCCCCGAGAACGCCACCCGTCGACATCGACGCCTGGGCCGTGCGAGCATCCAGTTCATCCTTCAAACCCGTGTTGGTCGGGTCCATTGCGAGTAACTTCGTGATCTCCGATGTTGGCAGACCGGCAAGGGCGGCGGAAGGATCCGCCGCCTCCATGCCATGATCGTGATCATGATTTTCGTCTTCATGCTCATGCGTTCCGGCATCATGCGCCGCGAGCGTCTCATGGTCATGACCGACGTCATCATGAACCGCGCTGTGTGCGGCGTGATCCGCAGACTCACCGCTTTCCAGAACCATCCCGAGTCCAACGCCGATGAAGAAGTTCAGGCAGACCACCGTGAGCGGCTTCGCGACTTCGAAGTGAAAGTCATTCTTGCTGATCTTTGACCACGCAGCCCAGAGTGCCGTGCCTGCCGTCAAAAGGCCGAATGGAAAGCAGAGCCAGAAGAGGTAGTTGGGATGATCGCCCGTCCCGTGCGGGAACGCGGGGTCGTAGCTAAAGAGTCCCGCGGGCAGGAGCCCCATCTCCCATTTGTGGCTGTACTCAATCGATTTGACGCCCAAGAAAATCATGGCACAGGACAAAGTGGTCGCCAACATGACCGCCAGCAGCTTGTGCTGCTCCAACTGGGCGCAACGCACCGCCCACGCCATCGTCAGGGAGCTGAAAAGCAGAACGCCGGTGTTGATGGCACCCAGTTGCGTGTTCAAAAACTCGCTACAGCCCACAAAGACGTCCGGACGCAACATCCGAAAAATCGCGTACGCGCAAAACATGCCCGAGAAAAAAAGCACTTCGGTGACAAGGAAGAGCCAAATGCCCAACTTGCCACTATCGAACTGCTGCTCAGGCGTGTCGAAATGGTGTGCGAGCCACGCGGGGTGATCATGGTCATGCCCATGCCCATGTGCGTCAGCTTCGGATTCCGGGGGGATTTCGGTGGTAGCCATTCGGATCGGTCTGCCAGTCGCAGACGAACAGGTCAAATGAGAAGACGAAACGGCTCTGAAGAGCGGACGGTTTGAAGGCAAACCTACGCAGTGTTATACCCAAAACCAGCCCGATGCGACGAGACGTTCATCAGGACAAATCGCCGCAGTGAGGCAGCAAACCGCGATCCAAACGCGTGCTCAGTTCTGCCCGCCCGCGTGTGCGGGTTGTTCCACCGGCGTCTCCTCCGGAGCGATCTCGCGTTCCGGCTCGACGGAGACGTAGCGTTCCTCGTCCGCATCCCACTCGACGTTACGGAAGTCATAGGGATCGCCCACGACCGGGGGACGCTCGAAGTTATAGAACGGTGGCGGGCTCGTGCAGTGCCACTCGAGTGTCGCTCCACCCCACGGGTTCGCCGGTGCCTTCTTGCCCTTCGCCAACGACATCATCAGCGTCACAAACGCATACAGCAGACCCACGCCAAGCAGCAAAGCACCGTAAGTGCTCATCTGATGCAGAAACGCAAACTCAGGGTCGTACGTGGCGTAGCGACGGGGCATGCCACGGCTTCCAAGGACGAATTGGGGCAGGAAGGTCAGGTTGAAACCCAAGAAAACAAGCACCGCCCCGATGCGTCCATGAAACTCATCGTAGAGTTTCCCAACCATCTTCGGCCACCAATGAAACACCCCACCTAGAAACGCAACCAACGTTCCGCCGACCATCACGTAGTGAAAGTGGGCCACCACGAAATAAGTGTCGTGAAGGTGCAGGTCCGTGGCCAAGGTCCCCAAAAACAGACCCGTGAGGCCGCCGATGGTGAACAAAAAGATGAATGCGATGGCATAGCACATCGGCGTCGTCAAGCTGATCGAACCCTTGAACATCGTCGCCAACCAGTTGAAGACTTTGATCGCCGAGGGAACAGACACGGTGAAGGTCAACGCGCTGAAAATAATCGTCGTCAGAGAACTCATGCCCGAGGTGAACATGTGGTGGCCCCAGACCAGGAAGCCAAGCAATGCGATGGCAATCGAGGAGTATGCGATGAAGCGATAGCCGAAGATGCTCTTGTGGCTGTGGACACTGATCAGCTCACTGATGATGCCGAACGCGGGCAAAATCATGATGTAGACGGCGGGGTGGCTGTAGAACCAAAAGAAATGCTGGAACGTGACCGGGTCGCCGTTGAATTCCGGGTCAAAGATCCCAATATGCATCGTTCGTTCGGCGATCAGAAGCAGGAGCGTGATCCCGAGCACAGGTGTGGCCAGCACCTGGATGATGCTGGTCGAGTAAGTCGCCCAGAGGAATAGAGGCATCCGGAACCAAGTCATCCCGGGTGGCCGCATGGTGTTGATCGTGACGATGAAATTCAGTCCGGTGAAGATCGAACTGAAACCCAAGATGAACGCACCCAAAGTGGCCAGGATGACCGACGTGTCTGTGGTCGTGCTGTAGGGAGTGTAGAAGGTCCAACCCGTATCGAGACCGCTACCAAGCAGCGCACCAATGAAAAACAAAGCGCCAAAACACCACAGGTAGAAACTGCTGAGATTGAGCCTCGGGAACGCGACATCCTTGGCCCCGAGCATAACCGGAACCAAAAAGTTGCCGAGAGCCGCAGGGATACTGGGGATGATAAAGAGGAACACCATGATCGCCCCGTGCAGGGTGAAGATCTGGTTGTAAATGTTGTTCGCATTCTGCCCCAGCGGCAGTGCACCGTCGGGACGGAACAGGTGCAAGCGTATCCCCAACGCAAGAAGACCTCCGATCGCGAAGGCGCTCATCACGCCAATGAGGTACATCAGCCCAATTCGCTTGTGGTCAAGCGTGAAAAACCAACTCAAAATGCCTTTCGAGTTGGTGAGATAGTTTTCGCGTTCGGTTGGATAGCCCGGGTCGCGAACCTGGCTGTTGGCTGCAATGCTCGACATGGCGTTACTCCTCAATCATCGCGATTGAGATGGAAATCTATTGAAAGTGTCTCGACTATCACGATATGGAAACCGAGCCGCCGGCACCCAGTGTACCGTCGGTCTCACCAGATCCAAACAGTTATTCCGGGGTATCGGGCTCGTCCGACGCTTCATCATCTGACGCGGGAACTTCCGCGTCTGACTTCTCATCGGCAGCGGACTGCGAAAACTGACTGATTGACTTTTGGTACTCGATGATCGAAGCAATGTCGTCATCGGAAAGCTGGCCCTTGTAACTCGGCATCACATTGGGATAACCGGCTACGATCTTCGCCTTGGGGTTGATGATCGATTCGCGGATGTATTGGGCATCGACGCTGATGTTGCTGCCATCGGTAAGACCATGCTCCGAACCGTACAGGTTCAAGAACGAGGGCCCCACGAGCTTGCTGCCATCAATGGAGTGGCAACCGGCACACCCACGTTGCTTGTAGAGACGCTCACCCCACTCGACCATTGGAACGTCCCCGCGTTGGCTGTTGACCTTGATCCAGGCGTCCAAGTCCTCTTGTGTCTCGTGCACCACCACCGCCGTTTGCATCTCCGAGTGATTGGTGCCGCAGTACTCGGTGCAATAAAGGTCAAAGAATTTGTAGCCCTCGGGCGTCACCTGAAAACGGTCGTAGTCCCAAGCCGCGTTCCCTTCGTTTTGCTTCTTGAACTTCGCTAAGTCCTCGGCGGATACCTGCTCATTCGCTTCCGTTGGCTGGAACCACATGTAGTTGTAACGGCCGGGAACGATGTCCTTCTTCGCCCGGAACGCGGGCACGAACAAGCTGTGAATCACATCACTGCTCCGCATCTCCAGCTTGGTGGGTTCGCCCTTCACGATGTGCAGCTCGGGGTGAAACGTGCCGCCACCATAATCAAAGGTCCAACCCCATTTGAAAGCCTGGACCCCTACCTCGTAGCTTCCCTCCGGAGGCGTTCGCATGTCCAAGAATGAAATCGAACCCTGCACGAACATCCAGACCAGCAGGAAGGATGGTCCAATCGACCACGCGAGTTCCACGGGTGTGTTGTGTGAGACCTGGCTTTCCGCCTTCTCGCCCCGCTTCTTCTTGTACTTGAGCGCAAAGTAGAACAAGCAGAACGTAATCGGAATGAAGAAAAACA
>JBCCYK010000170.1:0-14448 GCA_039189905.1 Planctomycetota bacterium
CCGTGCCGGACTTCGAAGTCACCGCTCCGAGTCTCCAGGTTGACACTCAGTGGGCTATCGCTGTTCCAATCGATCCGCTGTTCCCGATCATCGGATCCGTGCAAAACAATTGACTCGGTCGCCATCTCCACCCCATTGAAAAGGATTCTTGCTAAGCTTGCGATGTCTAACCTAGAACATCGCCATGTCATCGCCCACAGGACGCTCGGTCTGCCGCAGCCTGTATCCTCCGATTTCCATCTCCAACTGAGACTCTACACCAACCCAATGACCTTACAAAGCAACTCGCAAGACTCCGTGGAAAATGCCACCCAAGAGATGACGCAGGCGGTTGTCGAGCAGCTCAATGACGTTCGTGGACGCATCCGCACGGAGCTCGCGAAGACGATCGTTGGGCAAGAGGAAGTGATCGAGCAGTTGCTGATCGCCTTGTTCGCGGGCGGTCACTGTTTGATCACGGGGGCACCTGGACTTGCAAAAACGCTGTTGGTCAGCAGCGTCGCTCGCATCTTTCAGCTCGAATTCAAACGGATTCAGTTCACGCCAGATTTGATGCCGGCGGATGTGACGGGGACTGAGATCCTGGAGCAATCGACCGATGGGCATCGACGCCTGCAGTTCGTTCCGGGGCCTGTTTTCGCGAATGTGATCTTGGCCGACGAGATCAACCGCACCCCACCGAAGACCCAGGCGGCGTTGTTGGAAGCGATGCAAGAACATCAGGTGACTGCCGCCGGGCAACGCCATGCTTTGCCAGAGCCTTTCTTTGTCTTGGCGACGCAAAACCCGATCGAGATGGAAGGCACGTACCCGCTTCCGGAGGCCCAGCTGGATCGGTTCCTGTTTAATGTCCTGATCGACTACCTGCCAGCGGCAGACGAGTTGGAGGTGGTGTTGCAAACCACATCCACGCGACCAGAGCCGATCGAAAGCGTTCTATCCGGCGACGACATCTTGAAGATCCATGAAGTGGTTCGTGCCGTGCCGATCGCCCGCGATGTTGCTGAATACGCTGTTCGCTTGGTCGATGCAACGCGCCCGGGGAGAGAAGGCACGCCGGACTTTGTGGATCAGTATGTCACTTGGGGTGCCGGGTTGCGGGCCGCACAAACCTTGGTCTTGTGTGGTAAAGCACGCGCCTTGCTAAAAGGAAATGCTCATGTCAGCCTTGACGATATCCGGGCGCTAGCACACCCGACGCTGCGTCATCGTGTGCTGACCAGCTATAAAGCCGAAGCGGAAGGCCGCACGGTCGAATCGATCATCGATGAATTGATTGCCAAGACCCCCGGCGTCTAGTGCTCTGTGTTTCGATCGATTCGTCACTTCTCGCTGATCGCCACCCTTGAGACATGACCGAACCAATATCACCCTCCCGCGGCGTGCCGCGGGAGGGTCGGCCCGCGTCAGCGTGGCCGGGGAGGGCCGCGCACTGGGTCAGAGCGGAGACGACGCTTCCTACGAAATCCGCCCTCCCCGAAATCTCGCTTGAGGCTCGATTTCGACCCTCCCTTCGCTGCGCGTGGGCGGGTGGAGTTGGAGGTGAGCAGCGAGGAGTGTTCCGTTTTCGTCGCTTCACTTTATGTCAAACGGCGACTCGTGTTCCGCATCCGTTTAGAGTTCGGGTAGCGACACTTGCCCCCGGCTTCGAGCCCGCAAGAAAGCTGGAAGAGGAAGAACGCCGCTCAATTAGGCCGGAGGAACCAGTCGTTGTACTGTCGCGGTGGCTGGGCGGGCAGTGCCGGTTGGGGTGTGTCGGTGATCCTTGCAATGCTCCATTCGCATGACTGCGAAATAGGGGAATATCCTTGCCCGCCGTATTGCCGCAGCGTGCCCAACGATCGCTTTGCCCTCATCCGACCCAAGCTCACCGCCGCCATTCGCCTCACGTCATCCAACTCGGGGTCTTCATCCGATACGTCATTCAGCCGACCTTCCAGCAACGATACCAATGCGGGGTCCGGCTCATCTTCGTGCAGGTAGCCAAGTCCCCAGATCGCGGCGGATCGGGTGCCATCCCCAAGATCAAACCGCTTGGGGATGAACCGTCGCATCAGATCGTCTGCTGGCTCATATTTCATCTGACCGAATGCCATCAACAATTGCTGCTGCAATGCGATCAGACCGCTGTCTGCCAGTCCGAGCTGTTTGTTTTGGAAGCCCCGAAAGATCTCCCACGATCGTTCCAACATGCTCGGCAAGTGTTTGGCAATGGCGAACCTTCGCAGCGCCCATCCGGCCGTCGTCATCACCTCTCCACGTGGATGAAAGAGCAGTTCGACCAGTCGATCGCTGATGTCCGGATGATTCACATTCACCATCACAATCGTCGCTTGCTCACATCCACGCCACGCATCTTGATTCAAGACCTTCGTGGTTTCTCGGATGACAAGCTCACGCAGATCTTGTTCCGCCGCCATATCGATCAATGCTCGTGCTATTTCGTCACGCAACGACGGGTTCACGTCGTCCAACAGCGTGGCGATCTGAGGGATGTCATCGGGAGACTTGTTGTGCACCAACGCGCGTGCGATCCAACGACGAATGTTGGCGTCCTCGCTAGCGATATCATGTTCCGCCATTTCGAGCAGCCTTGACGGATCGATCGCAAACAACCGGCGAAACGCTTCCGATTTCACGGCAGGTTCCGAGCGATGTGTCAACTGAGTTAGCACGGCGATCGCATCGTCGGACCGGTGCCGTTGCAAGAGTCGGAGTGCGGTGAGATCAGACATCAAATCGGCTGGCTGACGGTCCACCATGGCTTTGGCTTTGTCGGTCAGACCGGACGCATGCAGGCATCCCAACGCATCGGCTGCCGCCAAACGGACATCACGGAACGGATGCGGCCCATCGACCAGAAGCCAGAGTGATTCTGTAGCTTCCTTCAGATCCAAGCTGGCGGCACCCTGGATTGCGTCCAGCATTGATTTTCGATTGGGCCAGTCGTCCCGTGGTTCTTGGTTGCTGGCAACGCTGCCGAAGGTTTCCGCTTTGCGCAATCGCGATAACCAATCAGCAGCCATGGCGTCTGATTTCCAGGCTGCAAGCGCCGGTTCCACGAGCCGCGAGATTTCTCCTCCGTGTTGACGCGCCGTCTTCGCTAGCAGCGTCGCATGTTCCGTCCGATTCATCTGAATGAGTGCCCGTACGCACGCGCGCCGTACTTCCGCGTCCTGCGAATCGACCTTCAGCAATCGCTCAAGCTCATCCACCACCACTTCCACGCCACTCATGTTACGCCGATGGGCGAGCGCAAAGGTATCCACAACCATCCTTTGGAGCTCTGGATCGGGCCGTTGCAGGGCTCTCATCCAAAGGGAGGTGGGGGCGCCCGACGTGTCATATTCCAGGCGTGGTTGCGCCAGCTTTGGGTCCACCCACATCACCGAGTCCACACGTGCGATGACGCCTGGTTGCGGGCCGGACGCCCAATCCGAATCGGGCTGGTTGTCCGCCGCGACCACGCTCAGGCACGAGGTCATCGCGACACAGAAAAGGACGTCAGGAACGCCTCGACGGGTGATCAAACCGGGCGTGTCAGTCGCCATACTTTCCAACCAAAGATCAGTGAAACGAGTGCGGAAGTGATGCCAGCAACCCACCAGGAAGCAGGCAACAACTCAAAGTCCTCAAAACCGGGTGCCTCGATCACACCGAGCGCCGCCCCGACGGGATTGATCAAAAGGGCCAGTTGGACGGTGCTGTGCCCGAAAGGTGCGTCGCGGGCCAACCAGATCAGAAACGGACCCAAAAACAACGCCACGACCACGACATAGGTCACGGTGGTGGCCACAGCCGTGTAGCGAAACAGACTGCCCACGGCGGCGCTGACCGCCAAGGTGTAAACAACCGTCCAAGCCAAGCAAACAAGTACAAGCGACACTTGTTGCGTCATTTGAGGGCGAATGTAGATCAGGACCAAATAACCAGGGAGCGTTGCCAGCAAGACGAGCGACAAGGTCCAAAGCACGCTGAGCAGTTTCCCGCGAATGATCTCAAATGTCGACAGCGGTGTCAGACGCAACAGCTCCCATCCACCGTTGTCACGTTCGCCAGAGATCAATCCTGACGTCAAACTGGGTGTCAGAACGACGATCAGAATCACCTGTAGAATCACCACCAAGCCGCCGATCGCTTCGACGCCCCACGATGTCACGCTCGTTGCCGATGCGAAGGTCAACAGCGTGGACACAATCATGCAGAGGGCGACAAGTCGAAACAGCCATTGGGAGCGACCGAACTTTCGGCACCGAAACTCCTTGACCATCACCGGATTCAAGTACCACGGTATTCCCCGCTTTCGGCGTTGCGGGTCGACGACGTAGAGCAATCGGCGAAGCAAACGCCCGGTGGAATCGCGATCATCGGTGATCACGCCCTGGGCGCGAGACTGGTCGAACAACCGGTAATTCAGTCGTGACAGGGTCACCCACGCGAACGCAGCGCTGCTGGCAATCGTGACTGTGATGAATGGCCAAACGGTGGACGACGTCATCAGCCCCTTCGAGCTCAGGCTTTCCTGTCCGACGCACTGCATGATCACCGGTAGAGGAGAAACGCATCGGGCCCAGCTGGCAACCTGACCCAGGAGCCCAGCGCCGCCCGGAAAGAACAGCTCAGGAACCAACGTCAGGAAAGATAGGGCCAAGACCACCGTGTATGTCAGGCGAACACCGGCATCAGGAGACTGCACGTAGCTACTGATCAACAACCCCAGCGTGGAGTACTGCACGATCAATACAAAAAGCGCGAGGTACAGCACGCCGAGCCCTTGCGCCAGGTCAATGCCGCCCATGGCATAGCACGCCGCGGCGCCCGGAAGGCTGGCGAGCAATACCATGATCGAAAACAAAAGGACGCCCGCAAGCTTGCCCAGGTAGATCGATGCAGGACGCAGCGGAGAGTTCAACAGCAACGCCAGCGTGCCGCCATTTCTTTCGTTCACGATCGACGTTGCTGGAAACGCGGGCACCAGAAAGGCGACCCCCGCCAACAGCCCGTAGCCAAACACTCGAAACACCTCCATCGACTGGCGACCGCTCAAATCGACCGTTGAGTCGGCGGGCCACCGCACCAGTACCGCAGCGGAAAAGATCACCATCAATGCCAGCAAGGTTCCAAACGCCTTGGGCGATCTGAGGATGCCAAAGAACTCTCGTTGGATGACAGGGTTCGGAACGTGACTCATGAGGTCACCACGTCATCCACGCGTGACTCACCACCGGTCGAGGCCTCGTCGGTGGACTCACTGGCGACTGACAAGAAGGCGTCTTCCAGATCCGTGGGCACTTCCCGGAATTGAGCCACCGCTTCACCGCCACAAACCAAATGGGATAGCAAGGGAGTCAGTTCGCGATCGGTCAATTGCGTCGTGAAGCGCACCAGCGTTTCCGCGTCAATCTGGTCCACGGTCGACTCTTGTTCGGCAGCTTTCATCCAATCAGCGACGGAGGTGGCAACGCGCGAAATCTGATCTGTGTCGACAAGCTGGATTTCGAAGGTGCGTTGCTGCTGAATGTCACGCATGATTTCGTCCAGCGTCCCGAAAGCTCGAAGTCTACCTCGAGTGACCATCGCGACCGTGTCGCACACGCGAGCCAACTCCGGCAAAATATGGCTCGTCACGATCAGTGTCTTGCCCATCTCAGAGAGCCGTCGCAGCATGGTCCGCATGTCGATTCGCGCCTGCGGGTCCAATCCGTTGGCGGGTTCGTCCAGGATGATGACTTTGGGGTCGTGAATCAGGGTTCGGGCGATTGCGACACGTTGTTGCATGCCGCGGCTTAACGCGTCAACGAACAGGTCTTTCATGTACGTGGCGCCCGCGATCTCAAGTACTTCGTCGATGCGTCGAGTTCGGGCACGACGCTCGATCCCGTAGGCCGCACCAAAGAAATCCAGGTATTCGCTGACCCGCATGTTGTTGTATTTGCCGAAGTCGTCAGGCATGTACCCAACCAGCCGCTTGATCTTTCGCGCTTCCGTCAAACAATCGGCGCCAGCGATCCGAGCCGATCCACTGGTGGGTTTGAGCAAGCCGACCAAGATTCGGATCGTGGTTGTTTTCCCCGCCCCATTGGGACCGATGAAGCCCAGAATTTGGCCGCTTTCAACCCGGATCGATAACGAGTCGAGCGCGGTGAAGTCGTCATAGCGTTTGGTGAGGTTGACCGTTTCGACAACGGGATGCGAGTCTGTCACGGTTTGCCTGTAAAATCTGTGATGGAAAGAGTTGATTGAGAGACTGTTACAAAAAGGGGTCTGACCCTATCCCGACGTGACCATTTCGAACATTTGAATCGGCTTCCAAAGGGTCAGACCCCTTTTTGAAACGCCCTCTGAGGTGGGCTTGTTCGCGAACGAAGATCGCAACGGAGGCATCTCATCACGAAGCCTCGATTCTTCCGACGACGCTGATGCTGACCGATTCGATCGTCCACGTGGCGTTTTCCTTTTCTTGTGATGGCAAAGCGTTGGGCGGCATACGGTCAACAGCGAAGCTGCCATCCCCTGCTGGCCCGTTCGCACTCTGCTCCGTCTGCTGATTGCGCCCGGTGACGCCGACCTGCATCCACCAACCACCCTCGGCACGCTGTTGCAACCATTCCGGACGTTCAATCGCGAAGCGGACGTTTCCGGTCGGGCTGTAAGACTCATAAACGGGTTGGAGGGAGCCTTCCTGCTGGCACTGGATGATGAGGGTTCGCTGGGGGGCAGTGATCTTGATGTTCACGTCGACTCGTTGCAGATCCATGCCTTGCAAAGACTCAGGAAACGTAAACAACAGATCGGTCACTTGTCCCTCGGTGAGATCGTCCAACCATTCTCCCGTCTGGGGGTTGTAAGCGAGTGAGAAGCCGCCTTCGTCAGTCGCGAGCCCGGTGTGAATGAACGTGGCCGGGACGACAAATTCCGTCCCAGGTGCCGGCCGGACGAATTCGATTGGGATTGAGACAAGAGCCATCCCACGCGTCTGGAACGACGGAGTGGCTTCCACATCGGTTGGAAAAGGCTTCGTCCATAGCAACAGCCCACTTTCATTTCCGAATGGCGGAGAGAGCCGATCGGCGAAGAGATTCTGTAGGAGGCCTTGACGCAAACGTTGCTCGTCAGAGACCAGAGAGCCCGCCACGAATCGATTCTTGGGCAGCAGGTCACCGACACGGCACCGCAACGCCCCTTGTGGATCCGTCGCGTCGACCGAAACAGCACTCCTGACGCCCGTCTTGGCGAAGGCCACCACGTCTTCACACGCCAACGGATCGAGTCCCGTGATGTTCCCGCAGAATCCTGATGAATCGAAGGATCCGCGGACGCGAATCGGAGGATGGGCAGGTTGAATCGTCGATGATTGATACGGTCTCACAACGCCGGGCGGCTGGGAGTTTCCCAGCCAGCGACTGTGTCCCGAGTCGTCCCAGCGGACGCGTCGCGTTTCGCCAGTCGGTTGATACTCGGGTTGGATCAGCGTGGCGCCTGACGAAGACAAACGCTGCGCATCCTCGTCTTGGGTGTAAACCGCGTGGAGTGATGAAACACTCAGGCGGTCGTCACCGCGTAGCACCTCCACAATCTGTCCCGTTGCAACCGTGGATGGAACCGACGCGGTTTGGCGACTCCCAATCCAAAACAGAGTCCCGGCGGTGAGCACCGCTGAGATCGGAATCAACACAGCCATTCGCTCCAAACGACGCCTTCGCATCCACCACACGCCCGTCAAAAAGACGGTCGCTGCATTCGCGCTCAGCACGGCGCCCGCGAGTCGACGATCCGGGATTTCGTAGCCGATCTCGCTTTCCAAGATCGGTTTCATCCACGCGGTGTGTTGGAGCGGATAATCACGCGTCTCAAAAAAACGGCCTGCGATCTGCAGCATCGCGAGCGTCGGCCTCCTATCGGCGTGAAGCCAGCCCCGCGAATCCAGCGTGGTTAGCAAGACTTCGCCACGGCCAACTTGTTGCCACATTGCAGCGGGCCAACCGTTGATCCGCAGTGCTACCTCATCCACGTCCGCGATGCCACGGATTAGCGTGGCGGGGGTCTCTGACGACCAACTCTCCGTTTGATCGCTGGGTGTGGGCTGGCGATCGGCAAACTGAAACTCAAACTCATTCAACTCGATGCGGTCGATCTCTGTGAAGCCAACTTGGTGACCAATCAGTTCCTCAACCAGATCTGGCGCGGCGCGGTCGAGCATGATCCAGAGCCGACCACCTCGATGAACCCACTGACGGACCGATTCGATCCCGGTGGTGTCTTCGCGCAGGTGATCACCCGCGATGATCAGTTGGTCAAGCTCGTGCAGGCTTTCGTGGCTGGGAGCGATAAAGGGAGAACGCAGCGCGATGAGCGGAAGATACTGGGGCGTTTGTATGACCTGATCGCGTGCCGCAAGAATCAACTTGACTAACTCGTCTTCCGCCGACCGGACTGCATCGAGCGGTCGGTCAGGCGACACGGGTGGCAGCACAAGATCGGCGGAATTCACAACCAACGCCGTGTTCACCTCCGTCGGTGTCAGCATCACGGAGCGTTCTTGAACGGGTTCCCCGTTCAAATTCTCGGCAAGGCTTTCACGTCCGTCGCGGTCATGAATCCGGATCATCGAAAGCGGCAGCGTCGGCCCTTGCTGAGGCACGTCTGGCGGCACCTGGATCGGAAGCCAGCAGATTCGTTTTGACTCGGCTGGCAACCAGAAGCGTCTCGAATACTGCAACGAAGGATCATCGGCAATCGAAAACGACACGACCTCCTCCGTATCGTGATCGCTTGGATTCACCCCCGCCACCGACAACGCAGACCAACCGCCTGGTGAGAATCGCTGCACACCCGCTGGCCCAAAGGACACCCTCGTCGGGGATTCGGCATGATCAGGGGGTGCATCCCCATCCGGGCCATCACTCGTCAGGCCATCGACACTCCCGCCATCACGATCTGTTGAGGCGTGGGCTGCCTGACGCATGTCGTCTTGAGCGTATGTCAAACGTGCGACGAATATGCTGGTCCCCAGCAAGAACTGGCTGATGCACGCGAGCCAGCAGGCCCTCTTCAAGAACGCGTACGAGGAACAGCGGCAAGGAAGTTCGTGGCCGAAGGGCATCAAAGGGACGCTCGCGAGGTGGCATGTGCCAGAAGAAGCGGATCGGTACAGTTCGTGGCACAGTCTACCGCGAGATGGGACCATCGTGATGATGACAACCGGCTCACCCGATCGGAAGCCGGCCTCGTGCTACGCCGTCACCGTTCTGATGTCGTGGTCGTGGAACGTTTCCCGTAATCAGCGCCGGTCAGGCTGTTGAGAACCGACTGCTGCCAGCTGCGGAGTTCGGTTCGCATCGTGTTGACAAGGGCCGGTTTGCTGTCCGCCAGGTTGGTTGATTCGGCAGAATCCTGGCGGAGGTCAAACAGTTCGACGTTGGCAGTGCTGGAGCCCTTCTGCTCGTGAATGACAAGCTTATAGCGATTGCCGCGCATGACCCGAGGGCCTTTGTAATCCGCGTCAACGATCTCGGGATGATGGTCGTTGCGAAAGTTGCGAGTTGGAATGCCTCCCATCAGCTTCACCAAAGGCATGGTGCCCTGCTGCCACTTGGGATCGATCCAGGGCTTCGCCTGACGCGGCGACTTGTTGGTGAACTGCCAGAAAAAGATGGGGCTAGGACGCTGGTCCAGGTTGCCATTGAGGAGCGGCACAAGGTCGATCCCGTCGACGGGGCGGTCCGCGGGCGCGGACGTCCCCGCGAGTGTGCAGAGCGTGGGAAGCATGTCGCTGGTGACCGCGTTAAAGGTGCTCGCGCGCGGCGAGCGAATCCGCGCCGGCCATTCGACGACCGCGGGCACACGCGTGCCGCCTTCGTAGACCTGTCCTTTTCGGCCACGCAACGGGGACGCCAACACGCCACTCGGTGGCGTGCCGTTGTCGCCGCAGTACCACACAAGCGTGTTGTCGCGCAGTTGTTCACGTTCTAGAAAATCTCGCAACATGCCGATCGCACGGTCCATCGCTGTGATCTCGGCGTAGCGTTCACGCAAGACTTCGCCGAGCGGGCGCTGGACTCGTTGCCCGGTCTTGTTGGAGGTCAGTCTCACGGGTGCCCGATCCGAATACTTCTCTGGCAGATGGTCGTAAAGGGCCAGGTCGCTTGGCAATCCGCTGTACGGTTCATGAGGCGACCCGAACCAAACTACGGTGAGGAACGGTTTGTGTTGAGCCTTGGCTTGCTGAATGAACTCCATCGCGTGGTTGATCACCACCTCGGAGCTTTCGCCTTGGTGGATGACCGGAGGCCCGCCGTCGATGGACAGGGGCGGGTTGAGTTCAAAGAAGTTATCGTGCGAAACCCAACGATCGAATCCCATGGCACCGGGGTTGGTCGGTGAACCGGATTTGACGGTACCGACATGCCACTTCCCAAAGTGCCCCCGCAGGTAGCCAGCCTCGCCCAGCAAATCGCCGATGGTGATTTCCTCGGGACGCAAGGAACAGCCAGGGCTAAACGTCCCGTAGCGATTGGGGTGTCTTCCGGTGAGAACACTGCCGCGCGTCGGCGAACAGGAGGGGTGGGCGGAGTAAAATCGATCGAGCCGCAAGCCGCTCCCGGCCATCTCATCGAGAACGGGCGTTTGCACGTCCGGATGACCGTTGTAGCCCGTTTCCTCCCAGCCGTGATCGTCCCCCATGAGCAGGACGATGTTGGGGAGATCGCCGCTCGTCTTCGGCTGTTCCGCCGCATGAGAATTCGAGAAGAAGCAAGAATTCGAGAGGAAGATGGCCGAGAGGGCGATTCCCAGAACGCGTGTGATCAAGTTCTGTTGCACCATCATTGGTTGTTATCGCTTGCTGGTGTCAAAGCGCGGCCAAGGCGTGCATGCTGTCTTTCAACTTGCCGTAGAGTTCGCGGTAGATCGGGAACAGTTGATCGTACTGCCTTCGCGCCGCTCGATCGGGCGTCGTGGTTGATGCAACTTCCATCGTTGCTTTGCAGGCCGCGGTGATCGAAGGGTAGGCTCCGTCGCCAACAGCCGCGAGAAGCGCGACGCCATAGGCCGGTCCTTGCTCGACGGCCAGGGTCGTGATCTTACTGCCGAAGACATCGGCTTGCATCTGGCGCCACAACGCGTTCTTGCTGCCCCCACCGCTGGCGCGAATCTCACGGACCGGCACATCCAGAGACTTGATGATCTCCAAGCTGTCACGGAGTGCATACGTGATGCCTTCCATCACACTGCGTGTCATCGCCCCGCGATCATGGGTCAAATTCATGCCGACGAAGCTGCCTCGCGCGGAGGGATCGGCGTGGGGAGTTCGCTCGCCGTTCAAGTACGGCAAGAAAACGAGGCCACCGCTTCCGGCGGCGATGTCGGCTGCTTCCGCGGTGAGGGCATCGTAGCGGCGTGCGTCCGAGACGCCCGCCAAACCACGGCAAACGTTGTCAACCCACCACGACAGAGCGCCCCCGCTGGTCAAGTTCACTCCCATCATGTGCCACTTACCGCGAACGGCGTGGCAGAAGGTGTGCAAGCGACCGCCCGCATCCACGCTGGGCTCGTCGGCATGAACAAACATCACACCGCTGGTACCGATGGAGGTGCTCAACAAGCCCTTTTTGACAATCCCGTTGCCGATGGCGCCTGCGGCACAGTCACCCGCACCGCCGACGACTTTGCAGGTGGTTGTTAAACCCAAAGCCTTGGCTGCTTCCGTTGTCAGCGTTCCCGTCACATCTTCTGACTCGACGACCCTGGGGAGCAAGTCGGGATCGAGTTCCAGCTTGTCAAGCAACTTGGTCGACCACTTGCGTTTGACCACGTCCAGCAAAAGTGTGCCGCTGGCGTCACTCACTTCTGTCACATAGTCGCCGGTGAGACGCCTTCGAATGTCGTCTTTGGGAAGCAAGACCTTGGCCAAGGATTGGAAGTGCTTCTTCTCCTGGTCTCGCAACCAGAGAATCTTCGGGGCTTGAAATCCCGTTAGCGCCGGGTTGGCCACCATTTTGATCAACGCTCTTCGCGAACCTGCGGCCTCGGTGATCGCATCGCATTGCTTTTCGGTCCGCTGATCATTCCAAAGGATCGCCGGACGGATCACTTGATCGTTCTTGTCTAGGAAAACCGACCCGTGCATTTGACCGGACAGCCCGATGGCGGAAACGTCTTTCTTGTCGATCTTGGTAGTCCGCATGACCTTGCGGACTGTTTTGACGGTTGCTTGCCACCAGTGTTCCGGGTCCTGCTGCGTCCAACCCGGGCGAGGTTGTTCCATCGGATAACTTGCGTCAGCTTCGGCCAAGACCCGCCCCGTGTCGTCGATCAAGAGGCTCTTCGTGCCGCTCGTACCAACGTCAATTCCAATGTAGTACGCCATGGATGCCACGATTCAAACGAGAAGACTGCGAACCAAGCGAGCAAGACCGCGTGACGCGCGGGAGCCTGCCTGCTCAACGGGCGGCGGAACCCGCCGAACTCCGTCGCACTCTACCACGTAGCGAGAGACGAAACCAAGCAGAGGGCCCTGCACCTTGCTGCGGTTTTTGCTTCCCGATCCTTCTCCTCCCGTCGCGGCCGTGAGCCCAACGCATGTCCCACCCATCGTCCATGGAAAGCGGTCGCGTTTCCAGTCGCGGTCAGCAACCGGCGATGCGTTTGGACCGTCGATCCGTGCTCCGCGGCACGCTTCGGTCCGTTGCCGCCGTCAGCGTGGGTGCTTTCACGTCCATGGTTGGTGGGTGCCGTCCATCACAGACCGACGCGACATCGAGAGTGCCATCGGCTTCCAAGGCCAGCGTGCCGTTACGCGTTCTGTGGGGCGGCTCAGAGGAAGATGCGGACACGCTTCGTCGTTCCTGGGGGAGTGTCAGTGAACAGATGCTGGTGATCGAGATACGAGATCCCCGCATCGGTTCCGTGATGGACGAATGGATCGATGCAGCAAAGAAGACCGACGTGGTCGTTTTCCCCGTCTCAATGACGGGAACGCTGGCGGAGTCCATCGGCTTGCTGCCGCTTGCTGAGAAGACGCTTGCAGAGCTGAAAGCACACGGGCGTTCCATTCCCGTCTTTCACCGCAGTCTGATGCAGTGGGGGGAAACGACCTGTATGATTCCGATCGGGGGCCATCAGCTGGCGTTGCTGGTTGGCGAGGATGCGCCTGACAGGCTTCAACCGGTGGAAGCCAGTGGTTCGGAATCGACCGACGCTGGCTCGGGGCGAAGCGTCACCTGGTCGGCCTACCATGATGCCGTGAAGGACGTGGACGGCCGTGCGTCTGAACCGCTTGCCGCAGGCTGGGCGGCCGAAAGCTATTTCGCGCGGCTGGTGACTTCGATTCGTTCCTCCTGGTTGTTTGACCGCGCAACGTTGGAACCGTTGCTGGCAACGCCTCCCTACATCGAGGCGCTCGCACAGATGGCGGAGACGGCGACGCTCTATCGATCGCGTCAGCAAACACCCGGTGAAGTCTGGCGCGATGTGACGCGCGGACGGTTCCTGTTTGGAATTGGATGCCCTCCTGTCGTGTTTACGGAAGAAGACACGCTGGATCCTTCCAGCACGGCGACTCGGCTTCGTCGTTTGCCAATCGGCGTGCCGGAGGTGACTTCGACGGAACCCGTGCGTCGTTCGGTTTCCCTGTCGCATTCGCTTGCCGTGGCGATCTCTTCGGCCTGCCGCCAAACCGCTGCTGCGAATCAGTTTCTCAGGTGGTTCACAGGCGGCGAGGGCAGCGAAGGCCTTTATCGCCAAGTCAATGCGATGGTTTCCAGGTCCGCACCCGCATTCGAGTCTTCCGGCAGTTTGACCTCGCCCGGTTATGGTGAGTTTTTGCGGTCTCAGTGGTCCCTCCCGAACGTGGCAAGTGCCTTGCGCATCATCGACGCGCCTCGCTATCAATCCGCGTTGGATGACGCTGTTCGCGCCTGCGTCCTGCAAGGCCGAGATGCCGAAACGGTGCTCGCGGAAACGGCCGACACGTGGCAGTCGTTGACGGATGCTATCGGCCGCCCAAAACAAATCCGCGCGTGGCAAGGTGGCTGACCTCAGCAAGGTGAATGTGATCCGCCTCGACAGTCGCCGTGTTCCCCGAACGCGGTTCTGCGCACGGGCATGGCGTGCCGAGTCGCCCGAGCGGACGCGTGATGCCCGTGCGCGGGATGTTTGCGCTCACCCGACTTCGGCGAAGTCGGCGACAGTTGCCGTGTTCTCCGAACGCGGTTCTGCGCATGGACATGGCGTGTCGAGTCGCCCGAACGAACGCGTGATGCCTGTGCGCGGGATGTTTGTGCTCACCCGACTTCGGCGAAGTGGGCGACAGTCGCCGTGTTCTCCGAACGCGGTTCGGCGCACGGACGTGGCGTGTCTGCTGGCCCGAGCGGACGCGTGATGCCCGTGCGCGGGATGTTTGCGCTCACCCGACTTCGGCGAAGTCGGCGACAGTTGCCGTGTTCTCCG
>JBCCYK010000171.1:0-14423 GCA_039189905.1 Planctomycetota bacterium
ACGGCGCGTCCACCAAATCCAAACAGGTTGGCTCGATCCCAGGTGATTCGATTTCCAATCGCGGGACCGCGTTCGGACAAATAGTCGGTAAGCAGAACCGACTCGACCCCCGCAGGAGGATTGGTCAGTCCGAGTAGCTGGAATGTGTCCCATTCCAACAGAACCTGGGTTCCAAAGATGTCATCGTTTTCCAGCCGCGCGCCCCGAAGATAGAAAGTGGGACGCTGCAGGGGCGCACGAAAGGTGGGCCAATAAAGAACGGGGAATCCTGCCAGGTAGACAAAGTTACCTCGGCTGCTCAGATAGGATTCACTGTCCAAGCGAGGTTGTTGCGTGACTTCATCGGCGACTGTGATGGGACGTTGAAACAGTTCCAAACGATTGCTCTGCAACCAATATCGCGGCACTCCCATTCGACTGGTGGTGACGGCCGCGTTGAAGGCCACGAAGTTGCCGCTGGCGACCTGCTTCATGACTTCGGATTTAAGGCGGACAACGCCATGCAACTCGTCAACCGTGGCGACCGCCTCGGCTTCCAGGATGACGCCGACTTCGCGTTCGGCGTTGTAGTACATGGCATCCGCGTAGATCACACGGTCACCCTGCCGGAACACGATGTCGCCTTCCAGGTACATCTCCCCTTCGATGCCACTGAGCGATTGATCGCCTCGCAGGACTTGGCCAATGGGTGGGACCCACGCCACGATGCGGTCTGCGGAAAGCGACACGTCACCGAAAGACATCAAGGGTCCGCTTGGCAGACGCGCGGTCACATCGCGAACGACGACCGTCACGCCGCCTCGCGCGATGACGATCGATTCGGTCGTATCCGCGCTGAGGGGGATGCTGAGGTTGGGTGGCTGAGTGGTGCCGCGCCCGTAGAAATCAAGCGAGCGAGTCCCATCGCCAATGAAGAACTGGGCTCCACTGACGCCCGCATCGTTAGAGACCGTGTCGGGCGGCGGCAGCTGAGAGTTGAGGGAGGGCCCGCCGGGCAGCGTGGTGCCGTCCACCGGCGGTGCAAACGATTGCACCGGTGTTGCGAGGACCGACTCGCCGCTGGGTGCGCGCTGACGTGTGTTCTCCATCGGCAAGACCATGCCCATCGACGGAAGCGTCTGGCCGGGTGACGTGACCGCCAGAGGCGGCGGTGTCAGTTCGGTTGAGTTCGTGGATTGCTCAAAGGCCACCTGGGCAATCACCGGGGCGACGGCCGATTGCGCCCGTGATTGTGGGTCGGGCGACGAATCGGTTGCGTGGATGCCGATGCGGGGCAACCAACCTGAGGGTGGTTCTTTCCATCTCGTGTAGCGATCGGATTGGATCCTGGGGACGTCACTGAGGGCCAGCGTGGTCACGACGGGTTTCTGTGTCGTTCGCCCGTCGCCCAGTTCGACGGCCGACATCAACACGTGCGCTGTTAAGTCGCGACCGCTTCCAGTCACCGACATCAGGATTTCCGCACAGCGATACCGTTGACCGTCGTGCTCCAAGACACACTCGCCGCGCAGGTAGCTCACATCGTGGTCCGCCCAGCGTTTTTGATGGAGCGAAGTGCCTTGGACTGAAAGCCCTGGTCGATCGGCGGGTTGGGGGAACCCGTTCCGCGCGGGCTGAGGAAACGCCGATTCCTGAGCAAGCGTGTTCCCCGAAAACGCCAGGAAAAGCGAAACGCAGGCGACGAGAAGTCGATTCGCCCGCGCGACGCGCGCAGCGCGAGCGTTCCCGCCCGATCGTGTTTCACGATGGGGCGGTTCTTCATGGGGCGCGTTTGGACCGGAAGCGTCGCTCAAGGACGACCAAAACGATTTCTTGCGTGGAAAGGGACACCGTGAAACCCCGTTGGAACGCACCGCGAGCGCACGATTCCTGGGATATCTTGAGCGTGGTGTACGAAAGCCGGCGGACTATTCACAAGAGTGGAACCGCATCCCCGCCGGCCGCGGCTCCTTCAGATGTGGCCCGTCCAGCCACGCATCTCGATGGCATCAGCTCACGCGCGACCCGCCTGTGAACAAGCTCAAGCACTCATGAGCGTGGGAATGGAGCGTCCTTCCTCACACGAGCATCGGCGCTGGCGAGGCTCAAAGGATGTCGAGCAATTCGACTTCAAAGACGAGCACTTCATGGGGACCGATGTCCTCACCAGCTCCGCTAGCGCCGTATCCCAGCTCCGGCGGGATATAGAGCATCCATTTGTCGCCGACCTTCATTTCCTGAAGGGCTTGCTGCCAGCCCTGGATGACACGATTGACCTGAAAGCTAGCCGGCTGGCCGCGTTGCACGGAACTGTCGAACACCTTTCCGTTGGTCAGTTTTCCGGTGTAGTGAACCTTCACCGTGTCATCGGCAGCCGGTGATTCTCCCTTGCCTGATTTGAGCACTTTGTACTGCAAGCCATTCGGGAAGCTCTTCACGTCCTTGGCGTCGGCATTCCTGGTCATCCATGCCTTGCTTTCGGTGACTTTGTTCTCAGTTCTTTCCTGTTGGCGTTTCCGCAGCAGCGCGGTGATCTTGCCCTGCGTTTCTGCGAGTTCATCGGGCGTCAGAGCCAGTTCGCCGCCGGCGAAAGCGTCGGCAATGCCCTTGCTGAGGGCCGCAATATCAAAGTCGTCCGATTGAAAGCCTTGGTTGGCAAACGATTGGCCGACCGAGACGCCGAGGAAGTAGCCAATGGGTTCTGTCACGCTTGTCTTCTCATTGTTGGTGGTTTCATCCGCTTCGCAGACCTGGACGAGTTGCGTGGGGGCCATCAGGAGGGTGCCCAGCATTGCGGTGCTTAGGACGAGAGATTTCGATGGGGATCGGTCGGTCATGGTGATTCCGGTGTGCAGGTGAAAGGGGAGGGCCACTACTGGCCACGTTGGCTCGCCACGAGAATGCTCATCACGATGGCGATGAGGAAAACGACGAAAACAATCAGGATGCGTTTGCTGTCGATGGGGGGGCGCGCTCCGCCGCCCATCCGAGCCTCGATCTGTCGCTGGAGCATCTGGCGGCCCTTGAGCGTCACCTCCGATGCGGCCACATCGCGTTTGAAACCCTGTGTCTTGGGATCACTGGGCGTGGCGACCCGCTCAGCGACACCGTCTTCCAGATCGTCACCGAGTCCGTAACGCTCTCCGATCTGAATCATCACACCCTGGACGGCTCGCGCGTTGAAGGGACGGCTTTCGGGCGCCTTTGCCAGGCACTGACGGATGACCTCATCGAGTTCAGGCGGGCAATCGGGAATGAAATCGAGAACCGATGGCGGCTCTTCTTTGAGGTGCTGTTCGAACAGCTGAGCAAAATTGTCACCCAAGAAGACTTTTCGCTTTGTGAGCATCTCGAAGAGAACGCAACCCAAGGCATAGAGATCCACGTGGCCGGATAAAACGCGATCGCCCGTGATTTGTTCCGGGGCCATGTACGCATGGGTGCCGACGGTGAGACCTTGTTCTGTGAGATCCGAATCGTGGAGATCACGGGCAATGCCAAAATCTCCCAATTTGACCTGCGCGTCGCGCGTCAGAAAAAGATTGCCAGGCTTCAAATCACGATGGATGACACCGTGATTGTGGGCACACTGAAGCGCGGAAGAGACCTGCCGCGCGACATCGACCACGACGGGCCATCGCATCGGACCGCCTTCGTGGATGTAATCCTTGATGGTGCCTCCATCGAGGCGTTCCATCACATAGAACAGCTCGGTTCCAACGGCTCCGCCACCGAAATAGCCAATGATATGAGGGTGCTGGAGTCGCTCCAGGATGGTCATTTCACGCCGGAAACGAGAATTGACCAGTTCGTCCGTGCAAACAGAGGGATGGAGCTTCTTGATCGCCAGATCTTCATCGCGAATCGCTTCGGCAGCCGGGCTGACCTCGATGTCGTCGCGGACGTATCCATCGTAGATGGTCCCCACCGTGCCAACACCGATGATGGCACCCAGGCGGAAATCGTCCAGATGAAGCAACGGCATAGAGCGGCAACATTAGGAAAGCGTGGCAAATGTCACGATCGGAACATTCTCAGTCGCGGCGCGGCACACCGTATCTCGGCAAAAGAGTCTCCACCCTTTGCAAACGCTCGCGTGGCGAGCCGACAAGGGAAACCACCCTATTCTAGTGAAGCCCGCCACATTGTCGCGCGAACCTTCCCGCGTGGTTTCATTCGGATCGCAAAGGCCCCGCAGTGACGACATCACCAGGTGAACACGATCAACACGGAAATCGGGCGACCGCTTATTCAGCCGGCGGCGATTTCCTCAATCCGCACGCGTGTGTGCTTTTGCCGATGGCCGGTCCGCTTCTTGGAGTGTTTCCGACGACGAAATTTTTGCACGTAAATCTTATCATCTTTGTGCACACCCAGCACGGATGCCTTCACCGTTGCCCCGTCAAGAGTCGGTGTGCCAAGCTGAATGCCCTCATCTCCCCCGACCGCCAGCACCTTTTCGAATGTGAGACTTTCACCTTCGCTGACATCGCGAAAATCGACATCCATTTCCATACCAGGTTGGACGCGATACTGGCGTCCCCCGTCAACGATGATGGCGTACATGGTCAAGCTGAACGTGGGAGAGAGAGGAAGCAAGGGGGAACAAGGCAAGGGGTCTAGGACGATTGGCGCGCGTGGCTGGCCGCAAGCATTTCGTCATGAATCCGCTCAGGTTAGCGTCCTGGCGTGGGATTTGCTAGGGCTTCTAACGCCACCAATTCCCATCCGTGGTCACGGGATCGAGTTCGCATTGCATGGAATCCATCGCGGAGGCGATTTCGCCGACCGCCCAAGCAAGGTCATCGACCTCGAGCCGATATTCCGGCCACGACCAGCTGTCAGGCCAAATCTGATGCGGTGCGGGCCAGCGTTCGTCCGGAGTCGTTCGTTGCATACGCGCGATCAGCCGCGGCAGGGCATGGGGCAATCGGCTTGACGAGGTACCTGTTTTGGCGCTCGCATCTGTGCTGGTGTTCGACGTTCTGCCGTCCAACGGCATTCGTTCAGTCTGGCCTTGAAGGGGGAGCTCGGGCATGGATCCGCTGACCCAGGGAAGATTGGGAGCCGCGTCGACGGCTGGGGCGGAGTCGAAGACCAAGATGTCGTGAGATTCGCCCAGTTGGTGCAGCAGTTGTTCCCGCACCGCTTGCTCGCCACCGATCAGACACATCGACGGGACGCTGTCAGCCAGGTGGTCATCCAATTCCTGAAGCGTCCAGCCAAAGCGGGGGTCGCAAAAATCGGCTGCCACGTCACAGGCAGGGTGCGTGACGAATCGTCTGGCGGTGTAACGCGGGTGCGGCAAGACCAGGGCTCTGGAGGATCCAGCCGGCCCTCGACCGCCGATCAGGCCACGGCGACCCATCTTCAGGGCCGGGCCTGCCAAACGTCCGTGGAGAACGATATCCAAATCGATGGTTCGGGCCCCCCAGCGGGCGAGCCTCTGCCGCCCGAGCTCAAACTCAATCCTTTGCAGGTGATCCAAGACCTCGGCAGCGGCGAGCTCGGTGGTGAAGGCGGCAACCGCATTAAGAAACGGGGACTGTCCGCCAGGTCCACCGATGGGAGGCGTTTCGTAAAGGCGGCTGGTACGCAGTCCCAAGGGAGCGTCACACGTCGGTTGTCCAGCCGCAGCCGAGTGCGACTCCAAGACGATACCCGAGTCGGCAACCAGTCGAGCGGCGTCTGCCATCACGGCGTGACGGTCACCGAGGTTACTTCCAAAACTGATCAGGCATTGAATCGGCATGACAACGGACGGATTCAAGCGGCCATCGTGCTTCGTTCAGATTGTGGACAACGCACTAGCCAGGATGACGTGGAGTGTGCTGGGCGGAACCTGGAGCGACCGCACCAAAACACGGTTGGCAGCGTACACTAGCTGCTGCGGATGGTTTTCGCGACGGGTTGGTCGCGGCGTTACGCAGCTGAATTGGTTTTCTAACGGGTCACGTCGTGCGAGCGAGTTTGTTGAATCCCAAGTCCGATCTTCGCCTTGGCTTGCTGATGGTTTGGCGTCCGAAACCTGGAGCCCGCATGGTCGGGAACGCGTGCTTGTCCAGGAATGCCTGCTTGTCCAGGAACGATTGAGCGACTCTGGCGTATGGAGCCCACGTTCTTATTGGTGATTGCGGCAGCGGCGTTTGCCATGTCGATCAGTTGGTTGTCCTTGTTTCCGATTCGGAAATTCGCCCGGACATTGGGCTTGCTGGACCGACCGGGTGGGAACAGCAGTCATGCGGCGCCGACGCCACTGGGCGGCGGCGTTGGGATCTTCATCGGGATTCTTGTCACGGTGACGCTGGCATCCCTGGCGGCCCTGCCGCTGGCGAGCGTTTCTGGGGAACAACAGGGCGTGACCCTTCCCGTCTCGGGGTGGTTCTCATGGTTGCCGGAAACCTGGTTGCAGACGGCGGCCGTTTACGCACCGGGTGTGAATGCGCGAATGGGTGCGATCTGGGCCATCATTGCGGCGGGCGCCGTGCTGACTGCCTTGGGAGTGTGGGATGACCGGCGCGGGCTTCCCGTCGTCTTGCGGTTGGGAGTTCAGTTTGGTGTTGCCTTTGCCGTTGTCGAGGGTTTGGACATTCGCCTGACGGCGTACCTGACATCGGGCTGGCTCACAACGCTTCTGTCGATGCTTTGGATTGTGGCAGTGATCAATTCGTTCAACATGCTCGACAACATGGACACGCTGTCTGGTGGCGTTGCGGCGATCATTGCGTTTTCGATGGCCGCCGTGATGATGACGACTCCGGATCCCGGGTCCGACCGACCTCAGTTGTTGGTGGCAGCCTTATTGTGCATTGTGGGTGGCGCGATCTTGGGCTTTCTCATCCACAATCGCCCGCCCGCGAGAATCTTCATGGGCGACGGTGGCAGCTATCTCGTTGGATTCTTGATTTCCGTGGCGATGCTGATGGCGACGTATGCGGGCGGCAACGGTGACGAAGGCCCGCGACCCCATGCGGTGTTGGCTCCGCTCTGTGCCATGGTGGTTCCGCTTTATGACATGACCACCGTGCTTTGGATTCGCATCCGCGAGGGTCGCAGCCCGTTCCTGGGCGACCACAGTCATCTGTCGCATCGTCTGGTCGACATGGGCTTGAGCCGGGTGGCTGCGGTAGCAACGGTGCATCTGATCACATTGACCTGCGGTTTATCCGCCCTGCTTTTGACCCACGTGACGGTTTTGCAAGCCTTGACGGTTCTGGGGATCGTGGGCTGCATGATCACGTTGATCGCCATTCTGGAGTCGACCCAGTGGCGTGGCTGACGGCGATCCGTCGCGCTGTTTGCTTGGCCACGATTGCGAGCCTGGGCGTCTGGGTGATTCATCATCCTGGCGATTCCACGGACGTGGCCGCGGGCCAAACACTGGGTTGGTTCTGCGTCGTGCTGGTCGCCATGGGTTGCGTGCTCGCGAGCTTGGTTTGGGCGGGATGGTCTGGCGAAAGAATGGAACAGGAGTTTGCATCTGAGTTTCATTGGCGGCGATGGTGGTTTCATCCGTTGGCGTTGGATGCGTTGCTTCTGATGTTGGCCGGCGTCATGACCTGCTCCGTATTTGCCAACTGGGGTGAACATGGACGCGTCACACAGGGCGACAAGATCATCGGAGGCGACCAGCGTGCCGCGTTGAATTCGCTTTGGTTTTGGTGGGTCGGCTCCGCTTGGGTGATCACGCTGCGTTGCTTCCTGCGGCAATGCCCTTTGACACTGTGGCCCGTGGTCGCGAGCCAGCTGGTTCGCGTGGTGATGGTCGTGGGTGTTTTTCTGACGGTGTTGACGCTGCACCAAGACAAGATTTCATTGCCGCAGACGCGTGCGATTTACGAAGCGGATCCGGACGGGGAACTGCTTCGACTGGGACTCGACGCGCCGGCGGATTCAGCCGCCCGGATGGTGTTTGAGAATCGTTTGTACGACGGTGGCCCCACGGCGACCTTTGCGCTAGCGAATACGCTGGCCGGTTGGCTTGCAATCACAGCGGTGCTGGTGGGCGGGTCGCTCTGGGAATCGAAACACTGGCCGATGCGTTTGGGGCTCTTGGCTGTCACGGCCATGTCCTTGTTGGCCATCCGCGCAACGGATAGTCGTGCTGCGATGCTCGCCCTCGTTTGCACCGGCGTGACGGTTTTTGCCTGGAACCGGATCCCGCGTTTGCGGCAATGGCTTTCGACGCAGGCAGGGGCGTCGACCGTGATGGCGGTGTTACTTTGCCCGTTGGCCCTTGGGATCCTGTTGTTAAGGGGTAACCGCAATTGGCGGCAAGACGTGCCGGCCTCCTTGGGGTTTCGTTTGGACTACTGGGCATCCACACTCAAGATGGTCGCGGACCGCCCTTGGCTGGGCATCGCGCCCGGTAATTTCAAGACCGCTTATCCTGGTTACCGAAGCGATTGGGCTCACGAAGAGATCGCAGACCCCCATCACTTCTGGTTTGAAACGCTGGCGTTGGGCGGCTGGCATGCAGGCATCCTCTTGTTGGTGATCCTGATCGTGTTTCTCTTGCAGATAGTGCGAGGCGCGTCGAAGGCGAGCGACGAAGGAGCCTCTGAACGCGAAGCGGACAGCGGGGCCGTCGCGATTTCGAAGGCATTGTTGCCAAGATCAGCCCAAGCGTCGGGATGGGCCTTGGCCGTGGGCGCGCTGGTGGGATGGGCCTTGGTCTGGTGGGACGGCATTCGCAGCAGCGCCATCCCTGACTTCGAGGCCACGCAGCTTGCTTTTCCTGCGGCGATTGCCTTCGCGATTGGATTGTGGCGTTGGCCCATGGCTTGGAATCGCGAACGCTTGGTGCAAATGAGTCTGGCTTGCTTGGGGTGTTTGGGAGTGCACCTGAGTTTTTCAGGTGGCATGACGGTGCCCGGCTTGGCGTGGGCGGCATGGACGTTCGTGGCGATCGCTTCAACGGCATGGTCGAGCGGTCACGATGATGCTTTGATTCCCAGCCGCGTGCCCGACGGTCCCCACGGAAAAGGCCGTTTCCCGTGGCGTTTCATTTCATTGGGACTCGCGACTTTCTTCATCGTGATGGGCGTGGTGGCGTATCGATGGGTTGTCACGCCTGTTCGTGATCGCGAAACGGCGATGGCAGAAGCGCAAACGCTGGCGCAAGGCAGGATGACGTCAACGCGGATGCGCTTGGTCGTGGAACAACTCGACCAAGCGGAAAGGGCCGATCCGTTGGCGTGGGAGCCTGCGTCCTGGCGGGCCGCCCTCTGGTCACAATTCAGTGTGGCATCCAACGTCACCGCCGACACGAAAGATCGGGAGCTTGAGCGGCATTGGCGTGATGCCTTGAAGAAAGCTCGGGAGCAGGCCCTCGGGAATCCCGGCGCGCTGGCGCGGCTTTTCGAGCAACCTTTGAGACGGTATGAGCTCGTCGGCGACCCGTCGGATCTGGATCTGGCCAGCGAGATTCTTGCAGAAGCAATTGCAATGCATCCCACCCAGCAAGCTTGGATCGCACAGATGGCCTTGTTGGTCCAGGAACGCGAGCGAGCGGGGGTCCCGATGTCAGATTCGCTGCTACAGCGGCTGGTCACCGCGATACCAGGATCCGAGCCGCATCTGGGGCAGATGGATTGGTCGAGACGCCTGGCGCGTCGAGCGGTCGAATTGGGCGATTCGGGAGGCGTACTCACCCGTCAGTTGTGGTTGCACTGGCTGATACCCATCGGAGAACTGGAGCCCGACGCCGCGTCTCAGCGACTGCGTGCGGATCTCGCGATGGCGGCGATCCTGGACGAAGGTTAATGCTTTTTTCCAAAACTGGAGGCCGCGTTGACGAACCGCATCTCGACAGGCCACCAGCCCGTGAACCGACGGGGCGTCTGATTCGTATTCACCCGCATTAGTTGGTTTGCTGCGCGGTCTATTTCAAATGGTGGTGGAATGAAGACATTGTTGGGATGCCTGATTTGTGCTTGCGCAGGCACGGCGCTGGCCTATGGTCTGAATCACAGTCGACACGGGATCTACGAGCCCGTGTTCGGTCCGATTGACGTCGGTGGCGAAGTGACGGCAGCCAACGCGATGGAGGAACTTGCCAAGGGCTGGAATTCGAATATGCCCGAGGTCGTCACGCCGCAGGGCCGCGCCTACGACTTCGGCGTGGCATCACCGGGTGACAAGGGCGAGCACACGTTTGTGGTTCGCAACGTGGGCGAAGCGGACCTGTCGCTCGAAGTGGGCGCAAGCACCTGCAAATGCACGGTCGGGAGCTTGGAAACAGATACCTTGGCTCCGGGCGAGTCGACCGAGGTGAAGCTGGCATGGACCGTGAAAACCAATGCCGAAAAGTTTGGTCAGTCTGCCGAGTTGATCACCAACGATCCCAAGAACATCGCCGTTCGATTTGAAATCTCGGGCCAGGTCGTTCGGAAGGTGCAGCTTGTTCCCGATGCGGTGACGTTTGGCGAGGTCGCTGCGGGTGAGTCGATTGCGTTTGACTACAAAATCTTCAGCTACATCCCAGCGGGTGTGACCGTTGGCGAGGTGCAGTTCTCCGATGATCAACTCAATGATCTGGCAGAATTTGACGTTAAACCTTTCGAGCCGGGTTTGGACGATGGGGTTCACTCGACTGCCAAACAGGGTTTTCAGGTCTTTGCCAAATTGAAGCCGGGATTGAATCAAGGTCCCATCAGCCAGAACCTCAATGTTTCGTTCGACCCGATCATCGCGGAAGAATCTGATGTCGACGATGACGAGGCGGATGATGACGTGATCGACAGCCAGTTTTGGGTTCCGGTTGCGGTGACAGGCCGGATCGTTGGCGCGATCAGCATGCTGCCCAATGGGCGCCTGATGGGAGTCTCCGGCGGGGGCTACATCTATGACTTTGGAAAGGTGGGTGCCGACGACGCTTTGAGTTCGCGGTCCTTCGTTGTGCTGAAGGGGGAACAACGTGAAAAGACGCAACTATCGGTCGGTGAGGTTTCACCGGAAGAGGAGTTGACGGCCGAGTTGGGCGAGCCAATCGGAAGGGGGACGATGAAAATGTACCCGCTGATTTTGACACTCAAGCCCGGCACCGAGCGTCGGGAAAGGCTGGGCCGTGACCGAGAGGATTACGCCGTCATTCCAATCGAATCGGATAATCCAAAGGTCCCGACGCTGAAATTGAGGGTGAAATACTCCGTCGAACCACGGTAGACTGAGCGTCGGTGTCAGAGATCGAGTTGACGCTTCGCCCTTGATGGCCTCGAAGGTCCTGCGGAAAGGAATTGCTCCGGCAGATCGCGTGCCTTCTTTCCCTGGGACCTTCGTGCGGTGCAACACTCGATGGCGTTTCAAAGCGGGAAATGGGACGGCTTGCGTGAGAGTTGATTCATCTTGGGTCGCCGGTTGTTGGCGTAAGCGGGTCATCCCGATTGCGGTGGTCGCCACTGCTGCCTTGGTGCTGCTGTCGGGCTTGGGACGCGCACCACTGGCGGACGATCTGAACGATGTCGACTTGTCCGAAGACATGAGCGTCGCGTCGTCGGCGTCGGATCTGGGACGCGTTGAAGTCATCCCGACCCCCCAGGCACGTCCGGAAGTCGTCGCGGAATGGGTGCCGACCCCCGTGGGACTTCCCGAGCATGCGAGCAGACGCGGAGAGTCGCCTCGGATGCAACGTGTTCGACGGCCCCCAATATCAGATGCCGCCACGGAACCCGAGGATCGTGTCGTTCTCAACGCCGGCCCAAAAAAGAACGAGCTTGAGGCAGACGGGGAGGTGCCGATGTTGAGCCCGACGTCGCCCTTGGAGCGATCAGATGGAAATCGCTCGGATGACGGTACGCAGCCGTCGCGTTCGGGGGAGGCTCCCCCTGCGGCCGGGATGATTGACGTTTCGAAGTTGGTGGGTCTCGAACCCGATAGCTTTCGCGAGTGGCCGGTCCCCGAAATCACGTTGTTTGTCACAGGCCAACAACATGGCTATATCGAGCCATGTGGCTGCACGGGGCTGGAGAATCAAAAGGGCGGCGTGGCTCGCCGCATGACGCTGATGAAACAGCTTCGAGATGCTGGATGGGAGTTGATGCCCATTGATGCCGGCAATCTGGTTCGCCGTCTCGGTGATCAGGCAGCGATCAAGTTTCATCGTTCGATTGAAGCGCTGCGTACGATGCAGTATGTCGGTCTTGGTTTCGGGCCCGACGACATCCGCTTGAATGTGACGGACCTGGTGCAGGAGGCTTTTGCCGAATCGGAAGAGGAAGCGCTCTACGCATCCGCCAATGTGGTTCTCCTGGATCCATCCTTCATGCCGCGTTCCAGAGTGATCGAGCGCGGAGCGTTTCGAATCGGTGTCAGCAGCGTCCTAGACCCGGAAGCTCTCGATTCGCCCCTCAGCCCCGACATCGAGATCCAGGAGCCAATCCGTTCCGCCATGTCGGCGGTCGAAGAAATGCAATCCGAGCGAGCGGATTTTGTCATCGTGACCTTCTTCGGCGATGAGGATCGGGGCCGCGAGCTCGCACGGCAAGTCAACGGAATTGATCTGCTGGTGGTCGCAGGTGGCTACGGCGAACCCACTTACCGTCCCGAACGGATCTCGGATACGAAAACGGATATGATCTTGACCGGGGCCAAAGGAATGTACGCGGGGCTCGTTGGGCTCTACGCCGAGGCTCCGCTGCGATACTGTCGGGTGCCATTGACGGATGAGTACGGCGACGCACCCGAGATGCGTTCCTTGATGGCCGAATACCAGGGCCAGCTACAGCAGCTGGGATTGTCTGGTTTGGGACTCAAGCCCATCCCGCATCGTACGGGTGAGCAATTCGTGGGAACCGAGAAATGCGGTGAGTGCCACACCGACGCACTCGATGTTTGGAAGTGGTCCATGCATGCGGAGGCGACCGAACACATCGTGCATCCGGGGGAACGTGGCGACGTAGCGCGTCATTTCGACCCCGAATGCCTGTCTTGTCACGTGACGGGTTGGAATCCCCAGGGCTATTACCCGTATGCGAGCGGCTACTTGTCGCTCGAGGCAAGCGAACACCTGCACGGCAACGGATGTGAAAACTGCCATGGCCCGGGTTCTTCCCATGTGGCGGCCGAGGTGAAAGGCAGTGGTGTCGACGAGAAGACGAAACTCGCGCTACGCGAGGCGATGCGATTGCCGCTCGACAAGGCGCGTGAGCGATGCATGGAGTGTCACGACCTGGACAACAGCCCGGACTTCCATGAGGAAGACGCCTTTGATGACTATTGGGCTCAGATCGAGCACTACGGCGTTGACTAGTGTTCCGCGGCGGCTGAATCGTATCTGATAGGCGTAGCGAAAGACGTCAAGTCTTTCGACTTTCCTGCGGTTGGCCAAAACTCTTGGGGGCGTGTCGGTTTAGTCATAACCCGAGGCGTCAGCGAGGCACCATTTGATATTGATATATTAGGTTTGGTACGACCTCGTGGCATAGCTTCCAGCCTGCGATTTGCCGCGTCCGTGCCCGGTGGCAGGCAGGATGCCTACCCGACTTTTTAGAGTTGACGGAGCACTATCGCGCGACAGTCCACTGCGTTTGCGGCAAAGTTTGGGACGAGCGCCAGTCTGTGTATCGCGCTCGTAGTTTTTGGGTCAGTGGTTCTTCGCACCACTTCGTCAGCAACACGGCGACGGACAGCGCGAACAGAATCGCGACGACGACGCATGCGAGCGATGGCACGCCAACGGATTCAAAGGTGTGGATCAGGAAGCTGCCCGGGTTGTTATGGAGTAAGTAGAGTGGGTACGACACCGTGCTTAGGAGAAGCAGTGGCTTGATGCGAAGCACGGGAAGCTTCCCGTAGCCCGCCGCGAGAACCAGACACGCGATCAGCATGATCGCGATCGGGTTGAACTTGCCGTGATCGATCTGATGAAGAACAAACAACGAAAAAGTGATCGTGCCGAGATCTGACCACGAAACACGTTCGCTAACGCGGATCCGGTAGAGGAAGTAGCCGATCGCGAAGAATGGGATTTGATCCAACACGAAGAGGGCGCGAACACTTCGCGCCACGGCAATCAAACCGCCATTCGTTTCGGGCGAGTTTCCATCCAACCAACGACAGGCGACCCAGGCGAGCGCGAGGAGTGTTCCCCAGGCAGCAGCGGGGCGACGAAGGGCGCCGGTGGTGAAGAGACCGGCAAGGACCCCGTAGAAAAGGATCTCCACTTGCAGGGTCCACATGACAGGATCGAGGCACTCGTATCCGAGGACATGTGGCATCAGGGTCAGGTTTGCTAGGACGTGCGTGACCGAGAGGCCGGCTTGTGCGGAGATCAGGTGCTGCGGGCCGTGAGTGCTGAGGGCGGCCGCTTCCGTCAGCGGTGGCAGGAATGGGATCAAGACCACGTTGACTAGCAACGCGATCAGGAAGAGCGGCACGATCCGAATCGCGCGGGCAGCCAAGAAGTCGCCTGGGCGGCGGCGACGCAGCAGCGACATGCTATTCAC